>CABRHX010000017.1 GCA_902470805.1 uncultured Collinsella sp. | reverse complement strand
GGAGTACATCAAGACGCTCTAGCCGCTATTAACTTTTCGAGAGTAAAAGCCGCCGTTCTTTAACGGCGGCTTTTCTTGTTGGTGGCTATCTGCGCAGTGGTGCCAATAGTATTTTGCGGAAGATCTACCTCTCGCTTGGCATGGAAGTAGGGTGGCCGGGCTGGTCGTCGTAGGCGTATTTGCTGTACACGTTGACCTCCCACTGCTTTTTTTCGACCTTTGCTACAGAATCTAGGATGAAGCCGGTCGCAAGGCTCAGGCCGCACAGGAACATAAACGAGGCGGCGAGCATAGCGGTGGGGAAGCGCGGGACGAGGCCGGTCTGGAAATATTCGACAACGATGGGCATGCCCAGGGCGAGGCCGAATACCGCGAACAGAAGCGCAACGAGGCTGAAGAACTTCAGCGGGCGATAGTCCTTGAACAGCGTGCCGATCATCGCAACGACTTTAATGCCGTCGCTCACGGTGTTGAGTTTGGACTCGGAACCCTCGGGACGGTCGCGGTACTCGATGGGCACATCTTTGATGCGCCAGCGGTGGTCGACGGCGTGGATCGAGAGCTCGGTTTCGATCTGAAAGCCCTCGGAAAGCACTGGGAAGGTTTTAACGAACGGGCGGCTCATGGCGCGGTAGCCTGTCATGACGTCATCGAAGCTGTAGCCATAGATCCACTTGATCATGGCGCGGACCAGATTATTGCCAAAGCCGTGGAAGGCACGCTTGTTCTCCTCGGCGTAGGTGCCGTTGGAAAGGCGATCGCCTACGGTCATGTCGGCCGTGCCGTTAAGGATGGGCTCGCAGAGGGCCTTGGCCGCCTCGGCGGGGTAGGTGTCGTCTCCGTCGACCATCAGGTAGCAATCGGCGTCGATATCGCGAAACATCTGGCGGCACACGTTGCCCTTTCCCTGACGGGGCTCAAAGCGGACTGTGGCGCCGTGCTCGGTGGCAATGCGTGAGGTATCGTCCGACGAGTTGTTGTCATAGACATAGACCGTCGCCTGCGGAAGCTCGCGGTGAAAGTCGTCGATGACTTTGCCGATCGTGAGCGCTTCGTTGTAGCAAGGGATGATGACGGCGATGGATTCAGAATTCACTTAATGCTCCTTATACATTCAATCCTAGAAAGTATAGCCGTTTGGGCCTGGCATCCTAAGATGTGGGTTAGTTCTCCAGTTTTGTTGCGCGAATCGTTTGCATGGCCGTCGGGTCTATACTGTTCGTTTGTCAACGATTACGAGTAAAGGAGTTGCATCCGTGTCGGATCAGACAAAGCAACAAGAAACTCGCAGTCTGCCTGCGACGTTTGCTAAGAACGAATTTGAGAAGGACGCGTTTATCCTTCGTCAGCTGGTTACCAAGGATTTTAAGATCAAGTATCGCCGTAGCGTTCTGGGCGTCGCATGGTCGGTGCTCAACCCGCTGCTGATGATGATCGTCATGGCCATCGTGTTCTCGACGATTTTTGGCCAGGGCCGCAATGGCTCAATGACGCCCGAGATGTACCCGCTGTACTTGATCGTGGGTAACATCACCTTTGCCGTCATGTCTGAGTCTACTAACCAGGCCCTGACGTCGATCGTGGGCGCTGCCCCTCTGCTCAAGAAGGTTAAGGTGCACCGCTGGGTTTTCCCGGTGCAGAAGGTGCTCTTCTCGCTGGTCAACTTTGCCTTCTCGCTGGTCGCCGTCGCCATCGTCATGCTGTGGTTCCGCGTTATGCCTTCTTGGCACCTGATTCTGTTGCCGGTTTGCCTGCTGCTGCTTATGTGCTTCTGCATGGGCCTGGGCATGATGCTCTCTGCCCTTACGGTCTTCTTCCGCGACGTTATGCATCTGTGGAGCGTCGTCATTACGGCGTGGACTTACATTACGCCCATCTTCTGGACGACTGACTATATTGCGCAAATGCCGCATCTCGTGCGTATCTTGATGTATGCGAACCCCATGTTCAACTACCTGCAGTTTATGCGCGATATCTTCCTGTTCCAGACTACGCCCTCGCTTATGACGTTTGGTATGTGCGTCGCTTGGGCGGTTCTTGCGCTTATTATTGGCTATACCGTGTTCCATAAGTCCGAGCGCAAATTTATCCTCTACATCTAAGGAGTGCTGTGATGACTGAATCTGTTGTTGATTACAGCGAGCAGCCTCTGGCTGTCGAGGTCGACGACGTCACCATGATCTTTAACATGGCGTCCGAGTCGCTGACCAACCTCAAGGAGTACTTCATTAAGCTTGCCAAGCACGAGCTGTTCTTTGAGGAGTTTAGGGCGCTTAAGCACATCTCGTTTGATATTCATCGCGGCGAGGTTGTGGGTCTGGTCGGCACCAATGGCTCCGGCAAGTCTACGATGCTCAAGATTATCGCTGGCGTTCTTGAGCCTAGCGAGGGCAGCGTTAAGGTGCACGGTAACATCGCGCCGCTGATTGAGCTTGGCGCCGGCTTTGACCCCGAGCTGACCGCCCGCGAGAACATCTATCTGAACGGCGCCCTGCTCGGCTATACCAAGGAGTTCATCGACGCCAACTTTGACGGCATTATCGAGTTCGCTGAGCTGCAGAACTTTGTCGATATGCCGCTTAAGAACTTCTCTTCGGGCATGGTTGCGCGTATCGCCTTTGCAATCGCGACGATTACCGAGCCCGATATTCTGATCGTTGACGAGACGCTGTCCGTCGGTGATGTGTTCTTCCAGCAAAAGTGTGAGGCCCGCATCCAGCACTTTATCCAGAGCGGCGACGTGACGGTTCTGTTCGTTTCGCACTCTATGGAGCAGGTTGAGCGCATCTGCCAGCGTGCCGTTTGGATTGAGAAGGGTGACCTTCGCATGGACGGCCCGGTCGATGAGGTCTGCAAGGCGTACCGCGAGCAGTTCAACTAGGTTATAATTACTTGCGCCTGACAGGCTTGCGCTTGCTTGGGCGTGTGGTTATTTGCTCCATTAGCTCAGTTGGATAGAGCAGGGGACTTCTAATCCCAAGGTCGACGGTTCGAATCCGCCATGGAGCACCATCGTTTATTAAGCCCGGACCGCTTGGTGGTCTGGGCTTTTTCACATGCCGGTGTTCTTTGTTCTTGCCGGGTATACGTTTAGGCCGAAGCCGTGGCGTGAGCTGCTATTGTGCTGCTGATGTGGATTGGTTATACGGCGCGCCAAAGGGGGCTGGAGCCGAGCGTGAGCAAGCCTCTGCTTATGACGCTGCCAGCATCGTGGTTCTTCGCGTCAATCGTACGCTGTGCCTGCGATATTGGATTGGCGTACGTGATCAAGAAGGCGTAACAAAAGCGGGGAGGACCAACTTGGCCCTCCCCGCTGTATCTAGTCTGCCTTCAGGCACTCGGGCAAGACGTTTGCAACTGCATTCATCGCCTGCGGCCTCAGGTACTGCTCATTGAGCTTTGCCTTTCTGTAGGCGTAGCGAGTGTCTGCCGAGTATTTGATCAACACATCGGTGAAGAACCGCTCCCAGCTCAGGTAGTCGCGGCTTTCGATATAGCTTGAGGGATCCTCGAGGATTTTTAAGATATCGTTACTGGGAATGAGGCCAGATTGCAGGAGTGTCCACTCGAATGATTCGGGGAGGAACAAGCGTACGTTCTTGTAAACGCGCTGTCCGAGCACCTTTTCGATGTAGGGACCAAATGCTGCTCCGTCTCCAATAGCAAGGATGTTTTGCTCGGGACATTCGTGAATCGTACGTTTTAGATTCGCAACGCCGGTGGCGGTATAGCAGGGGATCCCGAGTCGGTTGCAAAGAGCGTCGTAGAATTGATAGCCAGATTTGCTATCCTCGACAACTACGGCGTCGGGTACCTCGAATCCAACATTTAGATCCTGATACAGCATACTTGCCGTGTGGTCATATAGCGGCTTGGTCACCGAGTAGAAGCGCCTGTCGCTCTTGCGGCCATTGATTGTTTTACTTGTCGTGTTGACTAGCTTCAGGATCTCATCAACGCTGTAGGGGAGCTCGTTGGCATCGCGACGAGATATCAGAACAAAATAGTTGGACGAGCCGTTGACGGCTTTGGCGAAGTCCTTTGAGTAGATAAACTCGTTACCCTCATCTAGAAAGACGATTGAATCTTCGATGATTGATAGCTCGCGCTCCCAGCGTCTGCCGGAAAGCGTTTCGCAAGGCACGTCGCAACTGAGTGCAACGCCGCTTTCCGGTCCTCGGTCGTTGTAGTCGCGAATCATCGAGATGAGCGTCGTTTTACCCGTGCCGCTGTTGCCGCGTATAAAGGAAATATTGCGCTTAAACGTGAGTGTGTATTTGACCTTTGCACGCTCTACGACAACGGTATGCGTTCCCTTCATTACTCATCAACATCCAAAAAGTCATTCGTGGCGCCGACAAACTCCTGCATGTTTCTGACGATGCGGCCATCGTTTTCAATGCGGATTTCAAAGCTCTTCCAGGGGAATTTCATGATGTGGAATAAGGTCACCATCACATCCTGCTCTTTGCCGATCTTGAGTAGCCAGCGGGCACAGTTGTCTCCGCAGGTGGATGCGTTGAACACCATATTTGGGAGATTGCGCACCAGCAGCAGCGTCTTAACGCCGCCGGACAGTTCGAGTGGGGTGATCGAGCCCAGCTGTTTGCTTACGATGTTGTGGGGACCGATGAGCTCTGATCCGTCCACGCTTTTAATAATCTGTGCGGCCATAGGGTCTTCGAACCATGAGTCCAAGTATGAGTTCCTAAAATAGGTTTCGGTATCGTAGATGGAACCGGGGTAATCCCCCAGATGGATGCTTAACATGCGCGTCTCCAGACGTTGTGTGACTGCAATGATTATATGCCAGTAATAAAGTGCCGCCAGTAGCGAGGTTGCTGCTGGCGGCACTGGCATTATTAGCGTGTGAATCGCGTTGATGGATTTGCTCGCGAGGCTACTTTTCGAGACGTTCCCTCAGCAGCTCCATCGCGTGTGCGTAGCCCTGCAGGCCCTCGCCGGTGATGGTGGTGAAGCAGGCCAGGTGCGCATAGCTCACCTGGCGGAAGTCCTCGCGTGTTTCGACGGCGCTGATGTGGACCTCCACAGCCGGGATGGCGACGGCCTTGAGGGCGTCCAGGATGGCCACGCTCGTGTGCGTGTAGGCAGCCGGGTTGATGACGATGCCGTCGACCTTGCCGTAGGCCTCCTGGATCTTGTCGACGATGCTGCCCTCGTGGTTAGACTGGAAGACCTCGACCTCGTCGAAGCCCTGTGCGGCGCCGGCATCCTTGCAGATCTGGACCAAGCGGTCGTAGTTGTCGCTACCGTAGATACCCGGCTCGCGAATACCGAGCATGTTAAGGTTGGGACCGTTAATGACGAGTGCTTTCATGGTTGCTTCCTTTGCGGTTGGAAAACCACCACAAAGGTGCCTGTCCCCTTTGTGGTGGTTTTGGTTAGAGAGCGGGTGGGAGGGTGTCGAGGAGGGCTTGAGCGGTGTTGGCGGCGCAGTCGCGTGAGTCGATGATGTAGTCGGCCCAGGCGCGGTAGCGCGGCATGCGCTGCTCGGCGAGCTTGTCGATGCCGTCGCGCGCGGTGATAGGGCGGCCCTTGTGGGCGAGCTCGTCGAGCTTGCGGTTGAGCATCACGACCTGGCTGTTTTGGTGCAGCAGCGGGTAATTCTCGTCGCGCGTGACCACGCCGCCGCCGGTTGAGAGCACCAGGCCGCTGCGCTTGGAGATGTCGGACAGCTCCGCTGTCTCCTGCTCGCGGAAGGCGGCCTCGCCGCGCTCGACGATAAAGTCGGCGCAGGGCATGTCGAGGCGTTCCTCGAGGGCGCGGTCCAGGTCGATGTGCTCGCGACCCGTGAGCAGGGCAATCTGCTCACCCACGCGGGTCTTGCCCGAGCCCGGCATGCCGATCAGCGCGATGTTCTGTTCGCGGCGTGACAAGCGCTCCGTTATGTCCAGGATGCGCTCGCGCGGGGTGACCTGGCCGGTATAGCGCTCGACGGCCTGTGCCGCTTGGGCCACGAGCATTAGCAGGCCGTCGATGCAAGGGATACCGCGGCGCTCGGCCTCGAGCATCAGGCCCGTGCGGGCGGGGTTGTAGACAATGTCGATAACGCCTTCGAGCGCATCGAGCCCTTCGAACGTGCAAGGCGCGTCGGGGCAGTGGGGGAACATGCCGGCAGGCGTGCAGTTGACGAGCAGGGCGGCGTCGGACTGCTGCGCGATGTTGCCGTAGTTGACCTCGCTCGTGCGACCCACGGGTACGACGATGGCGCCCAGGTCTCCCAGCACCATGCTCGCCGTGGTGCCGGCGCCACCGGTGGCGCCGAGCACGAGAACTTTCTTGCCGGTAACCTCAACTCCCAGCTCCTCGACCAGGCACTGAAAACCAAAGTAGTCAGTATTATCGCCGCGCAGGCGGCCGTCGGGCAGGCGCGTGATGGTGTTGACGTTGCCCATGCGCTCGGCGAGCGGGCTCAGCTCGTCCAGATACTCCATGACGGCGCGCTTGTAGGGGATGGTCACGTTGGTGCCCTCCCACTCGTCGCCCGTCATAAAGGCCTCAAGATCCTCGGGCTCGCGCTCAAAACGCACGTACTCGAGCCCAGCGAGCTCCTTGTAGATGGTTGGGGTGTAGCTGTGGCCCAGCACGCGGCCCAGCACTCCGTAGGGGCGGGTTGCGGCGGTATCGGTCATCTAGAGCACCTCCGTGTAGCTGCCAAAGTAGGTGAAGCTCTCGCACACGTCGTCGATAGAATCGAGCAGGTCGTCGAGGGCCTTGCTGCCAAAGGGGCAGTCCAGATCAAAGTAGAACATAAACTCAAAGTCGCGGCCGGGGATGGGGCGGCTCTCGAGCTTGATGAGGTTGATGTTGAGCGCATAGAAGCGCTCGAGCACGCGGTAGAGGGCGCCCGGCTCATTGGCCGTGGTAATCATGAGCGAGGTACGGTTGGCACCGGGATAGACGCGCGGCTCACGGCTGATGACGACAAAGCGCGTGTAGTTGTTGTCCGAGTCCTGGATGTTGGGCTCCAGCACCTCCAGGCCATAGAGTGCCGCGCAGCTGCGCGATGCGATGGCGGCAATATCGGTGCGCTCGGAGCTGGCGACCATCTCGGCCGACATGGCGGTGTTGGGGTACTTGGTGGCGTGCAGGTCGTGGGACTCGATAAAGCCCGCACACTGGGCAATGGCTTGGCCGTGGCTGTAAACCTCGCGCACGTCGGCGAGCTTGGTGCCGGGCTTGACGAGCATGTTGTGGTCGATCTTGAGGCGAAGCGAGCGCACGATGTAGAAGTCGAACTGGGCGAGCAGGTCGTAGACGGCGTTGACCGAGCCGGCGGTGGAGTTCTCGATGGGCAGCACGCCAAACTCGCAGAAGCCGTCGCGCACAGCGCGCATAACGCCTTCGAAGGTCTCGAAAAACGCGATGTCGGGTACGTCGAAGAGCTTGCACGCGGCGATTTGACTGTAAGCGCCCTCAACGCCCTGGCAAGCGACGGTGGCAGTTTGAGGGAAGGGCGTGTCGGAGGCTGCAGCCGTGGCGTGGGCCTTTTGCGAGACAGTGATGCCCTTGAGTTCGTTGATGTAGCGCTGCTGCTCGGCCTTGCTCATGCTCATGAGGAGACGGAACAGGGTGATGGTCTGCGCCTCGTAGCGCTCGGGCGCGCGGCTGGCGAGGTTGTTGAGTTTGGAGCGCTCGCGGGCGGGGTCAAAGACAGCCTTGCCCATCTCGATCTTTGATTTGGCGACCTCGGTGGCAATGTCCATACGCTCGACAAAGCTGTTGAGGAGCGTGGTGTCGATGCCATCGATGGTCTGGCGGATATCGGCAAGGTCCATGGAGGCCCCTTTCACGTAATGGCAGAGTTGACGGGCAACCCAGGTGAGTCGGGTTAGCGCTGGGCGGCGTCCTCGAGGAGGGCGTCCCAGATGGCCAGCGCGGCGGCTGCTTCGGCTACGGGGACGGCTCGGGGGACGATGCAGGGATCGTGACGGCCGTGGACCGAGAGCTCGGCATTTTCCATGGCGTCCATGTCCACGGTCTGCTGCTCGAGGCCAATAGAGGGCGTCGGCTTTACGGCCATGCGCCACATGACGGGCGCGCCGGTCGAAATGCCGCCCAGGATGCCGCCGGCGTTATTGGACTCGACCTCAATCTCGCCGGTCTCGGCATCGATGCGATACGGATCGTTGTTCTCGCTGCCGAGCATGGCGGCCACGGCAAAGCCCATGCCAAACTCCACACCCTTTACGGCGGGAATGCCAAACGCGATTTGCGCGATGCGGTTCTCGATGCCGTCGAACATGGGGTCGCCGATGCCTGCAGGCAGGCCGTAGAGGCCACACTCCACGATGCCGCCGATGCTGTCGAGTTCGTCGCGCGCGGCTAGGATCTCCTCGCGCATACGGCCGGCTGCGGCGGCGTCAATGCACGGCAGATCGTTCGTAAGGATCGCCTTGCGGTCGGCCTCGCGATAGACCATATCGTCCATCGGCAGGTCGGAGATGCCGCCGATCTGCGCCACGTGAGCCATCACCCGAATACCGCGGGCCTCGAGTGCCTGCAGCGCAATGCCGCCGGCGATGCATAAGGGGGCCGTTAGGCGGCCGGAAAAATGCCCGCCACCAGCGACATCGTGCATGTTGTGATACTTCACGCGCGCAGGGAAGTCCGCATGTCCGGGACGGGGCTTGCGGCGCAGCTCGGAGTAATCCTTGGAGCGCGTGTTGGTGTTCTCGATAATCGCGGCGATGGGCGCGCCGGTGGTATGTCCATCGACAACACCGGCGATGATGTGGGCGGCGTCGGCCTCGCGGCGCTTGGTTGCGGTCTCGTCGCGACCGGGGGCACGACGGTCCAAAAAGGCCTGCAGCTGCTCCTGGTCAACGGCAATACCGGCAGGAATGCCGTCGAGTGAGCAGCCGATAGCGGGGGAGTGCGACTGGCCAAAGATACTCAGATGCAAGACGTTGCCAAAGGTCGAGGACATGCTATTCCTCCTCGAGCGTGACCTTGCCGCCCAGCAGGCGGTAGTGGTCAAAGAAATCGGGATAGGACTTGTTGACGGCCTCGGCGCCGTGGATCACAACTTCGCCAGTGGCGCGGCTCGCAGCGATGGCAGCCATCATGGCGATGCGGTGGTCGTTGTGCGAATCGACCTCGCCGCCGGTGAAGGCATCGACACCCTTGATGATGAGGTCGTCACCGGCGATGCGCACCTGTGCGCCCAGCGCGGTGAGCTCGCGGGTGGTGGTGACCAGACGGTCAGATTCCTTGATGCGCAGGCGCGCACAGTCACGGATGAACGTGCGGCCCTGAGCCAGCGAGGCCACGGCCGAGATAACGGGTACCAGGTCGGGAATGTCGTGGGCGCTCATCTCAAAGCCGGCGAGCTTGTCGGACTGCACGGTGGCGGCGTTGGTGGAGCGCACGATGCGGGCGCCAAAGCGCGAAAGCGCGGCAAGCACGTTGCGGTCGCCCTGCGCGGAGCTCAGCGACACGCCCTCCACGGTGATGGGGTCGGTGCCGATGGCGCCAGCGCACAACCAAAAGGCGGCGTTGGACCAGTCGCCCTCGACGGCCACGCTGCCGGGCGTGCGGTACGAGCCACTGCTCACGCGGAAGTTCGTGACCTCGGGCTGACCGTCCTTGGCGGGAATGCGCTCGACGTTGACCTCAACGCCAAAGGCCTTCATGGCCTGGATTGTTAGGTTGATGTAGGGGCGGCTCTCAATGAGGCCGGTCACCTGCACACAGGAGGGCTGGGCGAGCAACGGGGCCGCCAGCAGCAGGCCCGAGATATACTGCGAGCTCACGTTGCCCGGCAGCACAAAGGTGCCCGGGCGCATGCGGCCGCTTGTCTTGAGCGGAAAACCGCCCAGACCCTGTAGGTCGCAGCCGGCGGCGACGATCTCGTCCGAGAGCGGGGAGAGGGGGCGTGCGCCCAAGCGTCCCTGACCCACAAAGGTGGCCTCTGCGCCCAGCGCGCAGGCGACGGGCAACATAAAGCGGAGTGTGGAGCCGCTTTCGCCGCAGTCAAGCGTGCCGCCGGCAAGGGCCTTGAGCAGGCCAAACTCAACACTCTTCATGGTGGGGTGGACCTGGAAGCCGTCCTCGACGGTCTCGATGCGGGCACCCAGGGCCGTAAGGCAACGCACCGTAGCCTCGATGTCGGCGCAGGTGGTGTTGCAGGTGACGTGCGTCTCGCCGTTGGCAAGCGCAGCGCAGATAATCAAGCGGTGCGCCATCGACTTGGATGCGATGGCGGGAACGGTGCCCTTGAGCGGGGACGGGGTGATGCGGGCTAGCATGCGGATGCGTCTCCCTTCTGGCCGAGGCCCTCGGCAATGAGTTCATGGAAAGTGGAAAGCGGCGTGCGGTCGATGCTGCAGCGGCCAATGCCGTGCGGAATCACCAGGTCGATAGTGTCACCGGCACGTTTTTTGTCGTGCAGCGCCTCGGCAAAGATGGCGTCGGCATCTTGGTCGCAGCGGGTCTTGAGGCCATGGCGGGCGCAGAGCTCCTCAATACGACCGGGCAGTGCAGCATCGCAAACGCCGTGCAGGGCCGCGGCGCGCGTGATGATACCCATGCCGATCGAAACGCAGTTGCCGTGTCCGAGCTCAAAGTGCTCGCAGGCCTCGACGGCGTGTCCGGCGCTGTGTCCAAAGTTGAGGAGCTTGCGCTGGTTGGTTTCGCGCTCGTCGGCGACGACCACGGCGCGCTTGATGTCGATATTGCGGGCGATGATGAGCGCTACGCGGGCCACATCGCGGTTGAGCAGCTCCAGCGTGAGCGGGGTCTTCTCCAGCTCGGCGAAAAGCTCTGGGTCGGCGATCACGGCGTGCTTGACGACCTCGCCACAGCCGTCGGCGAACTGCTCGGGCGTGAGGGTGGCCAGGCACCCCACGTCGGCGATAACCACATTCGGCTGCCAAAAGGCGCCGGCCAGGTTCTTGCCGGCAGCCAGGTCGATGGCGGTCTTGCCACCCACCGACGAATCCACCATGGCGAGCAGGCTCGTCGGGATCTGCACAAACTTGCAGCCGCGCATGTAGGTGGCGGCCACAAAGCCCGTCACGTCGCCCACGACGCCGCCGCCGAGCGCCACGATAACGTCGGAGCGCGAAAGCTCGTGCTCGGCCACAAACTCCAAAATGGCAACATAGGTTTCGGCGCGCTTATGGGCCTCGCCGGCCTCGAAGGTGCAGATGCTCACCTCGTAGCCTGACGCCTCCAGGCTCTGCTTAACGGGCATCTGGTAAAGCGGGCCCACGTTGGTGTCCGTCACGATGACGGCCTTGGTGCCGCCGGCAGTGGCGCGCACGAGCGGTCCCGCCTGCTCCAGCAAAAACGTGCCAACATGCACCTGGTAGGGGCGTGCAGTGTCGATATCGATGGTAATCGCCATAAGCTATGGTCCTTTCGACCTGGCGTGATAGGTGGTCTAGTGGGAGGCCTCGTCGTCGAGTGCGCGCTTAATGCGGTCGCCCTCGGCAAGGAGATTCTCCAGATAGCGCTGGTCGCGGTCCTTAAGGGCGCGGCTGTAGGCGCCGAGCGATTCGATAAGATGGTCGATCTCGAAGGCGAGCGCGTCGGCGTCGTCGATCATGAGCTCGGACCACATTTGCGGGTTGAGGTGCGCCACACGGGTGAGATCGCGATAGCTACCGGCCGAAAAGCCGTGGTGGACCTGGGCAGTGGGGCTTTTGACGTAGGCGTTGGATACCACGTGCGCAAGCTGGCTCGTGAAGGCGATGACGCGGTCGTGCTCGGCGGCGCTGGTCACGCTGAACTTGCCAAAGCCCAGGGGGCGCACCATCTCGCGCACCTGGCCCAAAAGCTCCAGCTTAAGTGCATCGTCCACCGCGGGTGGCACGAGCACGAGCGGGGCGCCCTGGAACAGGTCGGCGCGGGAGTGCGCATAGCCCGAGTACTGCGTGCCCGCCATGGGGTGCGCACCCACAAAGTAAAAGCCGTGCTCGCGGGCAAGCTCAAAGGCGCGCTCGCACACGATGCCCTTGACACCCACCGTGTCGATCACCACGGGACCCATGATGGCGTCGGTGTCGGTGGCGTCGGCGAGCGCCTGGGCGTGCGCCTCGAGCCACTCGATGCATGCCTCGGGATAGCAGGCGAGGACGATGATGTCGCATTCGCCGAGTGTCTTGTCGTTGAGCTCTCCGGCGACAGTGCCCATGCTGGCGGCCGTCATGACATCGTCATCGGGGTCCCAGGCCAGCACGCGGACGCCCGCCTGCGCATAGCCGCGGGCAAAGCTGCCGCCGATGAGGCCCAGGCCCACAATGCCGGCGCACTTGGGGCCGCCCTGGTTAACGCGCGCGTTTCTCACCGTACCCATGGGCTACTCCATGGTCTCTTGGCAGACGACCTCGCGGATGGCGCGGATGCGGCGCATGGTGTCGTCGAACTGGTCGGGGGTGAGGGCCTGAGCGCCGTCGGACCATGCGCGGCTCGGCTCGTCGTGGACCTCGATCTCCAGACCGTTGGCGCCGCAGGCGGTCGCCGCGAGCGCCATGGGCTCAACGTAGCGGGTGTAGCCGGTGGCGTGGCTGGGATCGGCTACGACGGGCAGGTGCGACAGGTGGTGCAGCACCGGCACGGCGTTAAGGTCGAAGGTGTTGCGGGTGCGGGTCTCGAAGGTGCGGATGCCGCGCTCGCACAGGATAACGTTGTCGTTGCCCTCGCTCATGATGTACTCGGCAGCCATGAGCAGCTCATCGATCGTGCCGGACATGCCGCGCTTGAGCAGAATCGGGGTCTTGGTCTTGCCGACCTCTTTGAGCAGGGGGAAGTTCTGGGCGTTGCGGGCGCCGATCTGCATGACGTCGATCTTCTTGTCCAGGAAGACCTGCACGTCGCGCGGGTCCATGATCTCGGTGACGATCGGCATGTCGAGCTCGGCAGACGCCTCGCACAGCAGGTCCAGACCGGCGGGGCCCATGCCCTGGTAGGCGTACGGGGAAGTGCGGGGCTTGTAGGCACCGCCGCGCAGCATCGTGGCGCCGGCGGCCTTCACGCGGCGGGCGATGCGGATGAGGTTCTCGCCCTCGACGGAGCACGGGCCGGCGATGACCTGGAACTGGTCGCCGCCGATCTTGACGCCGTGGCCGCAGTCGATGACGGAGTCCTCGGGGTGGAACTTGCGGTTGGCGCGCTTGAACGGCTCGGAGACGCGCTGCACGCGCTCGACGACGTCCATGGACTCGAGCAGGAACGGGTCGATCTTGGTCGTATCGCCCACCAGGCCGATGATCGTCTCATTCTCGCCGCGCGAGACGTCGGTCTTCAGGCCCTTTTTCTCAATCCAGCTGACGATATGGCTGACGGCCTCGTCGCTGGCGCTTTGCTTTAAAATAGCAATCATGGTGTGCCTCTCACCTCGATGGATAACCCTTGCAAAAACGGCCCGCATCGCGAGCCGTGTATATATGGTGCATGAGAGTTTATACTATCTGACTCGCTTTTGCCTTCTAAAGTGGGCCGTTGTGCCGTGTCTCCCACGTAATTGCAAAGCTTTTTCTTTTATTTTGATAGCCCGTGGTGCACTTGGGTATAATGCCAAACGTTGGCCCTATTAGCTCAGGGGATTAGAGCGTCTGCCTCCGGAGCAGAAGGCCGTTGGTTCGAATCCAACATGGGGCACCATCGAACGTAAGACCTTCCGAACCTCGCATGGTCCGGGCGGTTTTTCTTATACCGACGCGACGTGATGGGACGTGGTATGGCAGCAACGGATATCGAGCGCGGACTCTCGACCGCCGAGGTCGAGGAGCGCATCGCCGCCGGTAAGATCAACCGCAACATGGAGCTCAAGACCAAGTCGGTCAAAGAGCTCATCATCGAAAACCTCTGCACGCTGTTCAATTTGATCAACGTGATCTTGGCGTTCCTGGTCATTTTGACCGGTTCGTTTAAGAATCTGACGTTCCTGTTCGTGGTGTTCCTCAATACCGCTATTGGCGTCATTCAGTCCATGCGTTCCAAGAAGATGGTCGATAAGCTCACGCTTCTGACCTCCAAGAAGGCCATCGCGGTGCGCGACGGTGCCGAGGTGGAGCTCGACTTGGACCAGATCGTGCTCGACGACATCATCCGCCTGGGGCGCGGCGACCAGATTCCCGCTGACGCCGTGGTGGTTTCGGGCGAGGCGCTCGTGAACGAGAGCCTGCTGACGGGCGAGAGCGACCTTATTAAGAAGCAGCCTGGTTCCGAGCTCATGAGCGGCAGCTTTATCGACTCGGGCCTGCTGCGCGCTCGCGTGATCCATGTCGGCGCCGACAACTACGTGGCCAAAATTAATAACGAGGCCAAGTACGTCAAAAAGGTCAATTCCGAGATCATGAACGCGCTTAACGCCATCGTGCGCTTTGCGAGCATCATCATGATCCCGCTCGGTTTGGCGTTGTTTGCCTCGAGCGTGAGCGAGCTGTGGGATGCCGCGGGAACCCCAGGCGATAGCGCGCTTTCGTGGTGCTTCTCCGAGCTGTTGGCTGGCCATGTGCCCTCGTCGGCGCTGCTGTCCACGGTGGGCGCCCTGCTGGGCATGATCCCGCAAGGCCTGGTGCTGCTGATCTCGTCGGTGCTTGCCATCGCCACGGTGCGCCTGGCCCGTCGCAAGGTGCTGGCGCAGCAGCTCTACTGCATCGAGACGCTCGCGCGCGTCGACGTGCTGTGCCTGGACAAGACGGGCACCATCACGTCGGGTCGCATGGAGGTCGAGGGCACGTATCCGCTGCCGATCGAGGGCTTTGGCATGGGCGCGGGGGAGGGTGACGCCGCCGTTCCCGTCGATACCACGGTGCTCGATTTTGCGCTGGCTAACGTGGCGCGTGCGACTTCGGCCGATGCCAACGAGACCTGCCAGGCGCTGCTCAACTATTACGCCGATCGCCCGGTCGAGGTGTCTGAGCCGCTGTCGGTCATTCCGTTCTCGTCCTCCAAAAAGTGGAGCGGCGCCTCGTTTGCGCAGGGCTCCTATGTGATGGGTGCAGCGCAGTTTGTGCTCTCTGATCGTGCGTTTGCCCAGGTCGAGAACCGTGTCGCCGAGCTTGCCGATACCTGCCGCGTGCTCGTGGTGGCGCGCGTGGACGGCTTTACGCCCGATGGCGATATGGTGGGCGAGGCCGAGCCCGTGGGCTTTGTGACCATCCGCGACGAGATTCGCACCTCGGCGGCCGAGACCATCGGCTACTTTAACGAGCAGGGCGTGACGCTCAACGTGATCAGTGGCGATGACCCGCGTACGGTGTCGTCGATCGCGCGCGTGGTGGGCGTGCCGGGGGCGGACGCTTATGTGGACGCCACGACGCTCGATACGCCGGCCAAGCTCGATGCCGCAGTGGACCGCTACCATGTCTTTGGTCGTGTGACCCCGCAGCAGAAGCGCGAGCTCGTGCAGGCGCTCAAGCGCCGCGAGCACACCGTGGCCATGACGGGCGACGGCGTCAACGACGTGTTGGCGCTCAAGGAGGCCGACTGCTCCGTCGCCATGGCGGCCGGCTCCGATGCCGCGCGCAACGTGGCCGAGATCGTGCTCGTCGACAACGACTTTGCCTCGATGCCCGCCGTGGTGGCCGAAGGCCGTCGCTCCATCAACAACCTGCAGCGTTCGGCTTCGCTGTTCTTGACCAAGACGCTGTTCTCGATGGGCCTGGCGGCGCTGTGCATCGCGCTGCCGCCGTACCCTTTCGAGCCGATTCAGATGACGCTCATCAACTTCTTCTGCATCGGCGCGCCGGGCTTTGTGTTGGGCCTGGAGCCCAACAATGCTCGCGTGAAGGGTGCGTTTTTGACCAACGTGCTCAAGCGTGCACTGCCGGCGTCGATTGCGGTCATTTTGGCTGCGGCGCTCGATATCTTTGTGGCGCGCGTGTTTGGCTTTAGCCAGCTCACGCTGTCTACGATGTGCCTGCTTACGTCGTGCGCGGCGAGCGTCAGCCTGATCTGGCGCATCTCGCAGCCTCTCACGCCCTTGCGCGTGGTGCTCTTTGTGTTTGTAGTCGCTGGCATCTTGGTGGGCGTTATCGGATTCCCGGAGCTGCTGTCTATTGCCAACCTGTCGATGGGCCAGATGGTTATCTTGGCTGTCATCGTGGCCTTTACCTGCTCGGTGTTCTTTAAGCTCGCCACGATGATGGATTCGCTCAAGCCGCGTCGTCGTCATGCCGCAACTGGTTTTGGACGCGGTGTGCGCGTCCACCTGGGTCGCGGTGGCGGCAAGGTGAGCTCGACGGGTTCGACGGCGGAGCGTTTTGCCAAGCGCGTCGCCGCCGACATGGCGCAGCGCCGCGAAGATCGCACCGCTCGCGAGGCCGAGGCCCGCGCACTCGAGGGCGTGGCCCAGGTCCAGCCCAAGAAAAAGAAGCCCACGGGCGCCAAGCGCTCCCGCGTAACCAAGTCCGCCCAAGGCATCAAAGTCTCGATGCCAAGCAAAAAGAAGAAGTAACTAGCGCCCTGGCGATGTTGAATTGGTGCCTTGCTCCTGTGGGGCCGTGACGATGTTATGCTCTAACCTCGATTGTTTGAATTGCTTCGAAAAGAGGATGCCGTGATCTGCCCGCATTGCCTTAAGACTATCGAGGACGGCGCCTCGTTCTGCCCCTACTGCAACGCCTATGTGGGTCCGGGCGATGGTCCCGAGCACACCGAGTTCGTGTTCTGTGAGGGCTGCGGTGCCCGTCTTTCTCCGCATGATCGTACGTGCCCCAAATGCGGACGCCCGGCTCCGGGTATCCTCTCCGAGGACGCGGCTGCATCCGATCTGGCAGCGGGCCGCACGGCGGGCTTTCCGCGCCTAACGCAAGAGCAGATCGATACCGAGGTGCCGCATGCGCCGGCCTCTGCCGCTGCGGTGCTTTCGGACGCCGCCGACCCCAATGAGACCTGCGTGCTGCCGGCTTTCGATAAGGATTTCGGTATCCCCAAGGTCGATATTCCCACGCCGGTATCCCTGCATGACGATGCTCAAAAACCCAAGCGCAAGGTGCACCCCGACGAGGACGCCTATCACAAGCATAAGCGTCATATTCCTAAGCCGCTCATTATCATCGCGGTCCTTGCCGTCGTGTGCGGCGGTGCCTATTGGTTCGTGACGACCGATCCCATGGGTGTCATGCCTGGCTTCTACGACCAGTTTGGCCAAGCTGCACAAACCACCTTCCCCACGCGCCAAAAGGGCGAGGCCACTGAGGACGATACCAAGCAGGGCGATTCTGCCGAGGTGGTCCAGGAAGAAACCGTGCTCACCGATGATCAGCTCTATACCAGGCTCGACGGTTTGTATCAGACCATCGTGTCCTACGCTGACGAGGACCAGATCGGCGAGGTCATCGATTCCTTTAACAACGGCTATCTCCGAACGCCGCTGTCCACCCGTCAGGAGCTGTCGCAGAGTGCCTACGCCCTGCGCGACCAGATCAAAAAGACGCAAGATGAGCTCAACAACCTGAAAGTACAGGACGATACGGTCTATGCGGATGACATCGCCCACTTAAAGCAGCTTGCCGAGTGGATGTATGAGCGCGTCGACGTGATCTGCCAGAGCTGGGATATCTCGCTGGCCATTCCCGATGGCGAGTCGATGAGTTCCCACCAAAGCGAGATCCTGGCGCCCATCGCGCAGGGCGGCAACAGCGCGCTGAACCAGTACGATGCCAATGTGGGTTCCTGGAAGCCGCAGCAGCGTTCCTAAAATTAGTTCGCCATAGTCGGCATAACCTACGTGCGCAATTGATGTAAGCCCGTGCTTATTGCTACAATTCGTACAAATATGCTTTAAACGTACGAGGAAGGAACCACATGTTTGGTTTTAAGAAAGAGCTCTACACGCCCGAGTATCAGCTTGTCGGCGACGAGTGCGCCGTAATCGAGACGTCGAAGGGTACCATCAAGGTCAAGTTTGACGGCGAGGGCGCTCCCATTCATGTCGCGAACTTCTGCGAGCTTTCCACGATGGGCTTCTATGATGGCCTTAAGTTTCATCGCTATGTGCCCGGTTTTGTTATCCAGGGCGGCGACCCCAATACCCGCGACATGTCCGGCGCCGACGTCGCTGCCGGTCTTGAGGGCCCCGACGGCATGCCCGGTACCGGTGGCCCCGGCTACTGCATCAAGGGCGAGTTTGCCACCAATCCGCGCAACAGCCATGTCGATGGCGCCCTTGCCATGGCACGCTCCATGGACCCCGATTCCGCGGGTTCGCAGTTCTACTTCTGCCTGGGTGCCCAGCATAACCTCGATTCCGGTTACACCGTCTTTGGTACCACGGTCGAGGGTCTCGATGTGATTTCGCAGCTGCGTGCCGGCGACGAGATCGTCCATGTCGAGATCGTTCACGAGTAAAGGGGACTTCCTTGAATAGCCAGCTGATCCAACAGGGCCGCGCCGCTTACCGCGCGGGTGATTTTTCCGCTGCAGCCCAGATGCTTGGGGCGGCAAAAACTCCCGATGAGATTATGGGCGAGGCCGATCACCTTCGTGGCAACGCCTTGATGCACCTGGGCATGTATGCCGAGGCCGCCGAGGCCTATGCCGCCGCCCTCAACGACGGCACCTACGGCAAGCGCGGCGCGCTGCTCACCAACCGCGGCAAGGCGCTCGCCGCCGTGGGCGACTACACGACGGCCGCTCAGGCGTTCTCTGCTGCTACGCAGGATGCTTCCTATGCTACGCCGTTCAAGGCCTATCTGGGTCTAGGCAATGCGCTGTTCCAATCGGGCGACTATGCCAACGCGGGAACCGCCTTCCGTCAGGCTGCCATCGACGGCGCCAATCCGGCTCCTGCCGCCGCGCTCGGCGAGCTCGGTCGTTGCTTCATTAAGCTCGGCCGTCCGGCGGATGCCGTGGAGACCTACCGCACGGCTATCGACTTTGCCGGCCCCCGCGACGACACGCGTGCGCTCAACGCCGGCATGGGTCAGGCGCTTTCTGCCGCCGGCCGTCCCTCCGACGCACTCGATGCCTTTAACGCCGCTACTGCAGATGGCATCTACCAGCTCACCTCCGAGCAGGCCGATGAGCTTGCCCGCGTGCACGATTCGCTTGCCGCGCTGTCTGCCCAGACGGCTATGGCCACGGCTCCGGCGCCCGCGATGGACGCTCCTGCCGTCGATCCGCTCGATCCTACGGGCGCGACCGGTCAGTTTATGCCCGATCCCTCGGACACCGGCTTCTTTACGCTGTCCGAGTCCGAGATGGTCCAGCAGGACCGTCAGGATCGTAAGCAGGCCAAGGTCCGTCGTCGCCATCGCCACACGGGTCTCAAAGTCTTCATCGTGCTGCTTCTGCTCATTTTGATCGCCGCGGGCGGTCTGGGCTTTGCCTACACGCGCGGCTTTGGCTTCCCGTCTCAGGAGTCTGTCGTTACCGATCTGTTCCAGGCTGCCGGCGACGGTGACACTGCAAAGGCCGAGTCTTGCCTGGCCTCGAGCCTGTCCGAGGACGCTAAGTCGATGATCATCTCCTCGATTCCGCAGGGTGCCACCGTGTCCGTCGAGGGCATGGATCAGTCCATGACCGAGACGACCGCTAAGGTGAAGGCATCGCTGTCCAAGGGCGGCGAGCAGGAGTACACCGTCAAATTCGTGCGCTCCGACAACCATATCGGCTGGGCCGTTTCCTCGCTCGATATGGATTTCTCGGCTGCTGACAACCAGTAGTGACCTTATGGGATTTAGCTTTGCCCGGTGCTTCACCGCAAGTGAGGTGCCGGGCTTGCGCTAGTATCATGAGCTAGTAGTTTTCCAGCAATCATCCAACACATCAGGAGTTGCGTTGTTTTCTTTGATGGATATGTTCTTCGGTAGCTATGCGGGCGATCTTGCGATCGACCTCGGCACCGCAAATACGCTTGTCTCCGTGCGCGGCAAGGGCATCGTCATTCGCGAGCCCTCTGTTGTCGCCATCGACAAGAACGACGAGCGCATCCTGGCGGTCGGTATCGAGGCAAAGCGCATGCTCGGCCGTACGCCCGGCAACATCGTGGCCGTTCGTCCCCTGAAGGACGGCGTCATCGCCGACTTCGATGTTACCGAGGCCATGCTTCGCTACTTTATCGACAAGGCGTCTGAGAAGCGCTATCCGTGGACCCCGCGTCCGCGTGTTGTCGTCTGCGTTCCTTCCGGTGTCACGTCGGTCGAGAAGCGTGCTGTTTTTGAGGCCACGATCCAGGCCGGTGCTCGCCAGGCCTATTTGATCGAAGAGCCTATGGCTGCCGCCATCGGCGCCGACCTGCCCGTCGAGGAACCCACCGGCTCCATGGTCATCGACATCGGCGGCGGTACCACCGAGGTTGCCGTTATCGCTATGGGCGGCATCGTCGTCTCGCAGTCCATCCGTATTGCCGGCGACGAGTTCGATCAGGCCATCCTCACGCACGTTCGCGATGCCTACAACCTGGCCATCGGCGAGCGTACGGCAGAGGACATCAAGATCAAGGTCGGCTCCGCTGTGCCACTCAAGGACGAGCTCGACGTCGAGGTCAACGGCCGCGACGTGATCACCGGTCTGCCCAAGACCGTGCGCATCGAGAGCGAGGAGATTCGTCGCGCACTCAACAAGCCGCTCGACGAGATGGCCAAGGCCGTCAAGGACGCACTCGATGCCACGCCGCCCGATCTTGCCTCTGACCTTATGTACTATGGCATATTGCTGACCGGTGGCGGCGCGCTGCTGCGCGGTCTCGACGTGCGCCTGCGTGATGAGACCGGCGTTTCGGTCAACGTCAGCCCCACGGCGCTCGATAACGTCGTTAACGGCTGTGCCCGCGTGCTCGAGGCCAATGCGTTTGATGGCGGCTTCGTCCAGACCAATGCTTAATTTCCAAAAGGTGGATTCCATTTGGCACGATCTTCGGGTTTCTCCACAAATCTGAATACCAAGCGACAATCAACGGGTATGCGCCCGTTGATTGTTTTCAGCCTGATTTCGGTGTTGCTGCTCACGTTTTATATTCGTGAGGGTGAGGCCGGGCCGATTCATGCCGTGCGTTCGGGCGTAACGACGATTACCTCGCCGGTGCGCTTTGTGGGCTCGGCCGTGGCGGCTCCCTTCAATGCGATCGGCAACGTGTTCTCTAACCTTACGGCGTCGCAGGACACGCTTGACGAGCTTAAGAAGCAAAACGAGGAACTGACCTCTAAGGTTGCTGAGCTCTCCGAGGCTCAAAAGACCGCCGAGCGTCTGGAGGGGCTGGTCGGCCTGCAGTCGACCTACAACCTCAAATCGACCGCAGCTCGTATCGTTGGTGCCTCCGGCGATGCCTGGACCTCGACCGTAACCATCGACAAGGGCTCTGCCGACGGCCTTACCATCAACATGCCTGTGACGAGTTCGGCCGGTGTTATCGGCCAGATCATCGAAGTCTCGGCCAAGACGTCCACCGTGCGCCTGATTGGCGACGAGAACTCGGGTGTGTCCGCCATGGTACAGGACACGCGCGCCCAGGGCATGCTGCAGGGTCAGGCTGACGGCACGCTGCGTCTTGAGTACGTGAGCGTCGACTCCGACGTTAAGGTTGGCGACATCATCGTGACCTCGGGCATTGGCGGTGTGTTCCCCAAGGGTCTACCGCTCGGCACCGTCTCGTCGGTTGAGAAATCGGCAAACGACGTGTACTACACCATTGTGGTGCGCGCTCAGACTACGGCCGAGAACAACGAGGAAGTGCTGGTCATTACCTCGCTGACCGACGAACAGTCGGCCTCGGATGAGGACGTGAGCACGGCCAACAGCACGCCGCAGGGAACGTCGCATGATGCTGCGACCAAGACGAAGGACGAGAGCTCGGATGACAGTTCCGACACGTCCGAGACGACCGATTCTGGCTCGAACGAATAGGGGGCATGTCCATGGATCTACACGAGCAGGGGATGAGCTCCCGCACGTTTGTAATCGCCGCCATCGTGTGCGTGCTGCTGCAGGCAGGCCTGGCACCGCAGATCTCCATTGCGGGCGGTCGCGTCAACTTTATGATTATCCTGGTGTGCCTAAGCGTGTTCTCGGGCGACCCGACCCGTGCCGTCGTGTGCGGTTTTTGCAGCGGCTTGTTCTATGACCTTTCCGCTGCCGTGCCGGTGGGCGTTATGTCGCTCCTGCTGACCGTGGGTTCTTTTGCCCTGGTGCATAGCGCCGCCGGTCAGACGGGCGGTACCCCGAGTGCGCGCGGCATCACTGTGGGTGCCTTCGCGCTCGTCATAAATGTGATTTACAGCATCATCTTGCTGTTTATGGGTTTGGAGACGAGCTTTGTCGTGGCGATCTTCGGCCATGCACTGCCGTCCTCGATCCTGACGGGTCTGGTTGCCATTCCGTTTTTGATGTCCGGCGTCGTGCCGCAGTCCGGCTATGGATTCTCCGCGCGTGGCGGACGCCAGACGGGTATGCGCTTTAAGCCCAAGACCCGCAAGCTCAAATAGGGGAGGCCCGTAGATGTCTTCCCAGTTGACGGTTATTATCGCCGGTATCGTGCTGGTTGTGGCCATCGTGGTCGCGCTGGTCATCATGCGTCGTGGCGATTCCCGTTTTACCTACGATACGCAGCATGGAACGGCCCCGCGCGCCACCGAGGGCGAGGGCAATACCGCGGCGACCGCCTTTAAGGGCCGCTTTTCCATCCTCACCACGGGTGTGGGCGCGATGTTTGCGGCGCTTGCCGTCAAGCTGTGGGGCATGCAGATGGTCTCGTCGGACTATTACGAGAAGCAGGCCAATAGTAATCAGACTCGCACCGTTACCACACCCGCTGTGCGCGGTCGCATCCTTGACCGCAATGGCGTGGCGCTTGTCCAGAACCGTCCCTCACTTGCTGTTGTGGCCTACCGCGACCTTGCGGAGGATGAGGTTCTGGTTCGCCATCTTGCCAACGTGCTTGGAATGCCTTACGTGGCGGTCCTTCGCAATATTCAGGACAATACAGAGGGCGCTCAGAGCCTGCATACCATCGCGACGGACGTCCGTCGCTCCACGGTTGCCTATATTCAGGAGCATGCCGGCGAGTTCCCGGGCGTCAAGATTGCCGAGCGTACCGAGCGCCAGTATCCATATGGCGAGACGGCATGCCATATCTTGGGCTATACCGGCACCATTACCTCCGAGCAGCTCGAGGCCCAGAATAAGAAAACCTCTGGCGATGATGATGCTTCTGCTGGCAAGATTACGTACCAGTCGGGCGATATCGTGGGCCAGGCGGGCGTTGAGAGCTACTACGAAAACCTGCTGCAGGGTATTCGTGGCGAGCAGACCGTCAAGGTCGATGCCTCGGGCAATGTGACCGGTCAGGCCGGCGCCGTGCCGGCGAAGGCCGGCTCCGACATTAAGCTCACGCTCGACCTTAAGATCCAACAGGCCTGCGAGACGGCACTGGCGAGCGCTATCGAGCTTGCCAAGACCACTGGCTACAGCAATGCCGGCAACGGCGCTGTGGTGTGTCTCGATCCCAACAATGGCGAGATCCTGGGCATGGCGAGCGAGCCCAAGTTCGATCCGTCCGTCTTTATCGGCGGCGTCTCAAATGACGTGTGGACCGAGCTCAATGATGACAAGGGTTCGCACCCGCTGCTCAACCGCGCCATTAGCGGACAGTACATGTCGGCCTCGACCATCAAGCCGCTCTCGGCACTGGCCGGTCTTGAGTATGGAACCTACACGTCGGGGCAGACGACCAACTGCACGGGCTATTGGACGGGTCTGGGCAAGTCGTGGGGCAAGTACTGCTGGCTGCATTCCGGCCACGGCACCATGACGCTGCAGTCGGGTATCGCCAACTCGTGCGACCCCGTCTTCTACGACATGGGCAAGGCGTTCTTTTATGACGAGAAACATTCCGAGGGCCTGCAGGAGGTCTTTCGTCGCTGGGGCCTAGGCAAGACCTGCGGTATCGATCTGCCGAGTGAGGGCGCGGGCCGTATTCCCGATGCCGAGTGGAAAGAGTCGTACTTCACCGACGCATCTGCCGAGGACCGCAAGTGGAATGCCGGCGATATGACCAACATTGCTATCGGCCAGGGCGACATCCTGGTGACGCCCCTGCAGATGGCGTGCGCCTATATGGGTCTTGCCAACGGCGGTAAACAGTACGTGCCTCACGTGTTTTTATCTGCCGTGTCGCGCGATGGCGACGGCGATGCCTATAAGTACAACGGCAAGGGCAAGAAGAAGCGCCTGGAGGCCAAGATCAACAGCGATTCGGATTTGGCTCTAGTTCGCAACGGCATGCACGACGTGATTTACACGGCATCGACGTCCCTGGCGGCGCACTTTGGCACCCTGACGCCGCAGGTTTACGGCAAGTCGGGCACGGGCGAGAAAAGCGGCGAGGACGAATACGCGTGGTTCTGCGCCTATGCACCGGCCGATGATCCCAAGTATGTCATCGCTACTGTTCTGGAGCAGGGCGGCGGCGGCTCAGATACCGCGATGCATGTCGTGCGCGACGTGCTCGGCGTGATTTATGACGAGCCCGATACCTCTTCGGCCTCGGGCGATTCTTCGGTTCGATAGGAGGTTGCGATGGATTTTTCTCCGGCGGATCTGTTCCGTTCAACCAAGACCGGCTCTCGCAGCAGCCTGGACCGCGTCAACAAGCAACTTTCGGCCTCGCGCGGCACGTTTCGCCAAAAGGTGCATATCGGTGTGCTCGTGGCTACTGTGGCGCTCGTTGCCTACGGTGCCATCATCATCTGGTCGGCTTCGCAGTTTAAGGCCGATGCCTCGTTCTCACGCCATCTGCTGGGAATTGGCATCGGGGCGGTGCTGGCGGTGCTGGTCTGGCGTACCGATCTGCGCGGTATTTCAAATTTCTCGACGGCGTTGCTCGTCATCGACCTGATCGTGATCCTCTCGCCCAAGATTCCGGGTCTGTCCTATACGGGCGGTCTGGGCATGACGGGCTGGATCAAGATTCCCGGTATTGGCTTGACATTCCAGCCGGTTGAGCTTGCCAAGCTCATCACCATTTTCTTTATTGCTACGCTTGGCTCGCAGTATAACGGTCGCATCGATACCGTTCGCGACTACGTCAAGCTCTGCGGCATGCTGTCCATTCCGTTTTTGGCCGTCGTTGCCATGGGCGACCTGGGATCGGGCCTGGTCGTGCTGGTTTCTGGCGCTATCGTCATCTGTATGAGCGGTGCGCGCCGCGAATGGGTACTGTCGACCCTGGCCCTGCTTGTGGGCCTGGTGGCCCTCGTCCTGGCGCTCGATTCGGTCTTTGATTCGTTGCTCGGCCACGATGTGCTCATCAAGCAGTATCAGATGAACCGTCTGACGGTCTTTATCGACCCCGATAATGCCGATTCGGACGATGCGTACAATCTGCAGCAGTCGTTGATCGCGGTCGGCTCGGGCGGTTTCTTTGGTAAGGGCCTGGGGCATGCGACGCAGTCGGCCGGCGGCTTCCTACCCGAGTTCCATACCGACTTTGTCTTCGCCTTTTTGTCCGAGACCTTTGGCTTCTGCGGCTCCTTTTTGCTGCTGTGCCTCTACGTGCTGCTGATCTTTTCGACGATTCGCGTCGCCTTTAAGTGTGAGTCGCTGTTTTTGCGTCTTTCGTGTGTGGGCATCGTTGGCATGTGGGCGTTCCAGACCTTCGAAAACATCGGCATGTGCATCGGCATGATGCCGATTACCGGTATTCCGCTACCGTTTATTAGCTTCGGTTCGTCTTCGATGATGATTCAGCTGCTGACGGTGGGTATCGTACAATCCATATGGCGGCATCGTTCGGGCGCCGCGTAACCGCTGGAGGGGTTTGCTATGAAAATTCCCGTAGATAAGCTGACCCGCGCTTTTAAGATGGGCGCGTCCGTTAAGAAGGATTCCGATACGCCGGTGCGCGTCTCGGTCTATCTGGATTCGTCCGCCTCGCGCTTTCTGGCCGAGACGGTGCGTGACGCCTTTGTGCCGCAGACGACCTCGGGCATTGTGCGCGTCGGGCGTCTGGGGGAGGAGCGAATTGCTCCAAAGACCGATACCGATGTGGTGCTGGTGCTCTCGTGTGGTTCCGACCGCTTGGAGAGTGCCGTGCAGGAGCTCGTGATCGCCGGCGCGCCCGTGTGCGTGCTTGCCGAGTCTGCTGTGGAGGTGCCGTTTATCGAGGAGTCCACGCCCATGCTCGGCGTGGTAGCGGCAACCGATAAGACGTATCTGCTCGAGACGCTTGCCCGCTGGATTCTCGATCGCACCGACAAGGAAACGGCTTTTGCGGCGAACTTTGCCTTCATGCGCATCGCGGCCGCCAATCGTATCATCACCTCGTGCGCGCTCACCAATATGGCGACCGGTGCGCTGGTGTTTTTGCCGGGCGCCGATTATCCCGTTATGGCGCTGGCGCAGGTGGGCATGCTCTTTGAGCTCGCTGCCGTCTTTGGACGCGGTATTAAGCCCGAGCGCGGCTACGAGGTCGCGGGCGTGCTTGCCGGCGGTCTTGTGATCCGCGCGGTCACCCGCGCGCTCGTCAAGCAGACGCCGCATATTGGGTTTGCCGTCAAGGCGCTCACTGCTGCCGCGGGCACCTACGGCATGGGCCGTGCGCTTGTTTCGCTCTACGAGCGCGATGTCGACTACAGCCGTGCCAACGAGGCGGTCACTGCCACGTTCTCCCGCGTTCGCGATCTGGTAACCACGGTCGCGGGCGCTACCCGTCCTATGGCGTCCTACCAGGACGCATCAGATCTTGCTGCTTAGGGGTTTTCCGTTGCGCGTTGCATACCAAGATTGTTTTCATTTAATTGAGCCGTTGCTCGCCAAGGTCGAGAAGCCGAGTCGCTATATCGATCACGAGTGGGGCACGCTTTCCAAGGCCGATGCCGATTACCGTTGCTGCCTGATCTACCCGGATGTGTACGAGGTTGGTCTGCCCAACCAGGGTATCGCCATCCTCTACAACATCCTTAACCAGGCCGAGGGCATCTCCTGCGAGCGTGGCTATGTGCCGTGGCCCGATATGGGTGACGCTATGCGCGAGGCGGGTATTCCGCTGCTCTCGCTCGAGGGTGCAGCGCCGGTTGCTTCGTTTGATATCGTCGGCCTGCATGTGCCGCACGAGATGGCGGTGACTAACTTCCTCGAGGCACTCGACCTCGCTGGCATTCCGCTGTTAGCGGCCGATCGAGGCGAAGACGACCCCATCATCATCGCCGGCGGCCCCTCGGTGTACAACCCCGAGCCGTACGCGGCCTTCTTCGATGTCATCCTCATCGGCGAGGGCGAGGAGTCGCTGCTCGAGACCTGTCAGCTGCATCGCCGCCTGCGCGACGAAGGAGTCCCGCGCGCGCAGATTGTCGAGCAGCTTGCATCCATTGCCGGCAACTACGTGCCGTCGCTCTATGAGGTTCGTCATGACGAGCCCTGCTCGCCGCATGGCTACACCGTGCCGCGTGAAGGCAAGGATGCGCCGACCGTGGTCTACAAGCGCGTCGTCGAGGATTTCGGCGCCACGAATCCGCTGTCGCAGTCGTGCGTTCCCTATGCGCAGTTGGTCCACGACCGCCTGTCTATCGAGATCCTGCGCGGCTGCGCCCGCGGCTGTCGTTTTTGTCAGGCCGGCATGACGTATCGCCCGGTGCGCGAGCGCTCGGCCGACCAGATCGTCTCGTCGGTGATTCAGGGTCTGGAAAAGACTGGCTATGACGAGGTGTCGCTGACCTCGCTCTCCACGACCGACCACTCCTGCATTCGCGACGTGCTTGGCAGGCTCAATCGTCGCCTGGAGGATACGGGTATTCGCGTGTCTATTCCGTCGCAGCGCCTGGATTCGTTTGGCGTGGATATGGCCGAGTCGGTTGCCGGCGAGAAGAAGGGCGGCCTGACGTTCGCGCCCGAGGCCGGCAGCCAGCGCATGCGCGACATCATTAACAAGAACGTGACCGAGGAGGACCTGGACCGTGCGGCCAAGGCGGCCTTCGAGGCCGGCTGGAACCGCATGAAGCTCTACTTTATGATGGGCCTTCCCGGTGAGCGCGATGAGGACATCGTGGCCATCGCCAATCTGGCCGATCACGTGCTGGAGCTCGGTCGTTCCGTGGTGCCCAAGGCTCGTCGCGGCTCGATCTCGGTGTCGATCTCGGTTTCGGTCTTTATCCCCAAGGCTGCCACGCCGTTCCAGTGGTGCCCGCAGCTCGACTACGACGACGTCAAGCGTCGCCAGAAGCTGCTTATCACGAGCGTTCGCAACCGTGCCGTCCGTGTGCATTACCACGATGCCGAGACTTCGCTCATCGAGGCCGCGCTGTCCCGCGCCGGTCGCGACATGACGCCCGTCATCATCGATGCTTGGCGCTCGGGCTCTCGCTTTGACGCCTGGGTAGAGCATTTCTCGCTCGATAACTGGAAGGAGGCTGCTGCCAAAAACGGCATCGACCTCAACGAGCTCGTACACCTGCCCTACGAGTTGGACTGGCGCCTGCCGTGGGAGCACGTGAGCCCCGGCTGCACGCGCGGCTTCCTCGAGCGCGAGTACCGTCGCTCGCTCGAGGGCGTCACGACTCCCGACTGCACCCGCACGTCGTGCACCGGCTGCGGGATCTGCCCCACGCTCCACGCCAAGAATGTATTGATGGGTGATCGCGCATGAGTGAGCGCCTGACCGACAACCCCTCGCTCTTTAGGCTTCGTGTTCGCTATGGCAAGCGCGATCGCCTTAAGTACCTGGGCCATCTCGAAGTAATCCATACCATTGAGCGCATCGTGCGCCGTGCGGGACTTCCCTATGCCGTCACGCAGGGTTTCTCTCCTCACATGCGCGTGGGCTTCTCTTCGGCGCTACCGGTGGGTACGTCGTCGACCTGCGAGTGGTATGACCTGTTTATGACCGAGTTCGTGGCGCTCGACGAGGCGTTTGGGCGCCTGGCTGCGGCCTCTCCGGCCGATCTGGCACCCATCGAGGCGGCGTACATCGACGTGCGCACGCCGGCGTTGACGGCGCAGCTCACGCGCTTGTCGTATCGCATTGATTTGCACTTGGATCCCGAGGCGCCCGTAAGCGCCGACGAGGTGCGTCGTGCGATCGACACGCTGCGCGCGGACCATGGCATCGACTACGCGCGCGGCAAAAAGAGCAAGCGCTTGGATTTGGATCACACGCTCGTGGGCTATGAGCTCACGGCGGGGGAGCGCCCGGACCATTTAGTGCTCATGCTCGACACCCATGCCGATAACGAGGGCTCTATGCGTCCGGAAATTTTGCTTTCTGCAGCTGATGTTTTGTTGCAGGGCTTGACCCCGGGCGTGGATGCACCTATTGTTTCCACCGGTATGCAAGACCTCGTGACCATCTGCTCCTACGATGTCGAGCGTCAGAATCAAGCATGCGAGGACGACGAGGGCCGACTCGTCAGCCCCATACCTGTGCGAACTTGTGGATTTGCTCCACATACTCGTTGACGGGGGTATTTTCGCCTGCTACTATATTCGGCTGTTGCACTAACTGATGCATGAAGGGCAAGTAAACATGTACGCAATCGTTAACACGGGCGGCAAGCAGTACAAGGTCGCCACCGACGATGTCATCACCGTCGAGAAGATCGAGGGCAATGAGGGCGACAAGATCACCCTGCCGGTCATCTTCCTCAACGATGGTAAGAAGATCGTCACCGATCCCGACAAGCTGGCCAAGGCCAAGGTTACCGCTCAGATCGTTGAGCAGTTCAAGGGCGAGAAGCAGCTGGTCTTCAAGTTCCACAAGCGCAAGCGCTATCGTCGTCTGAAGGGTCACCGTCAGCAGCTCACCAAGCTGAAGATCGTGAAGGTCCAGGCTACGTCCCGCGCCAAGAAGGCTGTCAAGGCAGAGGCCGAGGCTGTTGCCGAGGCTCCCGTCGCCGAGTAGATTACACTCGTAACGAAAGAGTAGGTATACACAATGGCACACAAAAAAGGACTCGGTTCCTCCCGTAATGGCCGTGACTCCCGCGGTCAGCGCCTTGGCACGAAGCGCTATGCCGGCCAGACGGTAACCACGGGCACGATTCTCGTCCGTCAGCACGGCACGCACATCCACCCGGGTGAGAACGTTGGCCGTGGTAAGGACGACACGCTGTTCGCGCTGGTCGACGGTACCGTTGAGTTCCACAAGGGTATCAAGCACAGGGTCAGCGTACGCCCGCTCGCGAACGCGTAATTCACCCTTCATAGAGCACATATGTGGGAGGCACTTGAGTTTTAGGATTCAAGGGTCTCCCTCTTTTTGTAGGAGGCGATTCTGTTGTCACAGTTCACCGATATCAGCCGCATTAACGTGTGCGGCGGCGACGGCGGAGCCGGATGCATGTCGTTTAGACGCGAGGCATTTGTCCCCAAGGGCGGCCCCGATGGCGGCGACGGCGGTCGTGGCGGCAATGTCGTCATCCAGGCCGATGCTCAGCTGTCTTCCCTGATTGATTACCGCTTTAAGCATCACTTCCGCGCCGAGCGCGGCACGCACGGGCAGGGTGCCCGTCGTAACGGTAAGAGCGGCGAGGACCTGATTCTCAAGGTCCCTATGGGTACCGTGGTGCGCGAGCTCGATCCCGAGACGCAGACCCCGATGTTCGAGATTGCCGACCTGGTCCACGACGGCGAGCGCGTCGTCGTGGCGCCCGGCGGTGCCGGTGGCCTGGGCAACACGCACTTTGTGACGTCGGTGCGCCGCGCGCCCGCGTTCGCTCAGCTGGGCGAACCGGCCGAGGAGCACTGGATCGAGCTCGAGATGAAGCTCATGGCCGATGCCGCGCTCGTGGGCTTCCCCTCGGTGGGTAAGTCATCGCTCATTGCGCGCATGAGTGCCGCTCGCCCCAAGATTGCTGACTACCCGTTTACCACGCTCGTGCCGAACCTCGGCACGGTGCGTGCCGGCGAATATTCTTACGTCGTTGCCGACGTCCCCGGTCTTATCGAGGGCGCGAGCGAGGGCAAGGGCCTGGGTCACCAGTTCCTGCGCCACATTGAGCGTACGGCCCTGATCATGCATGTCGTCGACATGACGGGCGGTTTTGAGGATCGCGACCCGGTTGAGGATTACCGCATCATCAACCGTGAGCTCGAGCAGTATGGCGCCGAGCTTTCGGAGCGTCCGCAGATCGTCGTTGCCAACAAGTGCGACGCGCCGGGCACGGCCGACAAGATTGCCGACCTCAAGCGCGCAGCGCTCGACGATGGACATATGTTCTTTGCCGTGTCTGCTGTTACGGGCGCCGGCCTCAACACGCTGATGCTTGCCGTGGGCGAGCAGGTGGCTAAGCTGCGCGCCGAGCTGTCGGTCTCCGATGAGCCGGTCGTTCTGCGCGACGATGAATGGGAGCGCCGTCGCCTGCAGCGTGAGAAGCGTTTCCGCATTGTCCAGGAAGAGCCCGGTGCCTTCCGCGTGGTCGGTCGTGCCATCGAGCGCATGGTCATTCAGACCGACTGGGAAAACGAGGAAGCTGTCATCTACCTGCAGCATAAGTTTGCGCGCATGGGTGTCGACGATGCGCTCGAGAAGGCCGGCTGCCGTGCGGGCGACGAGGTCCGCATTTGCCAGCGTGCCTTTGACTTCGAGGGTGCCGAGGATTTCTCGGAGTACGAGGATGAGCTTGAGGGCGCCGTTGAGGTCGTTGAGGTGGCAGATGCCGCGGATGCGGGCGTCGAGGTTGTCGATGCGGCGGACGTCGCTGACGATGCTGAGACCCCGGAGGGCGAGTAGGCCATGTCGCTGTGCGGTGGAATCGGTTTGCCCGAGCTTCCTCTAGAGGACGGGCAGGAGTTTAGGCTCGGCATTATGGGTGGCACCTTTGATCCCATCCATTACGGGCACCTGGTGACCGCTGAGCAGGCGCGTGAGTCCCTCGACTTGGATGCCGTGCTCTTTATGCCGGCGGGCACGCCTGCCTTTAAGCTTGACAAGCCGGTGACGCCTGCCGAGGACCGTTATGCCATGACGGTCCTCGCCACCGCTGCGAACCCGGCCTTTTTGGCGAGTCGGTTCGAGATTGACCGTCCGGGTGTAACCTATACGGCCGATACGCTTCATGCCCTTCGCGACTTTTACCCGCCGCAGGTAAAGCTCTACTTTATTACGGGCGCCGACGCGATTATCGATATTGTTACCTGGCATGATGCCGAACGAATCGCTGAGCTTGCTACCTTTATTGCGGCGACACGACCGGGCTTTGATATCGATACGGCGCGTGCCCGAATCAAAGAGTCGGGGCTGCCGTTCGACGTGCGCTATATTCAGATTCCGGCGCTGGCGATCAGCTCGACGAACATTCGTAAGCGAGTTGCTCGCGGTATGAGCGTGCGCTATCTTACGAGCGAGTCCGTGCTCGGCTACATTCGCAAACGCAGGCTATATGCCGATTTGGGCCAAGAAGATTTTGAGTGATGGGGGTCTACGTTGTCGGTAGAGGATCAGTTTGAGGGCGATGAGCGCGCGCTGCTCAAGCGCATTCAAGAGCTGCTCGATGTTCGCATGAAGGATAAGCGCAAGCGCTATGTGCATTCGCTGGGTGTTGCCGAGACCGCACTTCATCTGGCCGAGGTCTACGGCGTTGACCGCTTTGATGCCGCTGCCGCCGGCCTGATCCATGACTGGGACAAAGTGCTCTCCGACGACGAGCTGGTCACGCGCGCTCTGCATTACGGCATTAAGATTGCCGGCTCTCCTTCCGCCGCGACGCCGCTTTTGCATGGCCCTGTTGCCGCCTATGAGCTTCCGCAGCTTTTTCCCGAGCTGTCGCCGGCCGTTTTCCAGGCTGTCGACCGTCACACCGTGGGTGCCTGTGACATGACGCCGCTCGATATGGTGGTCTTTGTGGCCGATGCCATCGAGCCCAACCGCCACGGCGACTATGCGCATGCGCTGCGCAAGATGGTGGGGGAGTCGACGCTCGATGAGTTGTTCTTCTCCTGTTTTGCGCAGGGTTTGGTCTATGTGATCCAGTCCGGGCGCTATCTTTATCCCACAGCTATTACGATTTACAACCATTACGCCCAGCTGCGCTAGCTCGGGCTGTCTAGAAAGAGGTATTCCATGGCCGACGAGACCATGACCGACGAGCAGATTCTTGAAGGTGTGGAGCACAAGAGCTTCGTCGCCACGTCCGACCGCACTGCCGCCTCGCTGTCCGCGAGCGGTGTCGCCGCCGAGGATGTCGCCCGCGCCGCCGCGCAGGCCGCCTACGACAAGAAGGGCGAGGACGTTCAGGTGCTCGACCTGACCGAGCTTTCCGACGTATGCGACTACTTTGTGCTTGCCACCGGTACCAACAACCGCCAGGTCGATTCTATCGTCGATGAGATCGAGGAGAAGGTCGCCGAGGCTTGCGGCGAGCACCCGTTCTCCATCGAGGGTCGCGAGCAGAAGACCTGGATGCTCATGGACTATGGTTCGGTTGTCGTCCACGTCTTCACTCCCGAGGCGCGCGACTTCTACCGTCTCGAAAAGCTCTGGGGTGACGCTCCCCAGCTCCCCCTCAACCTCCTCTAGTAGCTCATTTGGGACGGGGTTTAGCTACCCTCACGCATATCGCCGGGCAGTTGCACCATTCGCAGCTGCCCGGCTTTCTTTTTGCCTTAGGGACTAATCGTTGAAGCGGGATTGGCGGCCGAAGGATAGGGCGGTGTCGCCGAATTTGTCTCGGACGGCGTCGATGGCGACGGACAGGTCGCGTCGGTCGCTGGACTGCGCTCCACGGTCATCGACTTCGCAGAACAGGTCGGTCTGGATGCCGCCTTGGTGGTTGAAGTCGCTCATGCCGATGCCGGCCAAGCGCACGTGCATGCCTTCCTGCCAGATGTTGTCGAGCAGTTCGAGTGCAACCGCCACGAAGATGTTTTCATCGTCGGTTGGATGAGGCAGCCGGCGCTGTGCCGTACGCCCACTGCCATACGAATACTTAAGCTTGAGCGTCACGGTGCCGCCCGTAAGCCCCTGGCGGCGCAGGCGACGTCCAACCGACTCGCCCAGCAGCGCAATCGCCGCCTCGATATCCCTGCGCTCAGTCAAATCTTTCGCAAAGGTGCGTTCATTGCTGACCGACTTGACCTCGCGCTCCTCATCCAGACTTGTGACCTCGGAAACTTCGAGACCCAGCGCACGTTGGCGCATACGCTCGCCGTTGACGCCAAAAATCGAGGCCAGCGTGGACTCCGGCGCACGCGACAGCTCGCCAAGCGTGTAGATACGCATGCGGCGTAGCCGCTCCTCGGCCGAGCGACCGATGCCGCTCATGGCAGACACCGGCAGCGCGGCCAAAAATCGCTGCTCCGTGCCGGGGCGCACAATGGTCAGGCCAAAGGGCTTGTCGCGCTCGCTCGCGATTTTGGCCACCGTCTTGTTGCAGCCGACGCCAATGGAGCACGTCACCCCCAGTGCCGCCACGCGGTCACTGATGCGTCGCGCGACCAGCAGCGGGTCTTCGGGCGCAAACCGGCCCGGCGTTATATCGATAAAGGCCTCGTCGATGGACACGCGCTCCACACGCGGCGTCTCGTCGGCGAGAATCGCCATGACTTGCGCGCTCACTTCGCGGTAGCGATCAAAATGCCCATGCGTCCAAATCGCCTGCGGGCACAGACGCCGTGCCTCGGCCGAGGCCATGGCGGAATGCACGCCAAAGCGGCGTGCCTCATACGAACACGTGGACACGACGCCGCGCGACTCGGCATCTCCGCCCACAATGAGCGGCTTGCCGCGCCACTCGGGGTGGTCGAGCATCTCTACGCTCGCAAAAAACGCATCGAGGTCCATCAGACCCACCGCCGGACCCGTCCAGGGCGGCGGCGTGACGCCCGCAGCATTCTCATAACCGTATGTATGTTCGCGTCTTTCCATGTCATGAGTATACCGCGCAGCTCATGTGGGGTGCGTGGATGTGCTTGCAAATCGCGAATTCTTGTCTAAGATATGGATTTGCCCTCGACTACACCGAAGAAGTTGGTCTCACGGACTTCACCTGCCCGCGTCGATGGCGTATTATGTTCAACTGTTTGTTTGTAGTTGCAGCCTAAAGCTGCTTGGTTGGAGGAGTTTCCTTTGGCAGTCAAGATTCGCCTTGCTCGTCACGGCGCTAAGAAGCGTCCGTACTACCGTGTCGTCGTCGCCGATTCCCGCGCCCCGCGTGACGGTCGTATCATCGAGGAGGTTGGCCGCTACAACCCGATGACCGCCCCCAAGACCATCAACCTCGACCTCGAGAAGATCGCCGACTGGCAGTCCAGGGGTGCTCAGCTCACCGACGCTGTCGCCGCTCTGGTCAAGGCCGCCAACGAGGGCGAGAAGACCGAGACCGTCGTCAAGAAGTCCAAGAAGCAGCTCGCCAAAGAGGCCGAGGCCGCTAAGGCTGCCGCTGAGGCCGCTGAGGGCGCCGAGGAGTAAATCGTGCCTGAGGTTGACGCTGCACAGCTCGAGGGTGAGGCAATGCTCTCAGATCGCATCGCCGATCTCGTCGAATATCTCGTTGTTCAGATCGTCGACGACCCGGATTCCGTGAGCCTTGAGGTCATCGATGGTGACGACGCCTCTACGATTGAGGTTTCGGTTGCCGAGGATGACGTCGCTAAGGTCATCGGCCGTCGTGGCCGTACCATCAAGGCCATTCGCACGCTCGCCCGTGCACTGGCCGCTCGCCTCGACACTGCTGTCGAGGTAGAGGTTCTGGGCTAGGACCTTGAGGTCCCAGTACAAAAACATCGCCCGTGTGGTCAAGCCGCACGGAAGGAAGGGGGAGGTCCTCGCGCAGCCGCTGCGGGGGCTTCCTTCTGTATTAGAGCCGGGCATGCGCGTCGCCCTGACGCCGCCGGCGCTCAAGCGCGACCGCTTTTGCACGGTCGTGTCCGTCACCGATACGGGCGATGGCGATCTGGTCTCGTTTGAGGGCATTGACGACTTGACGGCCGCCGAGGGCATCACGGGATGCTATGTGCTGGCAAATCGCGACGACTTTGAGCTCGATTCGCTCGACGCTGCCTATACCGACCTGATGGGTCGCGAGGTGGTCGACGAGCGCTTCGGTTCGCTCGGCACGATCGTCGAGATCATGTCGACGCCCGCGAACGATGTTTGGGTTGTCGAGGGCGATCGGTACGGCGAGGTGCTGATTCCCGTGATCGAGCAGGTCGTGCTCGATCTTCCCGACACAGGAACAATTTCCGTCCACGTTATGGACGGCCTGATCGATATGGACAAGTAGGGAGGACAACATGCTGATCGAGACCCTTTCGGTCTTTCCCGAGATGTTTGGGCCCGTCATGTCCACATCGATCTTGGGCCGCGCCCGCAAGGCCGGCCTTTTTGATTTTAAGGCGTATAACCTGCGCGACTGGACGCACGACCGCCATCGTACCGTCGATGACGAGCCGTACGGCGGCGGGCAGGGCATGCTCATGAAGGTCGAGCCTATCGCGGAGGCCATCGAGGCCATCAGCTCCGAGGGTCCCAAGCCCACCGTAGTGTTCTTCACCCCCTGTGGCGAGCCTTTTACGCAGCGTGTGGCCGAGCGCCTGCTCAAAAGTGAGCGCCTGCTGTTTGTGTGCAGTCGCTACGAGGGCGTCGACGAGCGCGCGTATGCGTATGCCGATGAGCGTCTGTCGATCGGCGACTACGTGCTCACGGGCGGCGAGCTTCCCGCTATGGTCGTTGCCGATGCCGTCGTACGCCTGATTCCCGGCGCCCTGGGCGACGAGATGAGCAACGTGGACGAGTCGTTCTCGACCGCCGAGGATGGAGGCCTGCTCGAGTACGCGCAGTATACCCGTCCTGCCGAGTTCAACGGCGAGGGCGTGCCTCCGGTGCTTGTGAGCGGCGATCACGCCAAGGTCGATGCCTGGCGTCGCAAGAACGCCATCGAGCGCACCTGCCGCTGGCGTCCCGACTTGATCGAGACGGCGCGGCTCACGCCCGAGGAGCGCGCTTACGCGCAGGAGATTCTTGACGCTTCGTATTCGCAGAGCGAGGAGTGAGTATGGTTCCTACGCAACATTCCGCGTTGAGGGGCGCTTTTGAGTGGATCGCGGTCATCGCGATCGCGCTCGTGGCCACGTTCCTGATCCGCACTTTTGTGGTCGAGCCCTTTGTGGTGCCTACCGGTTCCATGGAGTCCACGATCGAAATCGGCGACCAGATCCTGGCGCAAAAGGTGAGCCTCGAGCTTGGGCAGCCCGTCAAGCAGGGCGATATCGTGGTGTTCCACAACCCCGATGGCACCTCCGAGCACGATGTTCTCGTCAAGCGTGTTATTGCCACGGCCGGCCAGACGGTCGACTTGCAGGACGGCAAGATCATCGTCGATGACCAGGCGCTCGACGAGGACTATACGACTGGCATGAGCTGGCCGCTTTCGGTCCAAGCTCCCGGCGCTCAGGTGAGCTATCCCTACACCGTCCCTGACGACTGTGTGTGGGTGATGGGCGACAACCGCGAGAACTCTGCTGACTCCCGCTACTTTGGCCCGGTCGACCGCTCCGACTTGATCGCCGTGGCACTTGTGCGCTACTGGCCGCTCAACCGTATCGGCGCTATCGATTAAAAACCGCTATAGTACAGTACCTAACCGTGTAATCGTTTCGACGAGGGGATATTAGAGGCATGAACGCTTCATCGCTTTCCTTCCAAGACATCATCCTGCGCCTCCAGCAGTACTGGGGCGAGCAGGGCTGCGTCATTATGCAGCCCTATGACTCCGAGGTCGGTGCCGGTACCTTCCATACCGCGACCACGCTGCGCTCGCTCGGTCCCGCCGAGTGGCGCACCTGCTATGCGCAGCCCTGCCGCCGTCCCGCCGACGGCCGCTACGGCGAGAACCCCAACCGCATGCAGCACTACTATCAGTTCCAGGTGCTCATCAAGCCCTCGCCGGTCAACGCCCAGGAGCTCTACCTGGGTTCGCTGGCCGCCATTGGCCTGGACCCCAATGACCATGACGTCCGCTTTGTCGAGGACGACTGGGAGAGCCCGACGCTCGGCGCCTGGGGCCTTGGCTGGGAGGTCTGGCTCAACGGCATGGAGGTCACGCAGTTTACGTACTTCCAGCAGGTGGGCGGCATCGAAGTCGACCCCGTGCCCGTCGAGATCACCTATGGCCTGGAGCGTATCGCCATGTACGCCCAGGGCGTCAACTCGGTCTATGACCTGGTGTGGAGCTACCTGCCCGACGGCACGCCCATGACCTACGGCGACGTGTTCCTGGAGAACGAGCGCGAGTTTAGTGCTTACAATTTTGAGGTCGCCAACGTCGAGATGATGCGTCAGAAGTTTGACGACTACGAGGCCGAGTGCCACTCCTGCCTGGAGCGCAAGCTGCCGCTGCCGGCATATGACTGCGTCATGAAGTGCAGCCATGCCTTCAACCTGCTCGATGCCCGCGGTGCGCTGTCCGCAGTCGAGCGTGCCAACTACATCCTGCGCGTCCGCGCCGTCGCCAAGGCGTGCTGCGAGGCCTATATGGCCGAGGTCGCCGGAATCAACGAGAATGCCGATCAGGAAGGCGAGGTGGCGTAAGCCATGGCAGACGCTAAGGATTTCCTGTTTGAGATCGGTACGGAGGAAATGCCCTCTGCACCGCTGAACAATGCCGTCAAGCAGCTTGGCACTATGATTGCCAAGGGTCTCGATGAGGCCGGTCTGGCCCACGGCGAGGTCCGCGTGATCTCGAGCCCGCGTCGCCTGGCTGCGCTCGTTGCCGACGTCGCCACCGCGACCGATGAGGTTCACGAGGTCAAGCGCGGCCCCGCGGCCAACATCGCCTTCGACGCTGACGGTAACGCCACCAAGGCCGCCCAGGGCTTCGCCCGCAAGTGCGGTGTGGCTGCCGAGGACCTGGTCCGTCGCGAGGACACCGACGGTCGCGAGTACGTCTTTGCCGAGAAGAACATTCCTTCCGCCCCGGCCACCCCGATCCTGACGGCCCTGTGCGAGAAGACCATCGCCGGCCTGCAGTGGCCCAACTACCGCTCTCAGCGCTGGGGCCACGAGCACGCCACGTTCGTGCGTCCGGTCCGCTGGATCTGCTGCCTTCTGGGCGAGGACGTCGTGCCCGTGTCGTTTGCCGACGTGACGAGTGGCAACACCACGCGTGGCCATCGCGTGCTTGGCCCCGGTGACCATGTGGTCGCCAGCCCCGCTGTTTACGAGCAGGTGCTCGAGGATGCCGGCGTGCTCTCCGCCGAGCGGCGTCGCGAGGCCATCCTTGCCGGTATCGCCGAGGTCGAGGCTGCGCGCCCCGGCTGCCACGTCGATACGCCCAAGAAGGTCTTTGAGGAGGTCATCAACCTCTGCGAGTGGCCGACGGTGCTCGTCGGTACCTTCGATGAGGAGTTCCTCAAGGTCCCGCACGAGATCATCTGCGAGTCCATGCTCACCAACCAGCGCTACTTCCCGATTTATGACGGCGAGGGCAAACTGACGCGTGAGTTCGTGATCGTCTCCAACAGCAAGCCCGAGAATGCCGAGCGCGTGATCGACGGCAACGAGCGTGTCGTGCGTGCCCGCCTGGATGACGCCAAGTTCTTCTACGAGGAGGATCTGAAGATCTCCCTCGACGAGTTCCGTGAGCGCCTGGCCAAGGTCGCCTTCCAGGAGAAGCTCGGTAGCGTGCTCGCCAAGTCCGAGCGTATTGAGCAGCTCGCGCTCGCTATTGCCCGCGAGGCTCACCTGGGTGCCCACTTGGCCGCCGATGCCGGCCGCGCCGCGCACCTGTGCAAGGCCGACCTGGTGTCCAGCGCCGTCGTCGAGTTCACGAGCCAGCAGGGCGTGATGGGCGGTTACTACGCCAGCGCGATGGGGGAGAACGACGAGGTCGCTCACGCTATTCGCGATCACTATCGTCCCCGCTTTGCCGGTGACGAGCTCCCCGAGGGCACCGCTGGCTGCATCGTGGCCTGCGCCGACAAGCTCGATACCATTGCCGGCATCTTTGCCATCGGCGAGCCCCCGACCGGCTCTTCCGACCCGTACGCGCTGCGTCGTGCCGCCATCGGCATCATCAACATCCTTCGCGACCGTCTGCCGATCGACCCCACGTCGCTCATCGACTTTGCGCTCGAGCTCTATAGCGAGCAGGGCATTGAGTTCGACGCCGCCGAGGTCGCCCAGCAGGTTCGCGACTTCTTCCACGGCCGTTTGGTGAGCATGGCCCGCGACGAGAAGATCCCGGCCGACACCGTTGCCGCCGTTTCCGCGGTGCACATTATTGCCCCGTCGGTCTTCTTCGCCCGCTGCGCCGCCCTCGATGAGGCCCGCAAGAACGACGCCGAGACCTTCGACAACCTGGCGACCGCTTACGCCCGCGCGGCGCATATCTCCAAGTCCGAACTGGGCGCGGAGTACGATCGCGCTCTGATGGGCGAGGTCGAGCTTGCGCTTGCCGACGCCTCCGAGGCCGCTCAGACCGCCGTCGATGCCGCGCTTGCTACCGAGGATTATCCTGCCGCATTCGCTGCCCTCGCCGCCCTGCGTGCCCCCATCGACCGTTTCTTCGACGAGGTTATGGTCATGGACAAGGACGAGCAGCTCCGCGATAATCGCCTTAAGCTGCTCAACCGCTTCGAGGCCGTTTTCTCCGGCATCGCCAACATCGGTGAGCTTGCCCGCAAAAAGTAAGCTATCCTGCGCATAAGCGCAAAAGGAGCCCCGCATGGATTGCCCGGTCACCGCTCGTCCCACCGTTATCGTTATCTCCGACTCGCTCGGTGATACCGCTTGTGAGGTGGTGCTTGCGGCGTCCGGGCAATTTGATGAAGGGGCTTTTCGTGTTTTACGTCTGCCTAAGGTGACCTCGGTGGAGCAGGTTAAGTCGTTTGTGGGTCCGCATGTCGATGCGGACCATCGCGATATCGCCGTATTCCACACAATTGTCGATCCGGCGCTTCGTGCTCGCGTGCTCGACTACTTGGGCATGCTGCACATTCGCTCGGTCGACCTGGTCGGCCCGACGCTTGCCGTGCTGTCGTCGCTTATCGGCGTGCCGCCAAAAGGAGTGGCGGGTGTGATCCATAAGACCGATGACCGGTATTTCCATCGTATCGAGGCTATGGAGTATTTCGTTGAGCACGATGACGGGCGCGGCTGCGATGATCTGTCGGATGCCGATATCGTGCTGCTGGGCGTGTCGCGCACATCCAAGACGCCGCTGTCGATGTATTTGGCCTATCAGGGCTACAAGGTCGCCAACGTTCCGTTGGCGCACGGTATGGAGCCGCCCAAGTCGATTTACGAGGTAGACCCGATGCGGTTGTTTGGCCTGATTTCGACCGTCGACGTTATTTCTGAGATTCGCGATAGCCGCTTGGGCGACGACTATGCCCGTGCCGTCGCCGGCTCCTATGCCGAGCCCGAGAGCGTGCGAAGCGAGCTCGAGGAGGCTCGTGCTCTCATGAAGCGCCTGGGTTGCTTTGTAGTGCGTACCGACGGCAAGGCGATCGAGGAGAGCGCCTCCGAGATCATCGCTCACCTCGATGAGATCCAGGAAGCAAGGGCCCGCCGAGCCGCCCGCCGCGCCCAGCAGCAGTTACTACTGAGTAGCTAATTTGGGACGTGTCTCTATAGTATTGTCAAATCTCCTGGGACGAGCCCGCCCTCCTCGAGTCGCTCGGGAGGCTCGGCGTTGCAGAGACGGCGAGGCCGGACGGGGATTACCTCTTCGTGATGGAGGGGAACCCCGGCGCTGGAGGGCGACGGGGAGGCGCCTCGGGTGCAGCTACACAAGGGGGCCTGTCCACGAGGTCCACGTGCGGGAAGTCAATTAATTTACCGTTCAAAAAGGGGGCAATGTGGGAAAGGGCCAAGCCGACTATTGAAATGACGATAAAGACGAGGCATCCTGATGTATGTCGGAATATAGATAGGACAAAACGTATCATCTATATCGCTTCTATGAAACCCGATGCAAGTTCTTCTCAATCTCGAAATAGATTGAAGGCATTGAGAGGAACTTTATACTACAAAAATCGTAGGTCTGCCACCTAGACAGAAGAAGTGATTTTGTATGCGGAATCTTGCATTTTGAAAACCGGTGCCAACTATGAGGTGTGAGTCGGGCTCGGTAAAGCGCGGGGGAAATGAGATAGGCTGCGCGTCATCAGAGAGTGGCGCGCAGCCTATTGACCTGCTTTCGTATGACGGATGCTTTAGAGGATCCAGGGGCCAAGTGGGTTGCCATCTGCGGAGCAGTCTTGAATCGTTAGGATGGGATTTTGAAAGGGCTGTCTCTCCCTCCACGCCTTCAAGTGATAGGTGCAGACGCGGTCGTAGTGGATTTTTTTGTATGCGCGCGATATCTGTTTTACAGCCTCCTCTTTGCTGGAATATTTTCCTGGAGCATGTGCAACAGATGTGCATGCGATACCGTCGATCCAGCCAGATTGGGGTCCGAGGTTAAAGCTCGAGATTATTGTCAAGACGCCATTGAGGCCAGCTTGCAACAAATCGTTCTGTATTCGTTCAAATGCTGATTGATTGTTGGTTCCAAGGCCAATCATTCCAATTGCAGAGAGGTATCCGCTATCAGTGAGTTTATCTCCTGCACCTCGAATAACCTTGCTTGTGATGTTGAGGCCATCTGGGCCGCCATCGCCAACGAAGGGGTATGGTACGTCTTCTGGGATTGGGAGCAAAGGAGGATTCACCGTAATGAGTTCATAGCTGCAAGAGCTTTCGATATTGTTTAGTGCGTTGTAGGGACTTCCGGTTAGAACAGTTAAATCTTCGCTAATACCATTGACCAGTGCGTTTAGTTGGCAGATTTCTGAGGCGATTGGATTGATATCTATCGCCGTGACGTGCATTCCAGATTTTGCCAGTATGAGTGCCTGGATGCCTGGTCCAGAGCAGAGGTCTAAGGCATTCTTTCCGGGGGATGGGCTTAGCCGACGAGCGAGCCCAATTGAATCAGAGCCAAAATATAGTAAAGGCGAGGGTGATGGCGCATCGGCAAAAAGCCAGATGCCATGATATCGGATTAGAGATAAACCGGAAAGGGAGGCATTGCCATTGTGCTTGCTTAGCAGCCCGAGTGAGGCTATGGTTTCAACAGTGCCTTTCAGCAGACTTCTTTTTGCCACTTCTGAATCGAGATCAATCTCTCCACCTAGCATCAGGAAGGAGACGATCTCTTGATGCTCCCTGTCAAGTTGATCCCAGATGCGATGCGCGCATTCAAAAGGATCTATAGATATGTCAAGTGTGTCTAAAAAATCTGTTACTCCAAGAGTGTCCAATCTACGGAGTGGATTACTCGAGAGCGAATTTAAAGAGGGTAGCACTTCAATCATGTATATCAGACCCATTTCCGATAAAGGTAGTCTCGAATTTAGTCTCGACAATCAAGTCGGCTGCCAGTTTAGGAGCTAGCTTTGCAAGACAGGTCTGTGCCTCTTTCGAGAGGGCGATGTCTTCGCAAATCTCGCATTGAGAGAGGTAGCTTGAGCGCCCAAATGAAGAAAGGCCTCCGCTCGTGCGCAAGTGCTTCAGCAGCCCTCCTGGTCCTATGTATTGTATGTAATTAAGTAGGAGCAGCTGCAGTTCATTAATGTCATCCGTCAGATTGATTTTGCCAAGATCGAAAAGCCAAGTTCCCTCTGCATTTATTCCGCAGCAGGGTGCAAGATGGCAGTTTGGGGAAATAACGAAGTCTCGGCCGCAGTCGGAACAGTGTGACGCTAAGAGACGTGCCTGCGGTCGCGCATTTTGGTTGAGACTGAGATTTCGTGCGCGCCCAATTCGCGTGATGCCTGAATCCGTGATGAAGCGGGCTGGCGCGCTGGGAGGCTGGGTATTATCGTCGAACTGATGCAGGAGTGGAATGTCTTCATTAAGGTACTTGCACAGGTATGCCGGGCTGATTGTACTGTTGTTATCTCTGCAGACCGCAATGCCGAGAGTTTGAAAGCCCATTGTTTTTGCTGAGTTCCAAAGGTTGCGCACATTCTCGAGGGGTATATATTCCGCATGAAAGTCGTCGCAGCTGATATTGATTTCGTCAAGGCCACATGACTTCAATTCGTTGAGGAACGTTTCTGCGTCTCTTTCGCTTTTTGCCCACCACGCATTCGTTACAATTCGAGTAAAGAGTCCTAAAGAATTCGCATATGCGATGGCCTCGAGAAGGTCATCGCCAAGAAGGGTGCATTCTCCGCCCGTAAACACAACAACACCACTTCCGACGCATACTTCGGCGAAGCTATCGATGAATTGCCGCATTTGGGGAAGAGTAAGCCTGTCACTGTTGTTCGGAGTGCAGCTCATCAGACAATGATCACACACAGCGCCACATTTATATGTTGTTATAAATGTCAGCATTCGAGGTCTGCGGAACAGCACGTGCTGCGAGCTTTCGGAAATCATGCCGCGAGCAAACGGGCGTCGGTGATTACCAAGGTGCCTTCGTTCTCGGAGTAAGTAACTTCGAATTCGACGGAGCGATAATACCCGCGGGCGACCCCATTGGAAGCCCCTTCGGGGTTGATGGTATTGGAGCTGGAATTCTTGATTGCTGTTTTAAGCATGGCTGCTTGCCTCGCTGCACTCAAGCCCTCTTGATCAAATTTCCTGAAAACAGAAGTTTGTTTGTACGATTCCGATAGTTCAACAACATCAGGTTTGTTCATAAAAATAGCTGATCCATAGCCCATTGTGTTGACGTCGTACTTAAGGTTGGCGTTGTTTTGAGCATTCGCGTTTGCGTTTGCCATTCCGTTTGCGTTCAGAATGATGTTTGCGTTCGTTACTGCGTTTGCATTAAGTACAACGTTTACGAGAGGTATCGTTTGCGGCTCAGCTTCGTTGTCCTCGTCATAATATGCAAGTTGGATACGACGATATACTGCGCGTGCAACGGGGACACGCGCCTCCTTTTCGGTTGACTCCACCAGTTCGTACAGAGAGACTTTTCGATTTCCCGCTTTGATTTGGAGGTCTGTAATTCCATATTTCTGGAATACGGCACGAGGCTGAGCTTCGAAATCGCGTCTTGCGTCGGTAGATTGTTCCGCGTCCGCGACCAGTTTTTCAAGGATGCTAAGCTGGGACTGTATTGAGAGTTCGTTTAGGTGGTTCACATTGTCCATAGCGGTGACCTCCAATGTTGAATAGCTGTCTTGAAAGACTACGTCATGCTAGTGTCGGTATCGATTTGATACTACGAACAAATTAGAACTAAATGGATATAGTTTCCATACTAATCAAAACAAACTTGCATTCAAGTTTTTACCTTGAATATCAACTTCATCCGAACACCTCCCATATTCATCCGTACATGTACGGATGAATATGGGAACCCGATACCCTGAGGGCCGGATCGGCCGGCCCCGGGAGATCGGAGGACG
>CABRHX010000016.1 GCA_902470805.1 uncultured Collinsella sp. | reverse complement strand
AAATCCAAGGGTTATACCCTAAGAGCAAACCACCCCTTTTAGGGGTGGTTTTGATTTCACGTCACCTTGCTCGCTTGGGGCCGTTTTCGCTGACGTTGCCAAGACATTAGCGTCAACGAACTAGTCATTGGGTACCTAGTTATTGGGTGAAAAAAGGGGACGCTGCGGATTGGTTCCGCGGCGTCCCCTTTGCGTTGGCGTGTCGGTTATGCCTTACAGCTCGTAGAGCGTGGTGAACTTGTCCTGCAGGTAGCTGCAGTAGTAGCGGGCATCAAAGGCCATGCCGCAGGCGCCCTTGATGAGTTCCGGCGCGTCTTTGGCGCGGCCCCACTGCCAAATGTGCTCGCCCAGCCAGGCGCGGACGGGTGTCAGGTCGCCGCTCGCGCAGGCGCCGGTAAGGTCGACGCCGTCGCGGCACATGGCCGGCACAAACATGGCGTCGTAGGCGCTGCCCAGCGCATAGGTGGGGAAGTAGCCAAACGAGCCGCCGCTCCAGTGCGTATCCTGCAGGCAACCACGCGTGTCGTCGGGAACCGGAATGCCCAGGTACTCATCCATGAAGCGATTCCAAAGCGCGGGGATATCCTTGGCTGTGGCCTCGCCGGCAAACAGCATGCGCTCGATCTCGTAGCGCACCATAACGTGCAGCGGATAGGTGAGCTCGTCGGCCTCGGTGCGGATCAGCGAAGGCTGCGCGATGTTCACGGCGTGGTAGAGCGTGTCCTCGTCGACGTCGCCGTAGACCTCGGGTGCGTGGCGGCGCAGCACCTCGAGCAGCGGTCCCATAAAGGCACGGCTGCGGCCTACGGTGTTCTCAAAGAAGCGGCTCTGGCTCTCGTGGATGCCCATGGAGGTGCCGCCCTCCAGACAGGTGCGCGCATAGGCGGGATTGACGCCCAGCTCGTACATGGTGTGCCCCGCCTCGTGGATGATGCTGTAGACGTTGGAGATGCAATCGTCCTCGTAGATGTGTGTCGCGATGCGCGCGTCACCCACGGCAAAGCCCTCGCTAAACGGGTGCTCGGTAAAGGCAAGCGTGGTGTCGTCCAGGTTCAGGCCGACGAGCTTCATCAGGTCGAAGCTCATGGCGCGCTGGGCGGCCTCGGGCACGCGGGCGTGCAAAAAGTCGGCATCGGGCTGCTGGCCACGCTCGCCGATGGCGTGCACGAGCGGCACGACCGTGGCCTTGACCTCGTCGCAAAACGCGTCGAAGCTCTTGGTGGAAAGGCCGCGCTCGTACTGGTCGAGCCAAACATCGTAGGGATCGCGCTTGGGGTCCATGAGCTCTGCCTGATGCTTAAGCTGGGCGACGATTCTATCCACATAGGGCTCAAAGCTTGCCCAGTCATTGGCCGTCTTGGCCTTGTGCCACACGGCATCGGCCTCGCAGGTGAGCCTGGTCCAGGCCTCGGCCTCCTCGGTGGGGATGGCGCCGGCCTCGCGCTGGTCGCGGCCGAGCACGCGGATCTCGTCGAGCAGCTGCGGGTCGTCGATCTTTCCGCCCACAACCGTCTCGTGCGCCAGCGAACGCACGAGCTCAACGGACTTCTCGCTGGTCAGGAGCTTATGATGCTCGCCGGCGAGCGTACCCATGGCGTCTGCGCGGGCAGCGGCGCCGTTGGCGGGGGCGATGGTCGCGCCGTCAAACTCGGCAATCTTGAGCAGGTACTCGCGGGTCCACAGCTTGCCCTCGAGCTTGCGGAATTTCTTGACGGCTTTCTCGGCCTTGATGCCCTTGGCGGCTTTTGCCACGGCGGCTTTGGCCTTCTTATCGAGCTTCTTTCCCATACCATATCCTTAATCTCGCAGGCCGCCCGTCCAAGGTGGACGCGCAGCCAGTTTGCACAGCTACCTGCTTTGTACCCAGCGCGAACAAAACGGAACGCGGCGATGCACGCGCAGAATGTGTTATCCTATAGCCCAATGCGTTGACGGAGAGGGTTTTGCCCGCCGCGTCGCCGGCAAGAGAGGGAAGGTCATGGGCTGCAAGCCTTCCTGCGGTGGCAAGGGCCAAGCGTTCACTCCCGAGCAGCGACCTCAACGGGCGCGCGGCCAGCGGCGGCGAAGCCCCAGTAGGGAAGCCGTGAGCCTCGCGACAAGGGGCGCAGAGTGGGCACGGCGGGCCAGACATCCGCCGGGTCAAACAAGGTGGTACCGCGGAATTCAACCGTCCTTGGGCAATGCACATGCCCGAGGGCGGTTTTTTTGTTACCGAACCGGGCCGCACATCCGCAGCGTCGCATGGCTTCAGCCGCCGCGGCGAATGGATGCGCGAGAGACGAAAGGGAAGACATGAGTCTGATTGATGATCTGGTCAAACTCGAGGAAGAGGCCAAGGAGCTCGTCGCCGGCGCCGATGACGCAGCCAAGCTCGAGGCCGCACGCATTGAACTGCTCGGCCGCAAGGGTCGTATTACCGGCCTGATGCGCATGATGGGCAAGCTCGCCCCCGAGGATCGCCCCGTCATGGGCAAGCGCGCCAACGAGATGCGCCAGCTGATCGAGGGCATGCTCGACGAGCGCACGACCGAGATGAAGGCCGCCGCCCTCAAGCATGCGCTTGAGCACGAGGCCGTCGATATCACGCTGCCGGGCATCCGTCCGCAGATCGGTCACCAGCACCTGATCAAGCAGATTATCGAGGAGGCCGAGGACATCTTCTGCGGCATCGGCTACACCGTCGAGTCCGGCCCCATGGTCGACACCTCCTACTACAACTTCACCGCGCTCAACGCGCCCATGGATCATCCGAGCCGCTCGGCCCGCGACACCTTCTATGTGGTCGACAACAACCCCGGCAGCGTCGCTCACCCCGAGGCACACGCCCACGGCGAGTCGGACGTGCTGCTGCGCACCCAGACCTCGGGCGTGCAGATTCACACCATGGAGGCGCAGGAGCCGCCCATCTACATGATCTGCCCGGGTACCGTCTACCGTCCCGACACGGCCGACGCCTGCCACCTGCCGCAGTTCAACCAGATCGAGGGCCTGGTCGTCGACGAGGGCATCACCTTTGGCGACCTTAAGGGCACGCTCGACTACTTTGTTAAGTGCATGTTTGGCGAGGACCGCAAGACGCGTTACCGTCCGCACTTCTTCCCCTTCACCGAGCCCAGCTGCGAGGTGGACGTGAGCTGCCACGTGTGCGGCGGCAAGGGCTGCAACTTCTGCAAGCACAGCGGCTGGATCGAGATCCTGGGCTGCGGCATGGTCGACCCCAACGTCCTTATCAACTGCGGCATCGACCCCGAGAAGTACACCGGCTTCGCCTTTGGCATTGGCGCCGAGCGCGTCGCGGCCCTGCGCTACGACCTGCCCGACCTGCGCACGTTGATGACTGGTGACATGAGGTTCTTGAACCAGTTCTAGAACGCTTTCTTCTTAGTTGCAGTTTCCGGCTCAAAGCCGCATTTATGAAAGGAGACCAGTTAGATGCGCGTTTCTTACGACTGGCTCAAGACCATGATCGATATTCCGGAGGACCCCAAGACCCTTTCGGACGAATATATCCGTACCGGCACCGAGGTCGAGGCGATTGACACCGTGGGCGAGTCCTTCGACCACGTGGTGACCGCCAAGGTGCTCACCAAGACCCCGCATCCCGATAGCGACCACATGTATGTGTGCTCGGTCGACGTGGGCGACAAGAACCTCGACGCCGACGGCAACCCCGCTCCGCTGCAGATCGTCTGCGGCGCGCAGAACTTTGAGGCCGGCGACCACATCGTCACGGCCATGATCGGCGCTGTCCTGCCCGGCGACGTCAAGATCAAGAAGAGCAAGCTCCGCGGCGTCGTGTCCATGGGCATGAACTGCTCCGCGCGTGAGCTCGGTCTGGGCGGCGACCACTCCGGCATCATGATTCTGCCTGAGGACACGCCCTGCGGCATGCCGTTTGCCGAGTACGTGGGCTCGAGTGATACCGTGCTCGACTGCGAGATCACGCCCAACCGCCCCGACTGCCTGTCTATGATCGGCATGGCCCGCGAGACCGGCGCCATTTTCGACCGTGATTTCCACGTTGAGCTGCCCGCCATCAAGGCCGAGTCCGGTCGCGCGACCGACGACGAGCTTTCCGTCGAGATCGCCGACGAGGGCCTGTGCGACCGCTACGTCGCCCGCATCGTGCGCAACGTGAAGGTCGGCCCGTCGCCCGACTGGATGGTCAAGCGCCTCAACGCCCTGGGCGTGCGTCCGCACAACAACATCGTCGACATCACCAACTACGTGATGATGCTTACCGGTCAGCCACTGCACGCCTTTGACCTGGACACCTTCGCCGAGCGTGATGGCCGTCGTCGCGTGGTGGTTCGCGCCGCCCAGCAGGACGAGAGGTTCACGACGCTCGACGGCGAGGAGCGCGTGCTTGACGCCGGCATGGGCCTCATCACCGACGGCGAGCGTCCCGTGGCGCTGGCCGGTGTCATGGGCGGCATGGATTCCGAGATCGAGGACGATACCGTCGATGTGATGGTCGAGAGCGCCTGCTTCAACGCCGGTCGCACCTCGCACACCAGCCGCGATCTGTCGCTGATCTCCGACGCCTCCATTCGCTTTGAGCGCCAGGTTGACGAGACCGGCTGCGTGGATGTTGCCAACGTTACCTGCGCGCTGATTGAGGAGATCGCCGGCGGCGAGGTCGCCCCCGGCTATGTGGACGTGTTCCCCGCGCCCAAGACCATCGACAGCATCAAGCTGCGCCTGGCCCGCGTGCACGCCATCTGCGGTGCCGATATCGAGCCCGAGTTCATCGAGCGTTCGCTCACCCGCTTGGGCTGCACCGTCGAGCGCGACGGCGAGGAGTTCATGGTTACCCCGCCGAGCTTCCGCCCCGACCTTCCGCGCGAGATCGACCTGATCGAGGAGGTTCTGCGCCTGTGGGGCATGGGCCGCGTGACGGCGACCATTCCGGCTGCCAAGAACCACATCGGCGGCCTGACCCGCGAGCAGAAGCTCACCCGCAAGGTTGGCGAGATCCTGCGCGCCTGTGGCCTTAACGAGACCACGACCTTTGGCTTTGCCGCCCCGGGCGACCTGGAGAAGATCGGTATGTCCACCGAGGGCCGCGGCTGCCCCGTGGTGCTCATGAACCCGCTGGTGGCCGAGCAGACCGAGATGCGCCGCTCGCTGCTGCCGGGTCTTTTGCAGTCGGTAGCCTACAACGAGGCCCACGGCACGCCCAACGTGCATTTGTACGAGGTCGGCAGCCTGTTCCACGGCCGCGAGAACGCCAGCCTGCCCAAGGAGACCAAGTCCGTGGCGGGCGTGCTCTCTGGCCAGTGGAGCGAGCAGTCCTGGAACATGAAGTACCGCAAGCTGCGTTTCTTCTTTGGCAAGGGCATCGTTGAGGAGCTGCTTGCCCAGCTGCGCATCGAGAAGGTTCGTTTCCGTCCCGTCGAGGGCGAGAGCTATGCCTTCCTGCAGCCGGGTCGTGCTGCCGAGGTGCTCTCGGGCGGTACCGTGCTGGGCTGGGTTGGCGAGATTCACCCCGAGGCGCGCGAAGCCATGGGCATCGACGAGGTCGTCGTTGCCTTTGAGCTCGACCTGGACAAGCTGATCAAGGGCGCCCGCAACCAGGAGAACTACCGTGAGTTCTCGCAGTACCCGGCCGTTGAACACGACCTTGCTATCGTGGTCGACAACACTGTGACCTGCGAGGATCTTGAGCGTCGTATTACGAGTGCCGGCGGCAAGCTGCTCGAGGGCGTGCGCCTGTTCGATGTCTACCGCGATCCGGTCCGCATCGGCAAGGGCAAGAAATCCATGGCCTTTGCGCTTACGTATCGCTCCGACGACCACACGCTCACCAGCGAAGAGGTCGAAAAGGCGCACCAGAAGATCGTTACCAAGGTGTGCAAGGGCGTAAACGGCGAGGTCCGCGGCTAGGTCCTGCGCCGGATATGGGCCAGCGTCGGCTGCCGCCGAGTCTTACGTGACTGCTGTTTTCGGTATAAGGCACCGTTGAGCCTGCATATATGACACGCGCATTACATAACGGCGTGCTGCTTTGTCGGCAGTGCGCCGTTTTGCTATGATAGCCCGCGGCGTGTTACGAATCTGACATTACGTAACACTGGAAAGGTGATTCAAGCGGCGTTGCAATTCCGTGCGCCGATAACCGGGAGGCGTACATGCACATTCCAGATAATTATCTGTCCCCGCAGACCGATGCCGTTATGGCGGTGGCGATGGTGCCCGCATGGGTTCACTGCATCAAGAAAGTGCGCGCCACGCTCGATCGCGAGCATATGGCCTTTCTGGGTATTTGCGCTGCGTTCTCCTTTTTGCTCATGATGTTTAACGTGCCGCTGCCCGGCGGCACCACAGGCCACGCTGTCGGCGGCGCACTCATCGCACTGCTGCTGGGCCCCGAGGCCGCGGCTATTGCTGTCTCGGTCGCGCTGGCGCTGCAGGCGCTGCTGTTTGGTGACGGCGGCGTTCTGTCCTTTGGCGCCAACTGCTTTAACATGGCCTTTGTGCTGCCGTTTGTTGCTGCTATCGTGTTCCGTGCGCTCAACAGCCGTCTGCGCGACAAGAGCTGGGGCACCTCGGTTTCTGCCATCGTGAGCGGTTGGGTCGGTCTGTGTCTGGCGGCCTTGTGCGCGGCGATCGAGTTCGGTATTCAGCCGATGCTCTTCACCAACGCTTCGGGCGCTCCGCTGTACTGCCCCTTCCCGCTGTCCGTGGCTATTCCGGCCATGTTGATCCCGCATATGCTGGTTGCCGGCGTGATCGAAGGCGTGGCAACGGCCGCCATCTACGGTTTCATTAAGAAGACGGCGCCGAGCGTTATCGTCGGGCCCGAGGCCGTCGATGGCCAGCTTGCTGCCGAGGGCGCTGCTGCCAAGAAGACCTCGCTGGTCCCCATGCTCATCCTGGTTGCCGTGCTTGTCGTGGCCACGCCGCTGGGCCTGCTGGCCACGGGTGACGCCTGGGGCGAGTGGGACGCTGAGGGCGCCGCGACCGCCGTTCAGGAGGCTGGCGACGACAGCCTGCAGGCTTCGGTCGGTCTCGATACCCCGACCTTTGCCGATGCCCTGCCCACGGGCGATTATCTGCAGGCCTATTCCGAGGAGCAGGGCCTTGGCTTTGCCGGCCAGGCCGCGATGTATATTCTTTCGGGCGTGATTGGCGTGGCGGTGCTCACCATCGCATTCCGCCTGTTCTCGCTGACGGTCAAGGAAAGCGGTGCTCATGGCAATAGCCGAGCTGCCTAGCTGGCTTGCGGTCGAGCAGCGTTACGAGCCCGCAGGGGCTCGACATCGTGTGATGCAAAAGAACGTCCTGCACCTGGCGAGCCTGCTTGAGCGGGTTCGCCTGGGTGGAGGCGCGCATGAGGGCGGGTCGATGGTCGACCGCGCCCTTTCTTGCGTTTCGGCTCCGGTGCGCCTGGTGGGGATGTTCGTTTGCGTCCTGTGCGTGTGTCTGACACAGAGCCCGCTGTACCTCATGTCGATGGCGGCTATCGCGCTGGTGCTCGTTGCCGTGCGCCCCGTACGCGGGCTGCGGGCAACCTTTGTGCCGGCGCTTGGCGCTGCGGGGCTCGCGGTGGTTCTGGCGCTGCCCGCCTTGCTGCTGGACGCTTCTGCCGCGGGCGCCATGCTCAAGATTGCGCTCAAGACCTTCATTAATGTGTCGCTGGTGCTGGGCGTTTCGTGGACCCTCACATGGAGCCGCATGTCGGCGGCGCTCAAGACGCTACATCTGCCCGACGAGGTCATCTTTACGTTTGATATGGCGCTCAAGCACATCGAGGTGCTGGGCCGAACGGCGCACGATCTGACCGAATCGGTCATGCTGCGCAGTGTGGGTCGCGCGCCTGAGGGGTTTTCGCGCACCGACTCGGTCGCGGGTATCATGGGCATGACGTTTATCAAGGCGATGGAATGCAGCCATGCGATGGACGAGGCCATGCTCTGCCGTGGGTTTGCCGGTGTGTATCCGGCGCCCGCGCGCGCCGGGCTTGGCTGGCGCGATGCGGTCTATGCGGCCGGCGTGGCGCTGCTGGCAGTGTTGTGCGCCGTGCTGTAGGCGCTGCTGGTTCCGGCTGGGGATGCAAATGGGGAAGGGCGACGTTTTGGCAAACGATACAAATGGCGCGATGGGCGCGAGCGGTTCTGCTGGCGCCGAGACCACGCCGCTCATCGAGTTTCGCGACGTGGTGTTTTCCTATGCGGGGCATACGGTTGTCGATGGTGTGTCGCTGCAGGTCGATTGTGGTGAACTCGTTGCCCTGCTCGGTCCCAACGGCTGCGGTAAGACGACGATTATGCGCCTTATTAACGGCCTTGAACTCGCGGACACAGGGGCATACCTGTTTGACGGGCATGTGATTGATGCGGCGTTTCTAAAGGATTCCGCGGCCGCTCAGCGTTTTCATCAGCGCGTGGGCTTCGTATTCCAAAACGCCGATGCCCAGCTGTTCTGCGCCACGGTGGGCGAGGAAGTTGCTTTTGGTCCCGCGCAGATGGGTCTGCCGGCAGACGAGCTCGAGCGCCGCGTGCGCGATGCCATGGGGCTGTTCCAGGTTGCCGACCTTGCCGACGCCTCTCCCTATCAGCTCTCGGGCGGGCAAAAGAAGCGTGTTGCGCTGGCTGCGGTGGTGTCGATGAACCCGGATATCTTGGTCCTCGACGAGCCTACCAATGGGCTCGACGAGGATTCATGCGACATCGTGGTCAATTTCTTGCTGGCTTATGTCGCGGCGGGTAAGACGGTCTTGATGAGCACGCATCACCAGGATTTGGTGCGACGCCTGGGTGCCCGTGCAATCTATATCGATCGATATCACCATGTGGTCGAGGCGTCTTCGTCGTCGTATGGAACCGAAAGCGGTGCTACGTACTAGTTGCTGCGTAGAGCGTGCGTAGCCGTCCGCGCGGCTTTGCCGTGATGGTATAGTTATCCAGGTTTTTTATGGGGGTGGCTATGCCAAGCTGGAACATTCATATCGCTCAGACGGAGCGTTTGCTGGAGCGCACCGGTGCGCTTGCCAATAGCGTGCGCGACCGCAATGCCTTTTTGTTTGGCTGCGTGGTTCCGGATATCTTCGTGGGCTATATGGTCCCTGGCATCGCCGATCCCATCCCGTACCGCATTACGCACTTTGCAAAGCCCGAGCCTATCCCTAAGCCTCGTGAGCATGAGTTCTGGGATACCTATGTGGCACCGTTGCTTAAAAGTTCGCCCACCGGTGCGCCAGCCGCGGCGACCTCGATTATCGAGGAGCGCGAGCGACTGAATCGCGTGCACTATCCCCAGCGCTACAGGGATGCCGAGCCGGTTGTCGGTCCCGGCGCTCGTGAGTTCTCGCTTGCATCCGAAGATGTGGCGCAGTCGTTGCTCGATTTGACACTGGGTGTCTGGTCGCATCTGGTGGCCGATACCGTATGGAATACGCGCGTGAATCAGTACCTGGAGGCGCACGGCGGCAAGCCGTGCGAGGAGTTCCGCATTAAAAAGCAAGGCGACTTTGACTGGTTTGGCAAGACGCTCGGCATCGTTTCGATTCCGCGCGCGACCGATCGCCTGTATACTGCGGCGACGCGTTTTGGGCAGTATCCCATCCATAAGGAGTATGTGCTCAAGACCATCGGCGTTATGCACGAGATCGTGCGCGAAAACCCCGGCGAGCCCGACCATCCGCCATACCGCCTGCTGACCGAGGAGTTCTTCGACGCAACGTTTACCGAGGTCATCGAGTTGACCGAAGCGGGCTTTGCGGCTCGCGTTGCCGCTTCTGACGTTCCCGCAGTCCCTCTGATCGCTAGCTGCTAGCCGGCCGGCTTAACGGAGAACAGTTCATCCCAATTGACCAACAGCTCCCGTCGCAGGGTTTCTGCGGCGGTGCGTTCCTGATCGGTCTTTGGGATGTAGGGGAGCCCCGCCTTTTTATGAATGAGCTCGGCGATGTTGTTAAAGCTCTTCGTGTCCTTGATTTGCTCATAGGTTATCTGGATAACGTCATAGCCCATGCTTGTGAGGGCGGTGGTGCGCTCGGCATCGGAGAGACTTGCGGCTTCGCTGTCATGGGCGGAGCGGCCTTGGCATTCCAAAATGACGCCCATGCTGTCGATGTTGCTCTCTATGAGGATATCGGCGTAGCAGCAGGTTTTGTCATACAGTGAGCGTGCGGCGTCGCTGAGTGGGATGCGCACGTTGTTTGCGATGTTGATGCCCATGCCGCCCTCGTCGCGGGGGAGCGAGACAAGCATGGAGGTCTGTACTTCGAAGGGTGAGGCGGTCTGCCCCGTCATGTGCTCGGCTGCCCAGCGCAGTTGTTTAACGCCGCGCAGGCCTGCGGCCTGCTTGGCGAACGCGGCGATATCCGCTGCGCTGAGGAGCGGTGGGCGCTTCCACAGGTTGGTGTCATTGCCCTTGGTGTCGACAACGCGTTTCCAACCACAGTCGGGCGGAATGAGCTTAAGCGAAATTGCTTCATCGAGCTGCTGCTGCGCCCGTTTACAAGGCGTGAACACTGCAAAGGAGCCGCACATCTCGTAGCAAGCCATGAGTAACTGGTTGCGCGAGACCTGCGTAGCAAGGTTGAGCAGTGTGAACTCCGGGGACGTGACATTAAACCCATGCTCAGTCTGCCTAAACGACCCAGGAGGCGGCTCTTGGGTTAGCAGACGGCTATGAAATAGCTTTCCGTTCGCGCGCTGTTTTCTTTCGCCCACGAATCTCCAAACTGGTGTGCCGAGCAAGTCTTTAAATACTGGTTGTTTTGAGTAATGCACCAAGCGATGGTCATGGTCGGGCGGCAGGATTGCCGGATAGAGTCCTAGTATCTGGGGCGGGATGCGATAGTACTGAAAAGCTGTGGGTCCGCAAGCGAGAAATGACATGGCAATCCGATCGTTCGAGCGTTGTTTGGGCTAGAAAGGCTATCGGTTTCGGAAGTGCGGGGAAAAAGACAAACAGGCAAAGCACAAGCGGTATTTGAGCCAACTTTATCAGGGGTTTTGTTGAAATAAAAGGGCTTGTGCTCGGGGGTAAGCAATTTTTCCCCGCACTTCCGAAAACCAGGTCGATCTGACTCTTGCTAAAACGATTTAGCAGCGTCGGTCAAGGTGCGGGTTTGCCACCGGGCGAACACTTTTATCGCTTGGGACTATATTTATTGGGCCTCGAAGGGTGGATTTCGCGCTTTTGGTAAAGAAATGAGTGTGTGTTTTGCCGTGTGCCGGCATTGGCATAGAAAAAGGGCCCGGAAGGCTTTGCCTTCCGGGCCCTTTGCAATGCAAACCTGCTTGCAAGTACGACTTAGCGCACCTGAGCGACGTAAGCGACGTTGGTCGAGGAGACCTTGTCCTCGAGCTGGACGCTCATGCGGGGATCGCCGGCGGTAGCGACGGTCAGGTCGCCGGCCTCGACGTAGCCGAGCTCCTTAGCGGTCTCGATCGCCTTGACGATCGTGCCGTTGACGGTGCCCTGGGTAATCTCGGCCTGGTGCGGGATAACGCCCCAGTACATGATCATCTGCTGGACGGCCCACTCGTGGCGGGAGAACGCGCAGATCGGCATGTTGGGACGGAAGTGCGAGATCAGGCGAGCGGTACGACCGGTGGTCGTCGGCACGGTGATGCACTTGGCGCCAACGGTGGTAGCCATGTTCACAGCGGACATACCCACAACGTTGTTGACGACGCGGGTGCCGTGAGCATCGGCCGGAACCTCGAGCGGAGCGTGGGCCGGGAGGTGCTTCTCGGTCTCGAGAGCGATGCTGGCCTGCATCTTGACGGCCTCGACCGGGTACTTGCCGGCAGCGGACTCGCCGGAAAGCATAACGGCGTCGGTGCCGTCGTAAATGGCGTTAGCAACGTCGGCAACCTCGGCGCGCGTCGGGCGCGGGTTCTGCTGCATGGAGTCGAGCATCTGCGTAGCGGTGATAACGGGCTTGTAGGCCGCGTTGCACTTAGCGATGATCTCCTTCTGGATGTGCGGAACGAGCTCGGGCTTGATCTCGATGCCCAGGTCGCCACGGGCGACCATGATGCCGTCGGAAGCCTCGAGGATCTCGTCGAAGTTCTCGACGCCCAGGGCGCACTCGATCTTCGGGAAGATCGTCACGTGCTCGCCGCCGTTCTCGCGGCAAAGCTCGCGGATGCCGCGGACGGACTCGCCGTCACGGATGAAGGAAGCGGCGATGTAGTCGATGTTCTCGGTCAGGCCAAAGAGGATGTCCTGACGATCGCGCTCGGTGATGGCGGGCAGCGAGATGTTGACGTTGGGCATGTTGACGCCCTTGCGCTCGCCGATCAGGCCGTCGTTCTTAACGACGCAGGTCATGTCCTGGCCGTCGACGGACTCGACCTCGAGGGCAACCAGGCCGTCATCGATCAGGATGAGGGAGCCCTTCTCGACCTCGGAGGGCAGAGCCAGGTAGTCGAGGGAGATGTGCTCGGCGGTGCCGTGGAAATCCTCGGACGTGGGCTGAGCAGTGACGACGATCTTGTCGCCGGTCTTGACGGCAACCTTCTTGCCGTCGACCAGAAGACCGGTGCGGACCTCGGGGCCCTTGGTGTCGAGCAGGATGCCGACAGGCAGACCGAGCTCCTTGGAAATACGACGGACGCGCTCGATGCGACCGTGGTGCTCGTCGTAGGAGCCGTGCGAGAAGTTAAAACGGGCGACGTTCATGCCCGCCTTGATCATCTCGCGGATGGTCTCGTCGCTATCGCAGGCGGGACCCATGGTGCATACAATCTTAGTGCGCTTGTACATTCAGACCTCCATCTGACATCGTCTTGCGCTGATAGATAAACCATAAGAAATAAAACCGAGATGATTATAACGAAATGCCGACCGAATACCCCAAAAAATCGACCGTATGCCGAATTAGAAGTTCATTTTTTGCGGTAAAAACGGTATATGAAAAATCTTTACCAACCGTTCTGACCGCTGCTATCTGGGCGATATTTCAGTTTGACGATGCGCCGAAGAAAAAACGTTTTATCAATGTTGAGCATCACACGGTCTGCATCGTTGCACTCGAGCCGTGTTTCCAATTGGAATGTTTTGGCTAGACGCGCCGCTTTGGGGTACCATAGCTCCACTATCAACTGCTGCTCAGCACGGCAGCCTTGATGAGCCCTTGCCCTTCTCCTGGGAATTATGATCGGGCATCAATCTGCTGAGTGGCCCGAATCCCAGGAGGGGACTCTATATGCAAAAGGAATACCTGTCCGCCGCGGCGGAGGTACTCAGCGACCAAGGTGTCGATGAGAACCTCGGTCTGAGCAACGACGAGGCGTCGTCGCGCCTCGCCAAGACAGGCCCTAACAAGCTCGATGAAGCCGAGAAGACGCCGTTGTGGAAGCGCTTCTTTGAGCAGATGGCCGACCCCATGGTTATCATGCTGATCGTTGCCGCCGTCATCAGTGCACTCACGGGCATGGTCAAGGGTGAGGCGGACTTTGCCGACGTCGCCATCATCATGTTCGTCGTTATCGTCAACTCGGTGCTGGGCGTGGTTCAGGAGGCCAAGAGCGAGGAAGCTCTCGAGGCATTGCAGGAGATGAGCGCCGCGCAGTCCAAGGTGCTGCGCGACGGCAAGCTCGTGCACCTGCCGAGCGCCGAGCTCGTGCCCGGCGATGTGATCATGCTCGAGGCGGGCGACTCCGTCCCGGCCGACTGCCGCGTGCTCGAGAGCGCCACGATGAAGATCGAAGAGGCCGCACTCACCGGCGAGTCCGTGCCCGTAGAGAAGCACGCCAACGTGATCGAGCTTGCCGCGGGCACCGATGACGTGCCGCTCGGCGACCGCAAGAACATGTGCTACATGGGCTCCACCGTGGTGTACGGTCGCGGCCGCGCCGTCGTGGTCGGCACCGGCATGAACACCGAGATGGGTAAGATCGCCGGCGCCCTGGCCGAGGCCAAGGAAGAGCTCACGCCGCTGCAGGTGAAGCTTGCCGAGCTCAGCCGCATCCTCACCATCATGGTGATTATCATCTGCGTCGTGATCTTTGGCGTTGACATCCTCCGCCACGGCGTGGGCAACGTCCTTACCGATCCGACTGCCTTGCTCGACACCTTTATGGTCGCTGTCTCGCTCGCCGTCGCTGCCATCCCCGAGGGTCTGGTCGCCGTCGTGACCATCGTGCTGTCGCTTGGCGTGACCAAGATGGCCAAGCGCCAGGCGATTATCCGCAAGCTCTCTGCCGTCGAGACCCTTGGCTGCACGCAGACCATCTGCTCCGACAAGACCGGCACCCTTACCCAAAACAAGATGACCGTCGTCAAGCACGAGCTCGCTGCGCCCAAGGAGAAGTTCCTGGCCGGCATGGCGCTGTGCTCCGATGCTCAGTGGGACGAGGAGCTGGGCGAGGCCGTGGGCGAGCCGACTGAGTGCGCGCTTGTCAACGATGCCGGCAAGGCGGGCCTCACTGGCCTGACTGCCGAGCATCCGCGCGTGGGCGAGGCCCCGTTTGACTCGGGCCGTAAGATGATGTCCGTGGTCGTCGAGACCCTGGACGGCGAGTATGAGCAGTACACCAAGGGCGCGCCCGATGTGGTGATCGGCCTGTGCACCCATATCTACGACGGCGACAAGGTCGTTCCACTGACCGAGGAGCGTCGTGCCGAGCTCGTGGCCGCCAACAAGGCCATGGCCGACGAGGCCCTGCGCGTGCTGGCGCTGGCAAGCCGCACCTACACCGAGGTCCCGGCCGACTGCAGCCCCGCCGCGCTCGAGCATGACCTGGTCTTTTGCGGCCTGTCCGGCATGATTGACCCGGTCCGCCCCGAGGTCGGCGACGCCATCCGCGAGGCGCACGACGCCGGTATCCGCACCGTCATGATCACGGGCGACCACATCGACACCGCCGTGGCCATCGCCAAGCAGCTGGGCATCGTCGCCGATCGCAGCCAGGCCATCACCGGTGCCGACCTCGATCGCATGAGCGACGAGGAGCTCGACGCGCACATCGAGGATTACGGCGTGTACGCCCGCGTCCAGCCCGAGCACAAGACCCGCATCGTCGAGGCTTGGAAGTCGCGCGACCAGATCGTGGCCATGACGGGCGACGGCGTCAACGACGCTCCGTCCATCAAGCGCGCCGACATCGGCGTGGGCATGGGCATCACCGGTACCGATGTCACCAAGAACGCCGCCGACATGGTGCTTGCCGACGACAACTTCGCCACCATCATCGGTGCCTGCGAAGAGGGCCGTCGCATCTACGACAACATCCGCAAGGTCATCCAGTTCCTGCTTTCGGCCAACCTTGCCGAGGTATTCTCGGTGTTTATCGCCACGCTCATCGGCTTTACCATCTTCCAGCCGGTGCAGCTGCTGTGGGTGAACCTGGTCACCGACTGCTTCCCCGCGCTCGCGCTGGGCATGGAGGATGCCGAGGGCGACATCATGAAGCGCAAGCCGCGCAACGCCAAGGACGGCGTCTTTGCCGGCAATATGGGTCTGGACTGTGTGGTCCAGGGCCTAATCATCACCGTGCTGGTGCTGGCGAGCTTCTTTGTGGGCGTGTACTTTGACATGGGCTACATCCACATCGCCGATATGATTGCCGGCAATGCCGACGAGGAAGGCGTGATGATGGCGTTCATCACGCTCAACATGGTCGAGATTTTCCACTGCTTCAATATGCGCAGCCGTCGTGCGTCGCTGTTCACCATGAAGAAGCAGAACAAGTGGTTGTGGGCTTCCGCCGCGCTGGCACTGGTGCTGACGGTGATCGTAACCGTGCAGCCGACGCTTGCCGAGATGTTCTTTGGCCCCGTGACGCTTGAGCTCAAGGGCGTTGTCGCTGCCCTGGGCCTGGCCTTCCTGATCATTCCGCTGATGGAGATCTACAAGGCGATCATGCGCGCGGTCGAGAAGGAGTAACGTACCTGTCCGGGCCCGCCCCTGCGTGTTTTCTTCTTCGCTGGTCCTCGCGCTTCGCGCTGCGGGATCGCTCAGAAGAAAACACTCCCGGGGCGGGCCCTGCGGTGTCCTTGCCGGCTTCTCTCCCACACGGATGAAAAGGGCTGAGGGAAAGAAAGTGAGCGGCCGAGCAATTGCTCGGCCGCTCGTTTTGAATAAAGGATGTGCCCTTAGGAAACCCCTCCCGGCGGGCGGGCCCTGCGGTATCCTTGCTGGCTTTTCTCCCGTGCGGATGAAAAGGGCTGAGGGAAAGTTTGTGAGCTGGTCGGGCTCTGCCCGGCCAGCTCTTTTTGATTTAAAATACCTGCTCAGTTGTGATTTATGGTGCTGGGAGGCGCTTGTGGGCAAGGCTAAGGCTAAAGCGAAGAAAAAGACGACGGGGGCGCGGGCTAAGCGCGATCGTCGTCGGAAGCTTGCGACCGAAGCTCCCGCATCTGCTGAGGAGCTGCTGGCAAGCGTGCCGGGACTCGACGCGCTGCAGGATGTTCCGGCGTTTGATGACCTGCCGGTCGATGAAGCTCAGCAGGCTGCCTTTGATGATTTCTGCGCACATGCCGAGGAGCCCGAGCAGATGCAGCTTGGCGCCGTGGTGCGCTTGGATCGTGGGTTTCCACTGGTGGCGACCGCCGACGATACCTTCCGCGCCGAGCATGCCGTGGGGTTTGCCAAGTCGCGCGGTGAGGACGAGGTCCTGCTACCTGCCGTGGGCGATCGTGTGGCGGTGCGCCGCGCTCCCGGGCACGATATGGGCGTGATTGAGTGTGTGCTGCCGCGCCGTACGAGCTTTGAGCGTTGGCGCGGCCGTGCCCGCGGAGAGCGCCAGGTGCTCTGCTCCAACGTGGATAGCGTGCTAATCGTGCAGGCGCTCGGTGCCGGCGAGGTGCTGCTCGACCGTGTGGCGCGCTCGCTGGTGTTGGCGCTCGACTGCGATGCCGAACCGGTGGTGGTACTCACCAAAGCTGACCGTTGCGATGCCGAGGAGCTCGAGCGCGATCTGGACCGCGTGCGCCGCCTGGTGGGTCCGGACGTGCGCGTGATCGTGACGTCCTCTGCCGAGGGCCGCGGCCTGGACGAGGTCCGTGCCTGCGTGCCTGTCGGGAGCTGCGCCATGATTCTGGGCGAGTCGGGTGCCGGCAAGTCGACGCTGCTCAATGCACTGCTGGGCCACGATACGTTGGCGACCGGCGGTGTGCGCGAACGCGACGACCAGGGCCGTCACACTACCGTCGCGCGCGTGATGGTGGCGCTGCCGGGCGACGCCGGCGTGATCGCCGATGCCCCGGGTCTGCGCAGCCTACCGCTCGTGGGTCACGAGCGAGGTCTGGCGCGCGCTTTCCCCGAGATTGTCGAGGCATCGCGTGCGTGCCGATTTGGCGATTGCACGCATGTCCATGAGCCGGGTTGCGCCGTTCGCGAGGCCGAAGACGCCGGGCAGATCGACAGCCTGCGTCTGGAAACGTTCCAAAACCTGGCGTCATCCATGCGCGTGAGCGCTCAAATGCTCGATCCCGATGTCCATCTGTAATTGATTTTTCCTATGACAGCCGTCTCCCAACTGTTCGGGAGACGGCTTTTTTGCTGCGGAAAAGCCTCGAAACATGCAGTTTGCTGACGTGTCGACCAAAACCTTGCCACGAGCTTGACGGGCTGGTCAGCTTTTGGTCAGCGATTGGTTTGACATCGAAAACCAAGATCGCGATTGCGCCGCTTTGCGCTCTGACCGCCCAGACAATGGTGGTACGGGCATTCGCTCGGCACTGCCATGAGAGGAGCGGCCGTGAACAAGAGCAAGCGCATCGCCATCAGTCTGGTCGCGGGCGTGCTCGCTGCGCTGCTCTGCATGGCTTACGGCTCGTCGATCCGCTCACGAGCCGAACAGGTCCAGGCTGAGACCTTGGCCAAGTACGGTGGCGATCGCGTCGAGGTATGCGTCGCGGCGCGCGATATCGATGTGGGCGAGGCCCTCGATGAGACCAATGTCATAACCCAGGAATGGCTGACGAGCCTGCTGCCGCGTGACGCGGCGACCGAGCTGCGCCAGGTGCGCGGCGACGTGACGACTTCGCGTATTCCCAAAAACGCCGTGATCTGCAATGTCTACACCAAGGCCGAGAGCCACAAGCTCGAGGTGCCTAAAGGCAAAGTTGCCGTTTCGGTGGCGGTCGATGCCGAGCACTCGGTCGGCGGCGCCACGGGCGTGGGCAGCTATGTGGACGTGTACGTGCAAAAAGATGGCGTAACCGATCGGCTGTGCGGCGCGTACGTGATCGATACCAGTGAGGATTCCGGTGCCACGCGCGAGGGCAAGATCGAGTGGGTGACGCTGGCGGCTGACCCCGAAGACGTCAAGGAACTGCTGGGAGCCTCGGGCAAGGGAACGGTCAGCTTGACGATTCCCGCCACGGCGCGCGGCAAAAAGAGCGGAGGCGACGAGTGATGAAGGCGATCTGGCTTGCGTGCTGCGCGTGCGGCGATTACGGGCTGTTGCAGCGGGAAGTCGAGGGCCGTGATGCGGGTGCACAGGTGCTTCGCGTGGGTGACCTGGACGGGCTGATTTCCATGGCGCGGGCGTTTCCGTCGCGCCGCGGGGCTGCCATCATCGCGGCGTCTCTGTTTGATACCGAAGATGTGCGCAAGACTGTTGCGCGCCTGACGGCCGAAGGCCGCGTGAGTCGCGTGGTCGTGTTGATAGAAGCGCTCGATCCGTCGGATATCGAGGGGCTGTTTCGCGCGGGGGCGACCGAGGTCATCGCTGCGCACAGTATATGCGGCAACGGGCGCGCGGGCGAGGGAGCGGTTGATTCCGATCGGCGCATGACGATTGAGCCCGATGCTTTTGTTGATAGGGAACCCGGGGCGCCTCGCGCTACAAGAGGCCCGCGTGTTGATGATTATGGAAAAGCGGAAGCCGAGCATGGTCGGCGCCCCCGGAACCCCCTTGTATACGATGACGCTGGAGGGCCGGCGCAGCATGCCGGCGACTCCCCGGCTGTAGATATGGGATACGTGCACGGCGTGAATCTGGCGGATGAACTCGACGAAGTTGAGGGCTTTGCCAGGTGCGGCGAGTTGTCGCTGATGCAGCATGAGCAGATTGCTCAGAACGAGCCTGCCTCGCAGACCGAACAAGCTGTCATGCCGGCTTGGACGCAGCGTGTGGTTGCGGCGGGGGAGACGGGGACGCTGTCACCGACGCCCGCTCCGCCGCCTCCGATGCCGCCGGCAGACGCTGCCGCTCCGCAGCATCGAGCTCCGGTCATCTGCGCCATTTCGGGTTCGGGCGGTTGCGGCAAGTCGACGATCGTTGCCACCATGGCACACACATCGTCGCTGTTGGGCTTGCGTGCCGCCGTGCTCGACCTGGACCTGATGTTTGGAAACCTTTACGACTTGTTAGGCGTCGATGCTCCGCGCGATATGGCGGCACTTATCGAGCCGTCGGCGGTGGGCGGGCTTGCCGAGCCGGATATCGTGGCCGCATCGATGCGCGTGGCGCCGGGCGTTACGCTCTGGGGTCCCGTCGCGGCGCCCGAGCAAGCCGAGCTCATGGCACGTCCGGTGGAGCTACTGCTTGATGTCCTGCGTCGCGAATCCGACGTGGTCTTTATCGATACCTCGGTCTTTTGGGGCGACGCCGTGGCGGCTGCGGTGGCGGCGAGCGACCGTTGCCTGGTCGTTGGCGATGCGGCGGTGTCGTCCGCGACATCGGCGTCGCGCGTCATTGAACTGGCAAGTCGAGTAGGTGTGCCGCGCACGCGCATGAGCGCCGTGTTCAACCGGTTCGGTGCGCGCGGGGCAGACGAGGACGTCGCCATGCGCTTTGAGATTGCCTGCGCGTTGAGCTCCAAGATTCGTATCGCCGATGGCGGGCAGGATCTCGCCGCGCTCATGGCGTTTGGGCGCGCTGACGAGGCAGTGGGGCAGACCAGTGCTTTTGCGACCAGCGTACGCGAGGCCACGCGCGAGATGCTCGTGGAACTGGGGTGTGCCGTCGGCCCTTGGAGCGATATGGTCGCCGACCGTGCAACGCGTACCGAGCGCCCGCGTATCCGCCTTCCCTGGTCGCGCGAGGGTGATCAGCGATGAGCCTGCAAACGAGGATTAAGGCTGCCGGCGCTGCAGCGGCGGCAGCGCCTGTAGATGCGGGGCGTCGCCGCGCGGTGAAACGACGCACCAAGCGCGCCGTGATGGACCGCATGGGTTACGACGAAGTGGCGCGTATCAGTGCCTATATCGACCCGGCACTTGCCCGCTCGGAATTGCGTCCCGCGGTGGAGGCGGCGCTCAATGTTGAGGAGCCGACCGATCTCGCGACGCCCGAGCGCGAGACCATCATCGACGAGATTTTGGATGACGTGGTGGGCCTGGGGCCGTTGCAGCCGCTCATCGAGGACGACACCGTTACCGAGATCATGATCAACGGCTGCCGCTCGGCTTTCTTTGAACGCGGCGGCGTCTTGCACCCCATCGAGCATGCGTTTGAGGATGATGAGCAGATCCGTGTGCTTATCGACCGCATCATCTCGCCACTTGGCCGCCGTATCGACGAGCGCAGCCCCATCGTCAACGCCCGCCTCAAAACGGGCTATCGCGTCAACGCGGTGATTCCGCCTGTGGCGATTGACGGACCGATTCTCACCATCCGAAAGTTCTCGGACCGCATCTGCTCGCTGGATGAGCTTGTGGGGCTGGGGTCGCTGCCGCTTTGGTATGCGCAGCTGTTGTCGTGCGCGGTGTCGCTGCGACAGGACCTGGCGGTTGCGGGAGGCACGGGATCTGGCAAGACCACCCTGCTCAACGCGTTATCATGCGAGATTTCCACTGGCGAGCGCATCGTGACGATCGAGGACTCTGCCGAGCTCAAGTTTGCGCATCATCCGCACGTGGTGCGCCTGGAGGCGCGCGAGGCTTCAATTGAGGGCGAGGGCGCGGTGACGATCCGCGACCTGGTGACCAATGCCCTGCGCATGCGCCCCGACCGCATCGTGGTGGGCGAGGTGCGCGGTGCCGAGTGCTGCGACATGTTGCAGGCCATGAACACGGGCCACGACGGGTCGCTCACCACGCTTCATGCGGGTTCAGAACAGGAGACCGTGGTGCGTCTGACGTTGCTTGCACGTTATGGCATCGATCTGCCGAGCGAGCTCATCGAGGAGCAGATTGCCATGGCACTCGACGGTATCGTGATGTCCGAGCGCCACGCCGATGGCAGGCGCTTCGTCTCCTCGTATTCGGGGGTGCGACGCGCCGCATCGGGCGGTGTAGAGCTCGAGCGCTATGTGACGTTCGATGCCGCCGAGCGCACCTGGACGCTTGACCGCGAGCCGCCGTTTATCGCAGAAGGCCTGCGGTCGGGGACGCTCACACAAGAGGAGGTGGACGAATGGAGATCACTGTGCCCCTCGTCGTAGGGGGCTTGGCAGGGCTTTCTGTCGCGACGGCGTGCGGGGCGGAACCTCGTGTGCCGCAGGTACCGCCGGCGGAGCTGGCACGTCAGGCGCTCGAGACGGTGGCAGAGAAGCTGCCGCGTGAGCTGGTGGAAAACGATCTGCTGAAAAAGATCGCCCGTTCGTGGGCATCGCTGGCTCCGGCGCATCGCCTTGGCCTCGTGATCGAAGATGCTTCGGGACGTTTGGCGTTTCTGCTGCTATCGAGCGGTGTCTGCTGCGTTTTACTAACGATGATGTCGTTATCGCCCCTCGGATTTGCCTTGGGACTTGTTGCTCCGTTTGCCGTTGGTGCCGCTCGGGATGGCTTTGAGAGCCGGCGCGAGCAACACGATGCAGAAGAGGCAATGCCCGAGGCGTTTACCGCACTTTCCATGTCGCTTGCCTCGGGACATTCGCTGGCTCAGGGCATGCGCTTTGTGGGCGCTCATGCGCAAGAGCCAGTGCATACCGAGTTTTTGCGGGTGGCGGCGGCGATCGATTGCGGCATCTCGGCGACCGACGCGCTCGATGACTTGCTCGTGCGTATCGACGCCCCCGGTCTTTCGCTTGTGACCTTGGCGCTTAAGGTGTCTCAGCGCACCGGCGCTCCGCTTGCCGACTTACTGTCCGAGGCGTCGAGCATGGTGGGGGAGCGCATTGAGCTCAAGCGCCGCCTGGATGTTAAGACGTCGCAGGCTCGCATGTCTGCGCATATGGTCGCGGCGATGCCGGCGGGCATGTGCGCGGTGTTGGCGCTGCTTTCGGCAGATTTTCGTCGCGGTCTTGCGACGCCTGCCGGCGCGGGCGCTGTGGTGCTGGGTCTTGCCCTCAACGCCGTTGCCCTGGTGGTTATCCGGCGCATTATGCGGGTGGAGCTATGAGCGCCCCGGTTGCAGTTGCGGCTTGCCTGTGCGCCCTGAGTGTATTTGTCGCGACGGGTTTGGATCGGGCGGATGCACGCAAGATCGCAGGGGCCTGCAAGCGCGAGGCGGTGCTGGTCGCTGCCGCGGGTCGCTCGGTGGTCGATGCTCTGACCGCGCGAGTGAAGGGCGCGGTTGGAGCGGGCGGCCCGGCGCGAGTGTCGCTCGGCGAAGTGTCCGAGATGATCGATGTTGTGCGCTTGGGTCTTTCGGCCGGTCTTTCGTTTGATGCGGCGCTTGAGATTTTCTGCGCCAACCGCCGGTCAGTGCTGGCTCTTCGCCTTGAGCGCGCCTGCATGGCGTGGCAGGTGGGCGTGGGCACGCGTGAGGACGAGTTGTTGGCCGCCGCGCGCGACCTGGACGTGCGAGCGCTCGAGACCTTTGCCATCACGGTGGGGCAGGCGCTCGCCCTGGGTGCCCCACTTGCCGAGACGCTGGCCGCTCAAAGTCGCGAGATCCGTGCGGCTCATCGCGCCGCGGTCGAGCGCGAGATCGAGCGTGCACCCGTCAAGCTGCTGATTCCCACCGGCACGCTCATCTTGCCGGCGTTGCTTCTGTCCATATTGGGCCCGCTGCTGGGAGCAGGCGGGATGATGTAGGGAGGAATACATGAACACGATGACTGACGCTGCTGGCAAGGTCCAGGGCTGGGCGTTTTGCCGGGCGGCACATGTTCGTCAGCGCGCCAAGGAACTATTGCAGGAGGAGAGTGCACAGGGTACCACCGAGTATGCCATCTTGGTCGGCGTGCTCGTGGTGATCGCGATTATCGCCATCGTCGCATTTAAGGGCAAGGTCCAAGATCTATGGAACGCTATCAGCGAGGGCATCAACAGCCTGTAGAGGGCGAGCGCCCCATCGGGGTGCTGCTGGTGTTTGCTTGCCTGACCGTGGCGATAGCGGCGGTGCTTTGGGGGCTTAACGCCGCGCGGCAGCAGCGTCCTGGGACCGCCTCCGATTTGGGCTCAGATTCGGCGGTGGCGTCTCAAAAAGATGAGATGCGAGATGCGGACGATTCGGATGTCGCTGTCACGGCGCAAACCTTTCTGCGGACGCTCGACAAGCGGTCTGGCACTGCGACGGATTCGCCTGAGGGCAACGCGATTGCGGTCCGGCTTGCATGGTCCGAGGACCGACCGATGACCGAAGCGGCGGCGGATATGCTGCGTGCCTATCGCGAGGTACCCACGGCGCAACTTGCTCTGAGCGGCTATCTCGACATCAAGGGAAACGTGTGGGGCGCCATCGTGCGCGACGAACGCGGCTGGGTCGATATGGTGACAATTGCCGCGGATGCTGGCGATGCTTCGTGTCGTCTGCGCGCCGTGCGCCTGAGCCCGCAGGCAACGGACTCAAAGGAGGGATCGTGAAATGCATGATGTCCTGCGTGAGGAATCTGCCCAGGCGACGGTCGAATACGCCATCGTCACGGTGGCGCTGTTATCGATCGTGCTGGCGATCGCGGGACTTTGGCGTGCCGGCACCGATGGGCGCTTGGCGGCGCTGGTTGAGCGGGCGGCATCCCATGGCGTTGCCTCGACGTCGGTTATCGACGCCGCTGCGGCCGCTAAGGACATCGCGTTGTATTGATGCCGCGCGCGAGGACCGGGCGCAGTCTACGGTCGAGGCCGCTTTTTTGCTGCCGACGTTTCTGACACTCATCCTTCTCGCGCTGCAACCGGTGTGCCTGCTCTATACGCGCGCGGTCATGGAGTCTGCCGCCGCCGAGACCGCGCGGCTCATGACCACGACGACGGCGGAGGACGACGATCTTAAGGAGTTCACCCGCCGCCGACTTGCCGCAGTGCCCAACGTTTCGATCTTTCATGCCGGCGGGCCGTTGTCGTGGGATATCGAGCTTGGCCGGGCCGGTGCGGGTGGCGTCTCGTCCGTGTCCGTTTCCGGCGAGGTCAAGCCGTTGCCTGTGATCGGTGCGTTTGCGCAGGCTATGGGTGGTACCGCCGAGGGCGGCTACGTTGAGCTCAAGGTCGATGTCTCGTATCAATCGCGTCCCGAATGGCTGGAGGGAGATTATGATTCGTGGATTGCTGCATGGGATTAGGCGCTGCCTGTTGCGGGTGGCGCAAGGGTTTGCGGCCCGCCGTCGACCAGGCGCTCTCCGCAAACGAGGCGGCTTTATGGGTCGAGCCGGTATCGACCTGTTTATCGAAGACGGTGCCTACACCACGCTCTCCTCTGCGGTGGTCATCCTAGTGGTGCTCACATTGTTGTTTTCGTCGACCGCGGCGATATGGAGCATGTCGCGTGCCGGGGATACCCAGGTGGCGGCTGATAGCGGCGCGCTGGCGGGTGCCAACGTAGTGTCGTCCTATCACACGGCTGCCACGGTGGTTGATGCGAGCATCTTGAGTCTGGGGCTGGCGGGGTTTGCCACGATCGGGACGGGCCTGGTCGCCATCCTCATCCCGGGTGCCGAGCCGGTTGCCGGCAATATGGTCGACACCGGGATTGAGATCATTAAAACGCGCAACAAGTTTGCCAAAAGCGCATCGGAAGGCTTACAGAAAATCGAGACGGCCCTGCCGTATCTGATCGCCGCGCGTGCCACGCAGGCGGTGTCGGCGCAGGATACCGATAGTGTGACCTATACCGGTACGGCGCTTGCCGTGCCCAAGACATCCGAGTCGGACTTCGCTGCGCTCGAGGGGTCCGAGATCTCGACCGATGCCATCGAGAGCACCTCAAAAGACCTTGACTATGCTGCCAAGGAACTGAAGAAAGCGTCCGAAAAAACGTCAAAGGCCAAGGAACGCGCCTGGCTTGCCGACTGCGGTTGGTCGGACAGAGGCGCAGTCGGAAACTGTTCGTGCATGTGGGAACGCGCGAGGAGCTTGGCGAAGCTTTCGGATATTGAGAATCCGCACTATGCCTCGAGTGTCACATGGGAGCCGCAAGTGGCGCTCGATCGCGCGAAGGCCTATTACCGCTTGCGCCTTGCAAACGAGGCACCTCAGGGCTCAAGCGTCGAGATGAAGGCGGAGTCGGCGGCGCGCAAGGCGTTTTACACCTATGCGAGTACAGAGGTCAATCGTGCATATGTAACCGAGGACGGAGATGCAGTCACTTCCCATATCCCGCTGTTGCCGCGCAACGCTGACGAGGTGCGAGCGACGGAACTCTATACCGATGCGGCGTGGCCAACCAGTGCCATCGATGGCAAGACGTATCTGCATTACGGAACGAGTTGCCCCAACTATAAGAAGGGGTCGCCAGGCGGGTTAGCCTCGGTTGCTGATTATGACGGGCAGGACAGATGCAACAGATGCCATTTTGGCGTTTCGTCGCTCGGTGCCGTTGCAGCGCCTTCGACTTCTATCGAAAACGGCTTCGAATACCACTTTGACAAGTTCAAAGACGCCCTGGAAGACTACGTCGAATGCCGCAACAAAGAACTCGAACTTGAGCGTCAGACCGAGGATGAGGCCGATCGTGCGGGCAATGCGTTTGACCAGGCCATCAAGGAGCTTTCCGGCGAGCGCCCGCGTATCGCCCCACCTGGCCGCAACGGCGTGGTTGCCTTTGCGGCTTCGGGTGCCATCTCGAGTCCCGATGAGCTCAACTCTTCGTTTAACACGGCAGTCAGGCTTGGCGATCGCGGTGCCATCTCTGCCGCGGTGCTGGCGCCCGATGAGGCGACGGCGCAAAACAACGTGCTTTCGCGATTTTTCTCGACATTGAAGGGACGCTCGGGTGGCGTTGCCGGCGTACTCGATGGCGTCATGGATGTCTGGGGACGGCTGCTTGTGGGATACGGAGACATCCAAGGTTCGGCCGACGAACTTATGGACGAGATGATTAAGGGCCTAGGAGGGGGCAACGGCGCGTTGGGCTCCATTGCGTCGTGGCTTGGCGATACCGTTTCGGCGTCCGTGGCGGCGCTGGGCTTGGAGCCGTGCGACTTGCGCCTGCGAAAGCCGGTGCTGACCGACACCGCCAATGTCATCAAGAGCCCGGGGTCTGACATCACGGCTCTTTCTAATGCGCAGGACGAGCTACGAAGTATTCCGTTGGGCGTGACCGACCCCAAGGCGCTTTGCGAAGCGCTGGAATATCAAGTCGAGCGCACCATCAGCGGCACGACGTTCACGCTTGCGGAGATTCCGCTGCCCGGCGGCGGTTCCATCCCACTTACCGTCGATGTCACCACACTGGCGGGTGCCCTGGGCGGTGGGTCGTAATGGGCATCCGCACGCGCCTTTGCGAGGAGCGCGCCCAGGCGACGGTCGAGATGGCCGTGGTCACGCCCGTCCTGCTGGTTCTGGCGCTTATCGTGTACAACGTCATGGTCTTTGCCGGTGCGGTCGCACGCTTCGATCGCGTGGTGCCCGATATCGTGCTAGCACATGCCGTGGCGCCGAGCGGGGAGGGCGATGGCAGCTCCATCGATGCTTCCGCGACCGTTCAGGCTCAGATCCAACATGCCATGGAAGGCTATGACTTGCTGATCGAGGTCTCGAGCGAACAGGGTGCGACGACATCGGATGGCGGTTTGCTTTCGCTTTCCGGCACGTTTAGGACCTACACCTGCACCATGCGCTATGAGCCGTGGCCGAGCTCGCTCAGCATCGCCGGCGTTTCGCTGGGGGCACCGGCAAAGTTGTCACACGAGCGCGCGGTGACGGTCGATCCATGGCGTCCGGGGGTGGTCATGTGACCGCGGTCTCGTCCTACATCGCCTACGCGCGGGCACTCAATAGGCTGGGCTGGACGCCGGCCGAGTTTGCGGTGGCGGAGTCGTTTGCCGTGCGCCTGCGCGGCATGCTGGGACGGTGCCCGGTTGCCGCCAACGGTCTGCCGCTCGTCATGGCATTTCCACGCTGCTCTTCGGTCCATACGTGTTTTATGGCCTATCCCATCGACATCGCCTTCATCGATCGCGACGGCAATATCCTCGCGCGCTACGAAAACGTACGTCCCTGGCGTATGTGCTCCTGCCCCGGCGCCTGGGCCGCACTAGAGCGCCCTTCAATCATTGTTTCGACCCCTGCTCTCCAACGCGTGCCGGCTTAAGAATTGGCGATAGCGGACTTTCGTCATACGAAATTGGGTAAGATGGAGGAGAAGATGCACGGATGTTGAGATCCATCCCAACGCTAAAAAGCACCTGACGGAAAAGCAGGTGCTTAGCGCTTGGCTTGCGGTTACTGAGTGCATTCGTCGCGAGTCGAAGGACGAGCCGCCGAGATGGCTTGCGATTGGATGGCTCCCAGACGGACGAAGCGTGGAGCTTGTCGCGGTCGAGCTTGTCCGTGGGTGGCTTATCATTCATGCCTTGTCTCCAGTCCAGAAGAAATTTTGGCAGGAGATTGAACGGGCTCGGCAAAGGGGTCGATGATGGGCAAGACGTATACGGCCGCTAATGGTCAGGTTGTAACGGATGAAATGATTGACGCGTGGTGCGAGTCGTACGAGCGCGGAGAGTTTCCGGATGGCGAACACACCGTTGGTGGGATCGTGCATGGACGGCCCCCACTCTCAGGTGAGGGGACGGCAACGCTGTCGGTCAAGATTCCTCTGGGAATGAAGGAGGCCATTCGTCGACGGGCGGCTGCCGAGGGGATGACGCCAAGTGAGTTTGCCCGTGCGGCTCTGAGCGAAAAACTTCTTGCTGCCGGCTGATGCCTCTGACGTGCCGATTTAAAGAACCGAGGCTGTGCTCAAAAACTTTTTTGAAATTCTCGGTTGACCGGAACGCGTCCTTGGTTATACTAATCAAGCCTTGAAACAAGGCACACCTCAAATGGCTGGGTAGCTCAGTTGGTAGAGCAGAGGACTGAAAATCCTCGTGTCAGGGGTTCGATTCCCTTCCCCGCCACCTTGAATTGACTAGGACCTCTGCAAAGGGGTCCTTTTCTTTTATGCGGTCCCTACATGGAATCGAACCCCGTGAGGGCGCGGAGCTGAGTAAACGCGTAAGCGTTTGCCAGCGCAGCTCGCAAGGCGCGTAAGCGCCGCAGCGGTCCGTCCGCGCAGCGCGCGGACGCGATTCCCTTCCCCGCCACCTTGAATTGACTAGGACCTCTGCAAAGGGGTCCTTTTCTTTTATGTAGGGTTCTGCGGAAAATGCGCCCCATTATTGAGCGATAGAACGGGACGCGCTTTCCGGTGCCTGCCTCCGGCGCGCGTACACACCTCGTCGCACCATTCCGAGTCCGCCCGCCCCAGACATTCCTCCCACTTTCGCGTCACTTTACAGACCGTTCGGTCGCCTGTCCGCACACGCGGGTATACTCAAAACGATACTTATCCTATGCAATACAATGCGGGTTCGACCTGCATGATCCGAAGGGGGCAGTGATGGAGAGGATACTCGGCGTTAATCTCTCTGGCTGGTTTATTCCCGAGCCTTGGGTGACCCCGTCGCTGTACGCGGCGACCGGTGCATCCAACGCGGCCGAGCTACAGGAGGCCATGGGTACCGCCGCCTATAACGAGCGCATGCGCCGCCATTACGAGACGTTTGTGAGCGAGGACGATTTTCGCCGCATGGCGCAGATCGGTCTCAATGCCGTGCGTCTGCCGGTGCCCTGGTATGCCTTTGGCTCACAGGAGTCCGATGCCTCCTACATATCGGTTGTCGATTACATCGACCGCGCGATTGAGTGGGCTGCCAAGTACGACATCCGCGTGCTGCTCGATCTGGCAACTGTGCCCGGTGGCCAGGGCGATTCCAACGATTCACCCACCACGCCGGAGGCTGTCGCCGAGTGGCATTCGTCCACCAACGGCCGTCATGTCGCACTCGACGTGCTCGAGCGCTTGGCCGATCGCTATGGCGAGGCCGAGAGCCTGCTGGGCATTGAGCTGCTGGACACGCCGCAGATGAGCGTTCACAAGAGCCTCTTCACCATGACGGATGGCATTCCTGCTCACTACCTGCGCAATTTCTATCGCGATGCCTACGAGCTCGTCCGTTCGTATATGCCCGAGGATAAAATCGTCGTCTTCTCGTCGTCGGGGCATCCCAGCGAGTGGAAGCATTTTATGCGCGGCGCCAAGTACAAGAACGTCTACATGGACCTTCACCTGTACCATTACCGCGACGAGTATGCGCTCGACATCACGAGCCCCCGCGGGCTGACGACGGCGATTTCGCGTAACAAGCGCGAGCTTAAAGAAGCGATTTCGACAGGGTTCCCCGTGCTGGTGGGCGAATGGTCGGGTGCGGCGATCTTTGCCAACTCGTCGGTTACGCCCGAGGGCCGCAATGCCTACGAGCGCGTGTTTATCGCCAACCAGCTGGCTTCGTTTGCGCCGGCTGCCGGTTGGTTCTTCCAAACGTGGAAGACCGAGAAGCGCATTGCAGCATGGGACGCCCGCGCGGCGCTCGGTACGCTCGAGCGCGGCATGATTGAATAGGTTGATATGACGCAAAACAGCGCCCATACGGGCAAACTCTATGTGGTCGGCACGCCCATCGGCAACCTGGGCGACCTGTCCCCGCGCGTTGGCGAGGCGTTTGCCGCCGCCGATGCCATCTGCTGCGAGGACACGCGCGTGACGTCAAAGCTGCTGATGCACCTGGGCATTTCCAAGCCGCTTGTCCGTTGCGACGAGAATGTGATCGCCAGCCGCGCCACCGGCCTGGTCGACCGTCTGCTGGCGGGGGAGACCCTCGCCTTTGCCTCGGACGCCGGCATGCCGAGCGTGTCCGATCCCGGCCAGGCGCTGGTCGAGGCGGCGCGTGAGGCCGATTTGCCCGTCGAAGTTATTCCCGGGCCCTCTGCTTGCGTCACGGCGCTTGTTTCGTCCGGCATTCCCTGCGAGCATTTTTTCTTCGAGGGCTTTTTGGGCCGAAAGCACGGCGACCGTGTGCGCCGTTTGCAGCGCCTTGCCGTGGTGCCCGGCGCACTCATCTTCTACGAGTCTCCACATCGCATCGTGGCGACGCTCGAGGCCGTGGCGGAGGTCTTTCCCCAGCGTGAGGTTGCCGTCTGCCGCGAACTCACCAAGCTGCACGAGGAGGTCTTGCGCGGGCCCGCTGACCAGCTTGCCGAGGAGCTGCGTGCTCGCGGCGAGGTAAAGGGCGAGATTGCGCTGGTCATCGCGCCGCCGAGCGAGGATGAGGAGGCCGGCATCGCGCCGGTTGGCGCTGCGGTAGCGGATCCCGACGAGGCCCTGCGCGAGGATATCCGCACCGCGCTCGAGGAGGGGGAGCCCGCCTCTGCGGTGGCCAAACGCCTGTCTCAGAAGTATTCGCGCCGCAAGCGCGATGTCTATGCCATGGTGCTCGATATGCAATAGATGGAGGATATCCAGCCCTTGCGCTAGAATCATCCCCTGTATGCAACGTTTTTCTGGAGGACAAACCCCATGGATCAAAGCAAGCCTTCGTTCTTTATCACGACGCCCATCTACTACGTCAACGCCGATCCGCACCTGGGCACGGCTTATTCCACCATCATCGCCGACGTTCAGGCTCGCTATCGCCGCTCCGCCGGCTATAACGTCAAGTTCCTGACCGGCATGGACGAGCACGGCGAGAAGGTCGCCGAGGCCGCAGCCAAGCACAACATGACGCCGCAGGAGTGGACCGACAGCCAGGCCCCGCACTTCAAGGAGCTTTGGAGCAAGCTCGAGATTTCCAACGACGACTTCATCCGCACCACCGAGCCGCGCCAGCATCATGCCGTGCAGTACCTGTGGGAGCGCATGAAGGAGTCCGGTTACCTGTATAAGGGCAGCTACGACGGCTGGTATTGCGTGCCTGACGAGACCTACTTCACCGATACGCAGGTCCAGAAGGGCGACGAGGAGTACGGCAGCGTCGGCCAGCACCTGTGCCCCGACTGCCACCGTCCGCTTGAGCGCGTGCAGGAGGAGTCCTACTTCTTTAAGCTTTCCGCCTTCCAGGACAAGCTGCTTAAGCTCTATGACGAGCATCCCGACTTTGTCGAGCCTGCGTTCCGCATGAACGAGGTTCGCAGCTTTGTCGAGGGCGGCCTCAACGACCTTTCCGTGAGCCGTACGAGCTTTGACTGGGGCATTCAGGTCCCGTTTGACGAGGGTCACGTGACCTACGTGTGGTTCGATGCGTTGCTCAACTATATGACGGCCGTCGGTTACGGTGTCGACACCGACGAGGCGCGTGCCGAGCTGGCCTATCGCTGGCCCGCGCAGTTCCACATCGTGGGTAAGGACATCATCCGCTTCCACTGCGTCATTTGGCCCGCCATGCTCATGGCCATCGGCGAGGCCCTGCCCGAGCACGTCTTTGCCCACGGCTTCCTGACCGTGCGCAATGCCGAGACCGGCAAGGCCGAGAAGATGTCCAAGAGCCGCGGCAACGCCATCGCTCCGCAGGACGTTATCGACATGCTGGGCGTCGAGGGCTATCGCTACTACTTTATGACCGACGTGGTCCCCGGCACCGACGGTGCCATCAGCTTCGACCGCATGGAGCAGGTCTACAACGCCGACCTGGCCAACAGCTGGGGCAACCTTATCTCGCGTTCGCTCAACATGAGCGGCAAGTACTTTGATGGTTGCGCGCCCGCCAAGCCCGCATCGTTCGATGCGTTCGACAACCCGCTGGCAAAGATCGCCGATGGTCTGGTCGAGCGCTACATGGCCAAGATGGACGTGCTCGATTACGGCGGAGCCAAGGACGAGGTCATGGAGCTCATCCATGCCGCCAACCACTACATCGAGGACTCTGAGCCTTGGGCACTTGCCAAGGACGAGGCCAAGGCTGACGAGCTGGCGTTTGTGATCTACAACCTGCTCGAGGCCATCCGCATTGCCGCCCACCTGCTGATGCCGCTCATGCCTCAGACCTCTGCCGAGGCCCTGCGCCGCCTGTCCTGCGAGGACGAGGCCGCGACCGACGACCTCAAGGGCATTTGCGCTTGGGGCCTGCTTGCCGGCGGTCAGCCTGTCGAGAAGGGCGAGCCGCTGTTCCCGCGTCTGGGCTAAGACGCAGCGCGCCATATCGGCAATTTGCTGTTTAGCTGTAAGGGCATGGCCGCCACGGTCCATGCCCTTTTGTTTCAAGACGCCGCCATCATGCTAAGGAGGCAACCATGACAACTTCGCCTTTGGCAAACCCCACGGCAACAAGGGAGCTGCTGGAGGAGTTTGGCCTTGCGACCAAGCATCGCCTGGGCCAGAACTTTCTAATCGACAATCATGTGATCGAGCGTATCTGCGAGCTTGCCGAGCTTACAGGTGACGAGCGCGTACTCGAGGTGGGTCCGGGCGTTGGTACGCTCACGCTTGCGCTGTTGCAGGAGGCGGCGTGCGTTACGTCCATTGAGGCCGATCCTGAGCTCGAACCGGTGCTCGACGCCCACGCCGCCGACTATGCCAACTTCCGCTTTATCATGGGCGACGCGCTTAAGGTGGGCCCGGAGCAGATTGAGCAGGCTGCCGGCGGCGAGCCCACGGTATTTGTCGCGAACTTGCCCTATAACGTGGCAGCGACGATCATTTTGCAATTTTTCCAGACGATGCCGGCGCTCAAGCGTGCCGTCGTCATGGTGCAAAAGGAGGTTGCCGATCGCATTGCCGCAACGCCCGGTAACAAGACCTATGGCGGCTACACGGCAAAACTCGGCCTGTACGCGCAGGTGACGGGTCGCTTTGAGGTGCCGCCGCGTTGCTTTATGCCGGCGCCGCACGTGGACTCGGCCGTCGTGCGTATCGACCGTGTTGACGGCGTGGTGCCCGAGGGGCTCGATCGCGAATTTGTGGCCCGCGTGATTGATGCTGCATTTGCTCAGCGTCGCAAGACCATCCGCAATTCCATGAGCGCCAACGGCTTTGCCAAGGACGTGCTCGATGCTGCCTTTGAGGCTTGCGGTATTGCACCCACCACGCGCGCCGAGACGCTTGATGTTGCTGACTTTGTCCGTCTGGCCCAGGAGCTAATCCATGATGCCTAATGCCGAACGTGTGACGTTTACCAAGAAAAAGAAGACGGTTGCTTGTCCCGTGCCCTTGGCACCGCTTGCCGACACGCATGCGCATCTGCTTTCGTTCTGGGGCAAGGATGTGCCTGAGACGCTCGTGCGTGCCAAGGCGGCGGGCGTCGACCTGTTGGTGACGATGTTCGACCCCATCGCTGATAAACGCAGCGTGACGGACTATAGCGACTGGCTGACGCGCGAGATTCTGCCGATGCAGGATATCCCGCAGATCAAGTATCTTGCCGGCGTGCATCCGTATGGCGCGCCGGACTATACCGACGACGTTCACGCACAGGTCGTTGCCGCACTCGATGACCCCTTATGCGCCGGTATTGGCGAAATCGGCCTGGACTACCACATGGACTATGACGACGATATCGCGCCGGCACCCCATAACGTGCAGATTGACTGCATGGCGCGCCAGCTCGAGCTTGCCGTGTGCCGTAACGTGCCGGTGGAGCTGCATCTGCGTCACGAGGACACGGACCAGGAGCGTACCTCGCACGTGGACGCCTACAACGTGCTTCGTGAGGTGGGCGTGCCCCAGGCCGGTTGTGTGCTGCACTGCTTTGGCGAGGACCGCGCCACGATGGAGCGCTTTGTGGAGCTGGGCTGCTATATCGCCTATGGTGGTGCGGCCACCTTTAAGCGCAACGACGACGTGCGCGAGGCATTTGCGGCAACCCCACTCGATCGAATTATGTTCGAGACGGATTGCCCGTATATGGCTCCGGAGCCCATCCGCGGTCTTGAATGCGAGCCGGCAATGATTTCTATCACGGCAAACACGCTGGTCAACGACCGTGTCGATCGTACCGGCGAGGATGCTGAGGCAATCGCGCGAGCAGCTTGGGAAAATGCCTGCAAACTTTTTCAAAAATAGTTCTTGCGTTCGCGATGGCGCTCCGTTATTCTAATTCCTGCACGCGGGCGTGGCGGAATTGGCAGACGCGTACGGTTCAGGTCCGTATGGGGGCAACCCCATGAAGGTTCAAGTCCTTTCGCCCGCACCATTGAATGAAAGAGCTCCCAGCAATGGGAGCTTTTTTGTTACGGGTCCATCGCAGGGACTTGAACCTGCGAAGGAGCGAGCGTAAAGAAAACGCGGAGCGTTTTTAGCGAGCTGGCGAGTCCGCCGGCAGGCGGGCGAAGCCGGTGCGGATCCGCGAAGCGGATACGCGGACGTCCTTTCGCCCGCACCATTAAATGAAAGAGCTCCCAGCAATGGGAGCTTTTTGTTATGGGCCTCTTGTTGATGTCACGTTGCTGCTTCGTGCGGGTATCCTAATGCCAACGTGTGCCTATCAGAGGAGAGACCATGCTGTTGTCCGGTATCATCGCCGCCCTTACCAGCCTTTTGATTCCCATCATCATCCTGTTGCTGCTGCTTCCCAACGCCTGCTATGTCGTTGAACAACAGCATGCCGTGATCATCGAGCGCCTGGGCAAGTTTAACCGCATCGTCAACGCGGGCTTCCACATGAAGGTGCCCGTGATCGACCGCAAGGCCGCCACGGTGAGCCTGCGCACCATGAAAAACGGTTTTGGCATCGACGTTAAGACCCAGGACAACGTGACCATCGGCCTTGAGGTCTCTGCTCAGTACCACGTGAGCTATGACATGGGCGCCGGCCCGGCAGATTCGGGTATCTACAAGAGCTACTACATGCTGCAGGAGCCCGTCGACCAGATGCGTGACTTCATCACCGACGCCCTGCGCTCTTCGATCCCCGTCTACACACTCGATGAGGTCTTTGCCAAGAAGGATGACATCGCCAAGGATGTCAACGCTACCGTTTCCGAGCAGATGGCCGCCTACGGCTTCACCCTCGTGTCGACGCTCATCACCAAAATCGCACTGCCGACCGAGGTTGAGAACTCCATGAACGACATCAACGCTGCCCAGCGCAAGCGCGCTGCGGCACAGGAGCTCGCTGAGGCCGACCGCATCAAGCGCGTCACCGAGGCGACCGCCGAGGCTGAGGCTATGGAAAAGGCGGGCGAGGGCATCGCCAACCAGCGCAAGGCCATCGCGCTGGGTATCAAAGATTCGCTCGAGATCATCCAAGAGACGGGTGTCGGCAATGACGAGGCCAACCAACTGTTCATGTTTACGCAGTGGTCCGAGATGATGACGGAGTTCGCTCGCACGGGTAAAACCTCGACGGTCGTGCTGCCGAGCGACTTTTCGCAGTCGGCCTCTATGTTCGAGCAGATGCTGGCTGCCGGTAAGGTTCAGAACGAGTCAAAGGAGTAGGCACGCGTGAAATACACCGTCGTTTGTGTTGGCAAGCTCAAAGAGCGCTTTTGGAAGGACGCGTGCGCTGAGTACACCAAGCGCCTAGGCGCCTATGCCAAGGTGGATATCCGCGAGGTGGCCGATATCGACCCGGCTAAGGCGGGCGGCGTGGATGCCGCGCGCGACAAGGAGGGGGCGGCAATTCTTGCTGCATTGCCGTCTCGAGCGCATGTGATCCTGCTGGCTATCGAGGGCAAGGAGCGTTCGAGTGAGGAGCTCTCGGCGAGGCTCGACGATCTTATGCTACGAGGCAGCAGCGACATCGCCTTTGTGATTGGCGGTTCGGACGGCGTGAGCGATGAGGTGCGCGCCCGCGCCGACGAGATGCTCAGCTTTGGACGCATTACCTTGCCGCATAACTTGGCGCGCGTGGTGCTGCTGGAGCAAATCTACCGCGCCTGCAAGATCAGCCGTGGCGAGCCGTATCACAAATAGGTCGGCAATACGAAACAATGGCGTGGGACAATACCTTTCGTTTTGAGGAATGTGTCTGAAAGGACTATGAGATATGAAGATTGGATTTGTCGGTTTTGGCAATATGGCGAGCGCTATGGCCGATGGCTGGATCGCTGCCGGTGTAGCTGCGAGCGACATGTGCGCCTGCGCGGGTCGCTACGACGCACTGGTTGAGCGCTGCGAGGCGCGCGGCATGGTCGCCTGCCACGATGCCGCCGAGGTTGTCGCCGCATCCGATATCGTGGTCGCTGCGGTCAAACCGTACATGATCGAGAAGGTATTCGCCCCGCTCAAGGATGCTCTTGCCAAAAAGGTCGTTCTGTCGGTTGCCTGGACCTGGGACAGTGCCAAGTGGGAGCAGGTCCTGCCGGGCGTCGCGCATATCTCGACGGTGCCCAACACACCGGTTTCGGTGGGCGAGGGCGTCATCGCTTGCGAGAAGGCTTCCACGCTTAGTGATGAGCAGAGCGCCGTGGTGCTTGATCTGCTTGGCAAGCTCGGTGCGGTGGTCGAGCTCGATACGAGCCTGCTGTTTGTGGGCGGCACGGTGGGTGGTTGCGCTCCGGCATTTGTCGCCATGGCAATCGAGGCCCTGGGCGATGCGGCGGTCAAGCACGGTATCCCGCGTGCCGATGCCTATCGCATTGTGAGCCAGATGGTGCTAGGTACGGCAAAGCTGCAGCTTGCAACTGGCCAGCATCCTGCGGCGATGAAGGATGCCGTATGCTCGCCCGGTGGTGCCACCATCAAGGGCGTCGTTGCGCTCGAGGACGCTGGCATGCGCAGCGCCCTGGTCAAGGCAATCGACGCAACTCTCCAGTAAAACCGACCAAAAAAAGGACGGGTTTATTTTTGGCAGGTATTTTCTGCGGTTTTGTCCTTTTAGCGAAAAGCGCCCCGCAACTGGCTCAATTCCAGTTGCGGGGCGCTTGCGTTTGCCCAGATAAAACAGACCAAAATAAACCTGTCCCTTTTTGGCAGGTTAGTCCCAGAAGCTGTCTTCCTCATCCTCGGACTTGGGTCCGCGGTCGACGTACATCTTATGGGTACGCTTCTCCATTACAAAGGCAAGAATCGCAAATAACAGGATGCCGCCGGCGAAAAGGATGGCAAAACCGGTGCGGGTGCCAAACAAAAAGGAAAAAACTGCGTCCATTGGGTGCCTTCTTGCGTAGTTGAGTTGGGTCGTAAACGCTCATAAGTATATACTTGCCCATACATGTACAAGGTTGCAACCTAAATGGAATGTATATCGCCGGAGGATCTAATGCTTGATATCAAGTTTGTTCGCGAGAACCCCGATGCCATCGATGTCGCCATGGCTAACCGCCAGACGTCTTGGGATCGCGAGAAGTTCTTTGAGCTCGACGACGAGCGCCGTGCCGTCATCACCGAGGTCGAGGAGCTCCAGGCTACGCGCAACGCCGAGTCCAAGAAGATCGGCGCCCTGATGAAGGAGGGCAAGAAGGACGAGGCCGAGGCCGCCAAGGAGGCCGTGCGCGCCGTCAACGAGAAGATTGACGGTCTGGCCGAGCGCCGTACTGCTCTCGAGCAGGAGCAGTACGACTTCATGGCTCACCTGCCCAACATTCCTTGCGAGGCCACGCCGTACGGCAAGGACGAGGACGAGAATATTGAGCGCCGTCGTTGGGGCACCCCGCGCGAGTTCGACTTCGACTTTAAGCCGCATTGGGATCTGGGCACCGATCTGGACATCCTCGACTTCGAGCGCGGCAACAAGCTCTCCGGCAGCCGTTTTACCGTTCTCGGTGGCGCCGGCGCCCGCCTGGAGCGCGCCCTCATCAACTTCTTCCTCGATACGCACACCAGCCGTGGTTTTAAGGAGTGGTGGCCGCCCATCGTCGTCAAGCGTCAGACCATGTTTGGCACGGGTCAGCTGCCCAAGTTCGAGGACGACGCCTATCACGTCTCGGGCGACAACTTCCTGATCCCCACCGCCGAGGTCGTGCTCACCAACCTGCACGCCGGCGAGGTCCTCGACGCCGACACCCTGCCGCGCCGCTACACCGCCTTCACCCCCTGCTTCCGCGAGGAGGCCGGTTCCGCCGGTCGCGACACCCGCGGCATCATCCGTCAGCACGAGTTCGACAAGGTCGAGATGGTCAAGTTCGCTAAGCCGGAGGAGTCCGACGAGGAGCTCGAGAGCATGACCGCCGAGGCCGAGTACCTGCTGCAGCAGCTGGGCCTTCCGTATCGCGTGATTAGCCTGTGCACCGGCGACTTGGGCTTCTCTGCCCGTCAGACCTACGACGTCGAGGTCTGGCTGCCGAGCTACAACGCCTACAAGGAGATCAGCTCCTGCTCCAACTGCGGCGACTTCCAGGCCCGCCGCGCCAACATCAAGTACCGCGACCCCGAGAACTTCAAGGGCTCGCGTTACCTGCACACCCTTAACGGCTCCGGCCTGCCGGCTGGTCGTACCATGGCTGCCATTCTGGAGAACTACCAGAACGCCGACGGCACCATCACGATCCCCGAGGTTCTGCGTCCTTACATGGGCGGTCTCGAGAAGATCGAGCCGGTCGCGTAACTTGGCTGCATAGGGGATATGCAAGGGCGCTCCTTCGGGGGCGCCCTATTTCGTGCGCAGGTCCATACCATGCCGTGCGGACAGCTCAATAGAAAACACACGAACAACTGTTCTGTATACAGCTATCTACCTGTTATGCTTTTGCTAAATAAGAGCGAGAGAAAGGGGACGCGATGGAGCTGTTTGATGATCGGGTGGTTTTGTTTGAGAGCGACGAGGGTGGGGAGTACCTGCTTGTAACGTGTGAGCCGTCTGGCATGGGTGGCCTGGTGGTTCGGCAGACGAGTGAGGGACCATTGACGCAATGGTGCTATGAGGAGTCGCCGCATGTGGTCGAGACGTTTGTGGCGCATGAGGCGCTTGTTGTCCTTGAGCACTTCTATGGCGTTGGATCTTCTAATCAGGTGGCCCGAATGCTGAGCATTTCGTTTGCCGACTACGACTGTGCCCAACGGGTGCGGTCGCTTCTGGGGGAGCTTGGCGTCGGGTTCGATGTGATCGAAAAGCCAATCGATCGTACGAAAAGCGCTGATGCTCGTGGTGCAGCGTGACAAATTGCGGCCCGCGCGAAAAAAGTTTGAGATTTTGCTTGACTCTAATGAACTAAAGTGGTTTTATATGTCTTGCGCTGCGGCGTTACCTCAGCTGGATAGAGGGTCTGACTACGAATCAGAACGTCATAGGTTCGAATCCTATACGCCGCACCAATTGAAATCGAAAGCCTCCGGCAACGGGGGCTTTTCTTTTATGCCACCGCTGCATGGATTCGAACCTCGGTCGAGGCGCGAGTATCTTAATCATCACTTCGTAAAATTTTTCCAAATTGTCGCTTGACCCATCGAGGGGTCACGTGCATAATAATCCGTGCGTTGCGGCGTTACCTCAGCTGGATAGAGGGTCTGACTACGAATCAGAACGTCATAGGTTCGAATCCTATACGCCGCACCAATTGAACTTGAAGCCTTCGGCAACGGGGGCTTTTCTTTTATGTCGCCGCTGCATGGATTCGAACCTCGGTCGAGGCGCGAGCGCCAAGAAAACGCGGGGCGTTTTTAGCGAGCGGGCGAGCACGCCGGCAGGCGGGCGAAGCCGGTGCGGATCCGCGCAGCGGATGCGCGGAATCCTATACGCCGCACCATTTGAGATTAAAGCTCCCGGCAACGGGGGCTTTTCTTTTACGTAAGCACCGCATGGATTCGAACCTCGGTCGAGGCGCGAGCGTGAAGCGGACGATTTCCTGTCGACTCGTGTAAGATTCCGAGTAGATGTCGCGACTTATTCGCGACCACTCCTTCTTCAAGCGACCGATCAGGGTGATATTCCGTGGCAGAGCGTCCGACATACAAGCTCAGGTTTCTCGATCCCAAGAAGCGCTTTCCGGCGATGCCCGAGCAGCCTGCGGGACGCTCATATGGCGTGGTCTGGAAACTCTTTGGCGAGGATCAGCATGAATCTTGTTATGTCGTCGAATTCGTTGGCAAAAGCCATGTGTCGCTTTTGGGCTACGTAAGCGTTTCGGGTGAGGTGTACAAGGTGGACCGCCCCGTCAGCGAGGCTCCGCTGCCCAACGATCCCGACATGGAACTGGTCCTTGACGAGTCGGACTCCGGTATTGGTGAGATTATGGTGACGGGAGCAAACGGCACGATGCGCGCGTGCGCGCGAACCGTCGGCTCTCCCGAAGGTCCCATGCGCGAACAGTCCGATCACGAGACATGGAATTCGACCCGCTCCCTTCCTTACGGTGAGTTCATGGCATCGATGTTCCTGCGCTACGTGATATTCGCTGACTCCGAAAATACCATTGCGAGCACGGCGGACGCCAACGGACTCGACGAGGGTATGCAAAACGTTGTCGACAAGATCAAGCTCGTAAAGTTGCCCGAGCCGGTCGAGGTGTTTTTGGGCTTTAACACGACACCGCTACCTGACGCTATCGAGACGCTGCTCTACCGCGTTGACCATGCCGAGAATCCGAGCGGTATCGAGCGCTATGCCGCCGCCCTTATGAGTGAAATTGACTTGCCTCGCTTGCGCACCATCGCCGCTAAGTCCGAGATGAGCCTGGCTCGCATCGATCGCTCAAAGCTTTTCTATCTCAATTTTGATCGCAGCCTGCTGGACCAGGACGAGATTGACATGCTGCTTGCCATCGAGTGCCGTCTTAACCGTCTCTCCGGCATCCTTGAGCACATCGGGGCCGGATTGGTCCCTGCGGCATCCTCGCCGAGCCTTGAGGGCTGCGCGCTCTTTGATGCGTGGCATATCGCCAAGACGACCAACGATGTTCCCCGACTGCTCGATACAACCTCGAGCGATAACCCGTGGGGCAAACCGGGTACGGTGGCTTGCCAGCCGGGCGGTGAGTGGGATGTGCGTACCCGCTTCGCGCGTATTGTCGAGGCACTTAACGTGGTCACGCGGCTCGACTATACCTATCGGGCAAACGTTGCCGAAGGGATCATGCTCGTTCGGTTTGGGCAGTCTGTCGTTGATGCCATGCCGCAACGTGAATACGACGCTCAAGATGACGCCTGGCACGAGCTGGACGAGGACACGCGCACGATCTGGGCCGCGGAGCACGATGCGCGCGTGGCGCTCACGCTTGCGGCAGCGTGTTTTGCCGCGGGCACCTGCATCACGCGCTGCTATGTGCAGATTGCTGCTCCCGACAGTGAGCAGGGCGAGCGCGTTGTCGCAACGTATTTCTTTGGGCGCGCGGCCTATCTGGCCGATTGCGTGCCTGTCGCCAAGGATCTTGAGAGCATGGACATGGACGATATGCCGTGCAAGCGTGTGCTTGAGGCGTATGAGTCAACCGCTCCGGAGACGATTGAACCTGCGGAGGTTCATGCTCGTCCGCGTGATGACCATCGCATGCTGCCGCCGGCGCTGCGCGATCTGCTGCTTGCCGATACGGCTGACGAGCTGGAGGTCATGGAAGAGGACGACGACCCATACGTGGCCCGTGTTGTTGAATTGCGCGAGCAGGCAAAAGTCGACCGTACAGGTGCTTTTGAAGGCTTTTCCCGTCTTGTTGAGGAGTTGGAGGCCAAGTGCGCCGTCGCCGAGCTTTTGGCGACAGGTCCGGTTCAAACGCAGTTTTGCGATAACCAGCTGGTGCGCATGGTGCTACCGGTGTTGGAAGAAGACCGCTCTGTGCGAATCCTTCGTGCGCCCGATGCGCTGTACTTTGCCCAGCACGAGATCTGCAGCTTTTACGCCGAGCAAGAGGACTTTGAACGAGCACTGCCCGAGGTGCGCCATCTTTACGATCTGGCGCGCTCGTCCATGCAGTCGCACTTTGCGCTCATCAACGTGCTTGCGCGTCTGGAGCGCTTTGACGAGATTATCGAGGTGGCGCGCCACGGCCTACGTATTGCCAGCGATCGTTCTGCAATCGGCTACCTGTTCTATCGCTTGGCGTTTGCCTATTGGAATTGCGATCAGCTCGACCTGGCGCTGGCTTGTTACCGTCTGGTGCCGCGCGGCGAGGAGTCGGGCGGCAGCGCACTGGAAGAAATGCAGGGCCTTATGAACGAGATGGGCGTCAGCGGGCCTCCGACGTTCGAGGAAGCGGTCGAGACCATCCACAAGGCTGGACTAGAGCTGCCGCCAGTGTCCGCCGTGACGAATCAGCTGGCAGATGCCGCTGTGCAACTGGTCGACAACGGTTTCTTTTTCCTGGCGCGCGGTTGTATCTTCCAAATGTGGCGCACCATGGGCAACGACGAGCTTGGCTCCCTCAACCGCTCGCTGGGGTAGGCGAAGCTTTCAAGAAGGAAAGGCTGCTAGGCAATTAGAAAATTTCCTCTTGCTCATCCTTGGCTGTTTGGTTACTATAGAACGGCTGTTACGGAGAGCTGACCGAGAGGCCGAAGGTGCTCGCCTGCTAAGCGAGTATGCCCCAAAAGGGCATCTGGGGTTCGAATCCCCAGCTCTCCGCCAGTACGAATTTGAAGAAGGGCTCCGTAAGGGGCCCTTTTTGGTATGAAGAACGTTAGCTGGGGATTCGAACCCGAGAGGGCACGGGCGTTAAGCAAACGCGAAAGCGTTTGTAGCCCGTGGGCGAAAAGCCGCCAGGCTTTGAAGCCGGAGGGCATGCGCAGCATGCCCGGATATCCCCAGCTCTCCGCCAGTACGAATTTGAAGAAGGGTCCCATTTGGGGCCCTTTTTTATTATCAAGAATGGAGGCTGGGGATTCGAACCCTCAAAAAGGAGGCATCCTTTCGGACGCCTCCTTTCAGTGGGCTGATTATTCTTGCGCTCTACACCTCAGGAGCCTTGGCGACGGTCTCGCTCTCTGCCGCAAGTGGCCGGTTGTCGATGCGGCGGCCCAAGCGATCGAGCTTCACGAGCAGCCATTCAATGGGATTCGGCCCCGAGCTTTCCTCATCGGCAACCAGGTCCATGACGGCGACCTTGGTGCCGTCCTGCTTGAGCGTAACGCTGCCTACCTTGTCGCCAACATGCACCGTGCCCGAAAGGTCATCGTAGCTAACTTTTTCGGTCACTTCGCCGGCGAGTGAGAACACCGTTGCCTGTGCGGCGGGGTCGGCGAGCGTGGCGTCGATTGTCTTATCCGTCCAGTCGGTTTGACTAATGCGCGCCATAAGCGGGTTGCCGTTGGCGGTCTTTTCTTGCGTGTTGGCGATTGCGACCGTCACCTTGTGGTCGTAGTACCAGTTGACAAGGGTGGCGGTATCGGTAAAGCGCTGATCGGTGGTGGTGGAGTTCAAAATAACGGTGTAGATCTCGTCGCCGTCGCGGTTGTAGGCGCTCGTAAAGCAATAGCCCGCGTCGTCGGTGGTGCCGGTCTTGCCACCGATGTTGCCATCTTGGCCCAGCAAATAGTTATGCGTGTCCATGGAATGCGAATGGTCGGTGCCGTCGGCGCCCGTGACCTCGATCCAGGAATCCTCGCTCGCTACGACCTCGCGGATCGTGTCGTTTTTCATGGCCTCCTGCATCATCAGCGCTACGTCGTGTGCGGTTGAGTGCATATCGCCAGCCCACTCATCAAAGTCCAGACCATGCGGGTTTTCAAAAAGCGTACCGGTGCAGCCGAGCTTCTTAGCGCGCTCGTTCATGGCCTTCACAAATGTGGCCTCGGCGTCTTTGGTCTTAGGGTCGATCTTCTTGCCCACATATTCGGCGAGCACGATGGCGGCGTCGTTGCCCGAGGGAATCATCAGGCCGCGCAGCGCCTGCTCCACGGTAAGCTTGTCGCCTTCGAGCAAGCCGGCGGTCGAATTACCCACGGTGGCTGCGGCGTTGCTCACCGTGACCTTCTCGTCCATCTTGCAATTCTCGACGGTTAGGATTGCGGTCATGACCTTGGTGATCGAGGCAATCTTGACCTGCTCATCGGCGCCGCGCCCATAGTAGACGGTGCCGTCTTTGCCCATGACGAGGGCATTGGTCGCATCGATATCGGGCAGGTTTTCGGCCGTGATGCCGCGCGCATCGGCGGTTTTGCCGCAAACATTGTCGGTCGTGAGCACTTGGGCGCCGGCGACGGTGGGCGCGCCAGCGGCAAGGGCGATAGCGCAGACAAAGCCGGCGGCAAGCTGGGCTGAGCGCTTTGCAAAAGAGGTGAGGGACTTCACGGATTTCGCTTTCGACGGGATGGTCTCTTCTGGAACTAGAGTATATCGTTTGCCGGCGTCGGCGATCATCGCGTGCGTGCGTGGCCCACATCCGCGCCTGGATGGGCACAAGGGTGCTTAAGGCCGACTTAATCACCCACGCTTGTTGTGTGTGGCGTGCGTCGCCTCGGGCATAATGGAGCGCGAGAGGAGCACGCATGAACGAGCGCATTTTGGTAGTTGATGACGAAAAGGCCATCGCCGACTTGGTTGGTATCTACCTTACAAAAGAGGGCTTTGATGTCCAGATTGCCTATAGCGGGGCCGATGCTGCCAAGGCGATTTTGGAGCAGGAGTTCGATCTGGCGCTGCTGGATGTCATGCTGCCCGATATCGATGGGTTTGAGCTGCTGCGTACGATCCGTTCCAGCCATACCTATCCTGTGATCATGCTGACGGCGCGCGATGCCCAGCAAGACAAGATCGAGGGCCTTTCGCTTGGCGCGGACGATTACGTGGTTAAGCCGTTCCGTCCGCTGGAGCTCATCGCGCGCGTGCACGCTCAGCTTCGCCGCTACACCAGCTACGGTAGCCGTGCACAGGCGGCCGAGTCGCCGACCATTCAGCTCGACGGCTTGGAGATCAACCGCGACGCTCGTTCCGTGACGGTGGACGGTGCACCGGTACGCCTCACACCCACCGAGTATTCAATCTTGCTGTATCTGGTCGAGCATCGCGGCAGCGTGGTGGCCGTGGAGGACCTGTTCCGCGCGGTGTGGAGCGAGGATTTTATGCCCGGCTCCAACAATACGGTGATGGTGCACATTCGCCACTTGCGCGAAAAAATCGGCGACGACGCACAAAAGCCACGCTTTATCAAAAACGTCTGGGGCGTCGGCTACATCATCGAATAGCGCCTTTGATGGTGGGGAAGTGGATATGACAAAAGACGATAGGCAGGCATTCGAGGTACCCGATCGGCTCTTTGAATACGTGAGGTCGGTCGTCGACAACCGCGCACTTGCAACGGTGCTGCTCTTTTTGCTGAGCCTGCTGCTGATTGGCATCGACAACATCGCCGGAATCTTGACGGTGCTGCTTGCCGGCTTTTTGCTGATCGATCGATTTGAGATCGTGCGCCGCTGCATGGTGATTGGCGGCGCCGCGTGGGCCATGACGTTGGCGATTGGCGCCATGGCGCTCGGCGGCATCGAAGGGCCGGTGCTGTTCGATGCCGGCTTTGTATTCAACATGCTTGGCTTTGTGCTGGCGCTTGCCGCGTGCGTGCTGTTCTTGTGTGGCCGCGCCCTGTACTACCAGGGCTACGAACAGGGCGAGCAGCATGCCGATTGTGTGCTGGCCGCTCGTATTCAAGATCGCCTGATCGATCACCCCGACACCTGGGACAACATCGACGGCGACTTCTTGGAGGTCGAGGGCGCCCTTAACCGCGTGCGTGACCGTGAGCGCAAGGTGCAACAGGCCTTGCGTGACGAGTCGCATCGCAAGGACGATCTGGTCACGTACTTGGCACATGACCTACGCACCCCGCTTGCCAGTGTGGTGGGCTATCTTTCGCTGCTGCAAGAGGCTCCTGAGCTGCCGGTTGAGCAACGTGCGCACTTTACGGGCGTGGCTCTCGACAAGGCGCACCGGCTCGATGCACTCATCGAAGAGTTCTTCGATATCACACGCTTTGACTTCCACGATATCGTGCTCACGCGCGGCTATGTTGATCTGGGGTTGCTGCTGGCTCAGGTGGCTGACGAGTTCTATCCCATCCTCAACGAGCAGCATAAGGAAGCCCAAGTTGATATCCACGAGGACCTGACGGTGCTCGTGGATGGCGACAAGATGGCTCGCGTGTTCAACAACATCATGAAAAACGCCGTCGCCTATAGCTATGAGGGCTCGACTATCACGATTGAGGCCGGGCGCCAAGACGATGGCGGCGTGCGCGTTCGCTTTATCAATCAGGGCGATCCTATCCCTGCGGCTAAGCTCAAGGTGATCTTTGAGAAGTTCTATCGCCTGGATGCGGCGCGTGCGACCAATCGCGGTGGTGCCGGTCTGGGCCTTGCTATTGCCAAGGAGATCATCGCGGCACACGGCGGTACCGTTGCATGTGAATCGACGCCCGAACACACGATATTCACCATCGAGCTGCCCGCCGCATAGCCAGCGTGCCCTTACAAACACTTGACAATGCGCTCACGTGCATATGAGCCGCGATTTCTACTATCGATACTGCTGAATTGATATCGATGTGGAGGTATGCGGTATGACGGCTGCTGCGGCTGTGGAGCCCACGGAGCTTGAAGAACTCATGGAAGCGCAGGCCGAGGCCGCGCACGAGCGCGAGGTTGGGGATGCGACTCGCCCCACGGCAGAGGATCTTGCCGCCTCGCCGACGCGCATCGACGTCGAGGGCCTCGACCTGTTCTATGGCGACCATCATGCGCTCAAGGACGTGAATATCAAGATCCGCGACAAGCAGATTACCTCGTTCATCGGGCCTTCGGGCTGCGGAAAGTCCACGCTGCTGCGCTGCTTTAACCGCATGAACGACGGCATCAAGGATTGCCGTATCGAGGGCAAGATTGCGCTCGACGGCCAGGATATCCTGGGCGATTACGACATCTGCCGCCTGCGCCAGCGCGTGGGCATGGTCTTCCAGCGCCCCAACCCGTTTCCCATGAGCATCTACGACAACGTGGCCTATGGTCCGCGCGGCATGGGCGTGCGCGATCGCGCCGTGCTCGATGAGCTGGTCGAGGACTCCCTGCGCCGCGCCGCGCTGTGGGACGAGGTCAAGGACAAGCTCAAAGAGTCGGGCTTGGGCCTTTCGGGCGGCCAGCAGCAGCGCCTTTGTATCGCCCGAGCGCTGGCCGTGCAGCCCGATATTCTGCTGATGGATGAGCCCACGAGCGCCCTCGATCCCGTGTCGACGCTGGTGGTCGAGCAGCTAGCCTGCGAGCTCAAGGAGACTTGCACGTTGGTGGTCGTTACGCACAACATGCAGCAGGCCGCTCGCATTTCCGACTCGGTCGCGTTCTTCTTGCTGGGCGAGCTGGTTGAGCATGCGCCCACCGCCCAGCTCTTCAAAAATCCGACCGATCCGCGCACGGCGGATTATTTGACGGGTCGTTTTGGCTGATACTATCTAGTACAGGCGCCTTTAGGGTTAAGATGCGGTCATACCGGCCGCAAAGGGGTTCAACATGATTTATTACGTCGAGGACGATGACAACATCAGGGATTTGACGGTCTACGCGCTGCGCAAGCAGGGAATCGAGGCCGAAGGTTTTTCGTGCGATGGCGAGTTTAAAGCTGCCGTGGCGCGACGGGTGCCCGATGCTGTGCTGCTCGACATCATGCTGCCTGATACCGATGGCCTGGCGATTATGCGCCGCCTGCGCGCCGATCGCCTGACGGCGACGGTGCCCATCATGATGCTCACCGCCAAGGACACCGAGCTCGACAAGGTCATGGCGCTTGACGGCGGTGCCGACGACTATCTGACCAAGCCGTTCTCGCTTATGGAGCTTGCCAGCCGCTGCCGTGCACTGCTGCGCCGCGGCGGCATGGTCAAGCAGGCGAGCGATGTACTGAGCGTGGGCGATATCGTGCTTTCGCCCAGCCACCGCGAGGTAACTGTTGCCGGCGAGCCGCTCAAGCTCACCCTGCGCGAGTTCGACCTGCTCGAGTACCTCATGCGCAAGCCCGGCGTGGTCTTTACCCGCGAGTCGTTGCTGCAGAGCGTATGGGGCTGGGACTTCGACGGCGGTTCGCGCACCGTTGACGTGCACGTGCAGACGCTTCGTCAAAAACTGGGCGAGCATGCCAGCGCCATCGAGACCGTACGTGGCGTGGGCTACCGCCTGGCCGAGCCTTCGGCCGATGATGGTGCCGAAGGTGACGACGCCGCGGCCACCGCATCGGAGGAGTAACCCGTGGTCTTTGCCCCCCAGGGAAAACACACGCTGTCGCACCGCGTTTTTGCGACGATTTTCGTCTGTGCCATGGCGGTCATTTTGGCCTTTACGGTGCTCGGCGCGTTCTTTGTGCAAAATACCCTGGCAGACGCCACGAGTGCCAACCTTTCGCAAGAAACCGAACTCATTGCCGCCGCCCTCAACGAGCAGCAGGAGCCCATTGCGTTCTTGCGCAGTCTCGATCGCGAGGGCTTGCGTATCACGCTGATCAACCATGACGGGTCGGTTGCCTACGACAACGAGGCCTCGCCTGCCATGTTGCCCAATCACGGCGATCGCCCTGAGGTTATCGAGGCTCTCGAGAGCGGCACGGGCTCTGCGGAGCGTTCGAGTTCCACGCTCGACGAAATCATGCTGTATCGCGCTGTCCGGCTTGATAACGGCCAGGTTGTTCGCTTGGCACAGGCTCAGCCCGGCGTTGCGGCTATCTTGCTCTCGCTCGTGGCTCCGATGCTGCTTATCGCGGCTGCGGGCGCGGTGCTTTCGTTTTTCCTGGCGCGCCGTGAATCTCGAGCCATCATCGCACCGCTGCAGGAGGTGGATCTGGATCATCCTCGCCGCAGCTACGAACACGCTTACGCCGAGATGGTCCCCATGCTTGAGCGTATTGAGTCGCAACGTCAAGAGCTCAAGCGCCAGATGGCAGTGCTGGCGGACAACGACCGTATGCGCCGCGAGTTCACGGCAAATATCACCCATGAGCTCAAGACGCCGCTCACGGCGATTTCGGGCTATGCCGAGCTCATCGCAAATGGCATGGTCGAGGGCGAGGATGACCTGCGCAACTTTGGCGGTCGCATCTATCGCGAGGCGGGCCGTCTGGCGGCGCTCGTTAACGATATCCTCACGCTTTCCAACTTGGATGAGGCTGAGCGTGCGACCGAGGGCGAGGCAGTGCCCATCGGCTCTACGGAGCCCATTGAGCTTTCGCGTGCCATCTACGCGGTTGAACAGCGCCTTGAACAGGTCGCCCGTCAGGCAAATGTGACGATAAGTCATGAAACCGGCCCCGTGGTCATCGAAGGCGTGTCCCGCTTGATCGACGAGCTCATCTATAATCTGGCAAGCAACGCCATCCGCTACAACCGACCCGGCGGTACGGTTACGCTGCAGTGCGGTACCAACGACGAGGGCCATCCGTTCCTCGCGGTTGCCGACACGGGAATCGGCATCGCGCCCGAAGAGCAGGGCAAGGTGTTTGAGCGGTTCTATCGCGTGGACAAGAGTAGGTCAAAGGCGCGTGGCGGAACTGGCCTGGGGCTTGCCATTGTCAAGCATGCCGCCCTGTACCATCATGCTGTCATTGATTTGTCGAGCGAATTGGGCGTGGGAACCACCATTACGGTGACGTTTCCCGTGCAGCAGGACGAGCCGTTTGCGTAGCGGCAACGATATGGATATTGACGTGAACGCCGCATCTGTCTTTCGGGTGCGGCGTTGTTGTTGCGCAATTTTACGGACGCTTCCGGCATTTTTACCGTAGAGGCTGTTTCTTATGTATAGAGTTTGGTCTCGGTAAAAAGATGCGATAACATACGGACAGTTTTGTCAATCCGAACTGGGGAAATGAAAGGCAAGCTGCATGACCCTTCTCGAACTGTTCCAGCTGCTCAAAAAGCACCTCAAGCTGGTCATCACCCTTCCGGTGGTCTGCGCGATCGCCATGGGCATCGTGTCCTTCGCTGCGATGGACAACACCTATACCGCGACGACGAGCATGTACATTCTCGCCAAGACTGACGATAGCGGTCAGATGAGCTACAACGATCTCTCGGCGAGCCAGATGCTTTCCAACGATATCGCCACGCTGCTGGATAGCGATAGCGTTAAGAGCGGCGCCGCCAAGGAACTGGGCCTCACCGATCTGGATGACTACAAGGTGTCTGTTTCCTCCGAGACCACCACGCGTGTCATTACGCTTTCGGTTACCGGCACCGATGCCAAGGAGACGGCTAAGGTCGCAAAGGCCATAGCTAGCTCGGTGAGTACGGTCGCTCAGAACGTCGGCGCTGCCCAGAGCATCAACGTTATCGACGAGGCTAAGACCCCCGAAGCCCCCAGCGGCCCCAAGCGTATGCTGTACGTTGCTGTCGCGTTCCTCGCGGGCATCTTTATCGCAGTTGCCTATGTCGTTTTGGCAGACATGCTCAACACCCGCATCCGCGGTGCCGAAGAGGCAGAAGAGCTCCTGGGCATTCCCGTTGTTGGCCGAATTCCGGCTATGAAAGGTGGTAAATAGGCATGGCTAAGGCAAAGAACACCGATAAGCTCGTTGTACAGAATGCCGCCAAGACCCTTCTGGCCAACATCCGCTTTGCGAGCGTGGACGACCCCATTCGCACCATCACCGTTACCTCCTCGATTCCCAACGAGGGCAAGTCTACGGTTTCCATTAACCTTGCTCAGGCAATTGCCACGAGTGGCAAGTCCGTGCTCCTGGTTGAGGCCGATATGCGCCGCAGGTCCCTTTCCGATATGCTCGGCGTTCGTTCGCGCGGCGGACTCTATGCGGTTCTTTCCGAGCAGATCTCCATTGACCAGGCAATTGTCGAGACGGGTCAGAAGAACTTCTACTTCCTCGATGCCGAGCCGCATATTCCCAATCCTGCTGACATCATCGTCTCTCACCGCTTTGCCAAGCTGGTAAAGGCACTGTCCGCTAAGTTTCAGTACGTCATCTTTGATGCTCCCCCGGTCGGCACCTTCATCGATGCTGCCGAGATCGCAAGTCTGACCGACGGCACGCTGTTCGTGGTGCGCGAGGACTTCACCAAGCGCGAGGAGGCACTCAACGCTATCGGCCAGCTTAAGAAGTCCGAAAAGGTCAAGCTCATCGGTACCGTTATGAACTACTGCGAGACCGAGACCAGCGAGTACTACTACTCCTACTACACCAAGGACGGTAAGAAGGTGAAGAAGGGCTCCGACGATCAGGGGACTTCCAAAAAGGGCATCTTCACCAACCGAGCAAACGTTTAGTTGATTAAGGCTGACCTATGCGTGACATTCATTGCCATATCTTGCCGGGTGTAGACGACGGCGCCGCCGATCTCGATGAGAGCTTGGCGATGCTCGAGGCTGCCAAGCGGGCCGGTGTAACCAGAATCGTTTGCACTCCTCACTGCCGTGATCCCTATTTTGATTACGACAAGATGTGGGATGCCTTTGAACTGCTGCGTGATAACGCTGACGGTTTTCCGCTCCAGATGGGCTTCGAGGTCAACCATCGAAAGCTCGTTGAGCTTGGTATCGATGCCGCGGAGCACTTGCATTTCGATGGGACCAACGAGTTTCTGCTCGAGCTTTCGACGCATGCCGATGCGTATGCGTTTAGAGAGTACGAGAACACGATTTACGATTTACAGTGCCGTGGCTACCAGGTGATCATCGCTCATCCTGAGCGCTATCGTGCGGTTCAAAAGGATGTAAGCGTGGCGGAGCGCCTGGTCGATATGGGCTGCAAGCTGCAGGCTTCGGCGGACTTTATTGCCGGCGGTCGCTTTGGTCGCGAGAAAAAGCCGGCACAGCGCCTGTTCGATCAGAACCTGTACAGCTTCATCGCGAGCGATGCCCATAACGTGGGTCATTACGACTGCCTGGCGAAGGCTCGCGCGAAGTTTAGCGTACGCGGAGCTCATTTTCGCTAAAATCTGTCCCTAACGTTCGCATTGAATGAAAGGGCAGCCATGGATATCCAACTTAAGACGGGATGCTTTGATGACGCGGCGTTGGTGCGCCGCGTCGTTTTTATGGACGAGCAGGGCTACGAGAATGAGTTCGACGCTATCGACGAGGATCCGAACTGCATTCATGTGACGCTCTATGTAGACGACGAGCTTGCCGGTTGCTCGCGCGTGTTTCCCGAAGAGCTTGAGCGCGCGGCTGACGCAGAGGCTCCGGTGTCGCCGGCGTGCGACTTGGACGAAGGCGTCGCGGCGGGGGAGACCTACATTATGGGGCGCGTGGCTGTGCTGCCGAGCATGCGTCGTCGCGGACTGGCGAGTGCGATCGTCGAGGCCAGTGCTTCGTGTGCACGCGATGCCGGCGCTAAGCTTATTAAGCTGCATGCGCAGGAATACGTGCTGCCGCTCTATGCAAAGGCGGGCTACACGCAAATCGCCCCGGTAGATTACGAAGACGAGGGCCAGCCCCATGTCTGGATGGCCAAGCGCGTAGATGGCAGATAGGAACGTTCCTTTTAATATGAGCAGGACATTGTCAAGAGGCAAAATCGGGCCTGGCCCCAACGATAT
>CABRHX010000015.1 GCA_902470805.1 uncultured Collinsella sp. | reverse complement strand
CGGTCTTTCATGCAGCAGGGGCTCTCAATGTTTTTATGTCCTGCTCATATCGTCTCTGTCGGCAGCTGGGGACACTCCTTATCTCTTCTAACTAGTCATTCAAGAACGTCCCCAATGACTAGGTGGGGAAGGCGTGAGACAATGGTGGGCGTTGTGTTGTTCGCGCTAAGGAGTTGCCATGTTGTTGTGTCCCGTTTGCCATGAACCGTTGGTGGACGATGAGCGTGGGGCCGCATGTGCGGGCGGACACCGGTTTGACCGTGCGCGCGAGGGTTATCTATATCTACTGCGCTCGTCCAAGAGCGGCGACTCCATGGGCGATCCCAAGTCGCAGGCACGCAGCCGTCGTGACTTTCTAAACCGTGGCTACTATGCGCCGTTGCGCGATGCAATGGTCGAGCTGGTGCGTGAGCGGGCGGCTGGGTGCGCTGCGTCTACGAACGGCCCCATGACGTTGCTCGATATTTGCTGCGGCGAGGGCTACTACACCAGCGCCATGGGCGCGGTGCCGGGTGTGGATGCTTACGGTTTCGACCTGGGCAAAGAGATGGTACGCCTTGCCGCCAAGCGCGGCGATGCGACCTATTTCGTGGCCAACATGAAGGACGTCCCCGTGGCCGATGGCGCCTTCGATATGGTGACCGAGCTCTTTGCCCCCTTTAACGAGCGCGAGTTTGCCCGCGTGCTGGCACCCGAGGGCTCGCTCTACACCGTGGTGCCGGGTGCCCGTCATCTCTTTGGGCTCAAGGAGGTGCTCTACGACACGCCGTACCTTAACGATGAGAAGCTGCCGAAGACCACCGAGCTCGAGTTGGTCGGAACGCAGCGGGTGTCTGCGAATATTACGCTCCAGACCCAGGCCGATATCGAGGCGGTGTTCCAGATGACGCCGTACTACTACCGCACGCGCCCTGCCGACAAAGAGCGCCTGGCAAACCTGGAAACGCTCCAGACCGATATCGACTTCATCATCGCCGAGTACCGCCACAGCTAACAACCTGCCAAAAAGGGACAGGTTTATTTTGGTAGGTTTTATCTGGGCAAACGTAAAGGGCCGACCGCGGAGATGCGCGATCGGCCCTTTTTAGTTGCCTGGCTGCAGGGGTTATGAGAAGCGAGCGCTTATAGGCGGTCCTTGTTCTCGGCCTTAACGGCGTGTGCCTGCTGAACAAAGAACAGGTCGTACACCACGATGACAAAGGCGCCAAAGTTGATGGCGTCGCCGCCAAACGCGGGAAGCGTGAGCACCGCTTGGGCAAGCGTGGCGACCGCGGCAACAATACCGAGCTTAAACGCGCCGTCCACCTGCGAAGGCTTGTTGGCGCCCTTGATACCGGCGACGCCTGCGGCAAGGTCGACGAGACCCTTGGCGATAAGCACGACCGCTGCGAGTGTGGCGTACGAACCGTACGTGGAATCGAGACCGCCCGTGGCAATACCGACGCCGGCGGTGACGAGGCTGGCGATGCCCAAAACAAAGTAGATGAGAGCAAGGATTTTGAGAGTCTTGCGAGTGAAGCTCATGGCTGGTCCTTTCGATACGAGTACGCCAACTTGGCGCACCCAATGTACTGCACATATGGTGAAGCACATTGTAGTTCAACGCGGCGATGCATGCGTTTGAAAGCGCATTGAGCCCGCGCAGCCAAGCCCAACCTTTCAAAAAGGAAGGCTGGGCGTAAGTCAAATCGATGGCAGCGTATGCGCGGCGCTGCGATGATGGGTCCATGGTAAGAGCTGGTCTCAAGGAGGAGCCATGATGTACGGAGCAGGGCAAGTGCATGAGCCGCGGTCGTTGGGAAGGCGCATGAGTGATTCTGCGATCGCTGCCGTGTGCACGGGATTGATGACGGTGCTTTGCATTGGGATGCTGTGGGCCATGTCGCATGTGGGACAATAGCGAACGGTTGGGTGCTGACATAAACGGTGCCCCGCGTATTCGTTTTGCTTGTTAAGGAGTGTCCATGGGCGTCGTCGATCCCTTATCTGTTGCTCGGGCCGCGGGGCTTGAGCTGATCGGGAAGCCCGAGGGCCTCACGCTCACCGACGGCACGATGGAGCTGCGCGCGGATTTTGGCCGCATGCTGCCGCGACTCAAGCAGGGCCGTCTGCAGCAAGAGCTGTTGGTAAAGGCCGCGCGCACAAAAGGCATCGAGAGCCCATGGGCGATTGACGCCACGGCAGGCTTTGGCGAGGATTCGCTGCTGCTGGCGGCTGCGGGTTTTGCCGTCGATCTGTATGAGCAGGATTGCGTGATCGCGGCGCTCCTCAAGGATGCCTTGGATCGCGCGGCAGATGATCCGGCGCTTGCGACAGCCGTGGCGCGCATGCGCTTACATGCGGGCGAGGACAGCATTGCCGGCCTTCGCCATACAGCTGAGCTGATCGGGCAGGGCGAGCTCACCGTTCCTGACGTGGTGTATCTGGACCCCATGTTTCCCGGACGCACCAAGAGCGCGGCGGTTAAAAAGAAGTTCCAACTCTTGCATCATCTGGAACAGCCGTGCGCCGATGAGGAGACGTTGGTCGAAGCTGCGCTTGCGGTGCACCCGCGCAAGGTCGTTATCAAGCGACCGGTGAAGGGGCCACTGCTTGCCGGCGTTAAGCCGAGCTATCAACTTGCGGGCAAGGCCGTTCGTTACGATGTTTTGGTGCCGCCGCGCCCGTAGCTTGCGTGCGATGGCTGGCGCTCCGTCAATGCCGTGCCGATGCGGCGCCTATTTCCAAGGGTGCGACGTCAGGTGCCATCCGCCGCAGTATTCGCATTTGTAGCAGGCCAAACCGCGCCGCCCGCGGTTTTCGCAGTCGGCCATAACGGCCTCGGCCTCGGCGCGCGTGTCGTAACGGTTTTTGCGCTCGCACGACTTGTAGCGCCAGGCCTCATCGCGCTCGGCGTCCAGGGCGTCGCGGCGCTCGTCCTCGCGTGCAAACAGGTCGCTCATATCGCCGCCGGTGGCAGTGCTCAAAAACTCGCTTTTTGCTTTTGACCAGGCGGCTCGCTTTTTGCTCCCCATCTGCATCGCGCCCCTCTCCAAACGTTGGTATCATTGCTCAATCAAAGTGATACCAATAAACGTGAGGTCGCCGCGTGATGATCAGAAAAACCCTCGATACCGACATTCCCGCTGTCATGGCTATCTATGACGCGGCCCGCGCCTTTATGCGCGCGCATGGCAACGCCACACAGTGGCCCGAGGGCACGCCTTCTGCCGAGCAACTGGCTGCCGATATCGCCGCCGGTGGCAGCTATGTGTGCGAAGTCGATGGCCGCGTGGTGGCGACGTTTGCCTTTTTGCCCGGCCCGGACGAGTGCTATGACGTAATTGAGGATGGTCAATGGCGCAGCGACACTCCGTACGCCGTGCTGCACCGTGTGGCGTCCGATGGCACCGTGCACGGTATCGCGGCTGCGATGTTTGCCTTTGCCAAGGAGCGTGCCGATCACCTGCGCATCGACACGCATCAGGACAACCTGCCCATGCAGGGAGCCATCGCCAAGGCCGGGTTTAAGCGCGCCGGTATCGTATATGTGTCGGACGGTACGCCGCGCGTCGCGTTTGATTGGCTGCGCGAGGCATAAAGGCCGAGTCACATACCAGCGTTTCACCGAAATGAAAATGGCCCCGAGTGGGGCCATTTTTGGTAAAACGCGTTGTTGTGGGGCTCGCGTTGCTACCGTCCCAGATGACCCCGGGCAGACAAAAAAGGGAGGTGCCGGCTTTCGCAAGGCGCGAACCTACGAAAATCGCCGCGCGGCAACGCGGGGCGATGAGCTCGGTCGGGGGATAGGGCCCGCTTCGCCCGCCGGCCCGTAAATTGTATCATCCAGTGTGGAACGAGGATGCCCGTTGCCGCGTGCGATGGGCTTGCAATAAGAGGAGAGCCATGTCGAAGCAAGCGGTCGTTGGAATTGTGGCGCATGTCGATGCCGGCAAGACCACGCTGGCCGAGGCCATGCTGTTCAACGCGGGTCGCATTCGCAAGCGCGGCCGCGTGGACGATGGTGATTCGCATCTGGACACTGACGCGATCGAGCGCGAGCGTGGCATCACGATTTTCTCGTCGCAGGCCGTACTCGACCATGGCGATACCCACGTCATGCTCGTGGATGCACCGGGGCATGTCGATTTTTCGGCCGAGGCGGAGCGCACATTGCGCGCGCTGGACTACGCGATTTTAGTTGTGGGCGCCAACGACGGCGTGCAGGGGCACACCGAAACCCTGTGGCGCCTGCTTGCACGCTATGACATCCCGACGTTCATCTATATCAACAAAATCGATTTGGAGAATCCCGGCCGCGATGTTTTGCTGGCACAACTTGGGCAACGTCTTTCCGAGGGCTGCCTGGATGCCAGCGAACTGCTGGCGGGCGGCTCCGTTCAGGAGGACGCTGCTGCGTTGGACGAGGCGGCGCTCGAGGAGTTTCTTGAGGCGGGTGAGCTTTCTGTCGCAATGCTGTCACGCATGGTTGCCGAGCGCAAATTGTTTCCCTGCTTTGCGGGATCGGCGCTCAAGGACCAGGGTGTGGCAGAGCTGCTCGACGGCATATGTGCTCTGATGCGCGAGCGAACATGGCCCCAGGAGTTCGCCGCGCGTGTCTACCGCGTGAGTCGTGGAGAGCGTGGCGAGCGTCTTGCCTGGGTCAAGGTGACGGGCGGCATGCTGCATGCCAAGCAGATGATTAGCGGACGTTCCGGTGCCGAGGCATGGGAGCAGAAGGTCGATCAGGTGCGCATCTATAACGGCGAGAAGTATGAGCTTGCCCAAGAAGTTGCCGCTGGCGGTATTTGTGCCGTGACGGGTCTTGCGCACGTTCGCCCAGGGGACGCCCTGGGTGCGGAGCCCGCGGGCGATGCGCCTGTCATTGCGCCGGTTCTCACCTATACGGTGCTTCCGGGCGAACACGATGTCCACGCGGTGTTCAAAGCACTGACAGAGTTAGCGGACGAAGATCCTATGCTCGGCGTAAGCTGGAATACTCATCTGGAGCAGATTCACCTGCAGCTGATGGGCGCCGTGCAACTCGAGGTCGTGCAGCGGGTGTTGGCAGATCGTTTTGGCCTTTCGATTGCGTTTGAGCCCGGCGGCATTCTCTATAAGGAGACTATTTCGCAGCCGGTCGAGGGCGTGGGCCACTTTGAGCCGCTGCGCCACTATGCCGAGGTACATCTGCGTTTGGAGCCGTTACCGGCGGGCTCGGGCGTGCAATTTGGCACCGTGACCTCGACTGACGAGCTCGACTTGAACTGGCAGCGTCTGGCGCTCACCAACGCCATGGAGCGCGATCACCTGGGCGTGCTGACTGGCTCGCCCGTCACCGATGTGCGCATTACGCTCACGGGCGGCCGTGCGCATGCCAAACACACCGAGGGCGGCGATTTTCGCCAGGCCACGTACCGCGCGATTCGCCAGGGGTTCATGCAGGCGCGTGAGGCGGGCGCGGCGGTGCTGTTGGAGCCGTGGTACCACTTTGAGCTCGAGGTGCCGGGGGAGTGTGTGGGCCGGGCGCTTTCGGATGCTACGCGTATGGGTGCCGAGTACGAGCCGCCGACGATGGCGGGAGACCGCGCCAAGCTCATGGGCCGCGTGCCGGCATCCGAAGTGCAGGATTACGCGCTGGAGGTGGCTGCCTATACGAGTGGCCGCGGGCATCTGTACCTGGAGTTTGCCGGCCACGCGCCCTGTCATGATGCTGAGCGCGTAATTGAGGCGGCCGCCTATAAGCCCGAGGCCGATCTGCCCAATACGCCCGACTCGGTCTTCTGCTCTCATGGCGCCGGCTACACCGTCAAGTGGCACGACGTCCCCGCCACGGCGCACGTAAAGGTCGATCCCGCCACCTTTCGCCCCTGGCGAGCAGCAGACGCCGAGTTTTTCGGCCACATGTGACAAAGGGACAGTTCCTTTGTCACATGCTATTGGTATAACTCGGTACAAGTTGGTATAACTATTGCCAAGGTTTGCCAATCCGAGGAGGCCGACATGAATCCAAATCCCTTTAAGCCCACGGCTGGCAAGCGGCCTCCGATACTCATCGGTCGCGAGTCGGTCATCGAAGATTTCGAGGAAGGGCTCGATAACGGCGCCGGAGCGCCGGGCAGGCTCATACTCATTACGGGAAACCGCGGTTGCGGCAAGACGGTTCTCCTGCGGGAGCTGCAACGTCTAGCCAATGAGCGCGGATGGGCGGTTGTCTCCGATTCCGCTTCGCTTGGCTTATGCGACCGCTTGGCCGATGCACTTCGCTCGAATAAACCCGTTGTGACGTCAATGGAACTCAGTCCATCATTCGGGCGCATGTCGGTCGAGGCGGCGCGTGCAAAGGGTGAAACGCTGCGCGGGCTGGTCAACGAGCGCCTTAAGAAGCTCGATCCAGGCAAAGGCATGCTGTTTGCGATTGACGAGGCACAATCGGCGTCTATCGAGGAGCTGGCGGCCCTTGCCGTTCTCTATCAGCAGGTGCTCGGAGACCAGGATGCCACGGGCTTGTCCGATAGCGACCAGCGCGGTCTTGCGCTGGTGTTTGCCGGCTTACCCAGTATGGTTGACGATCTGCTCGAAGAGCCGAGCGTGACGTTTTTGCGGCGTGCCCAGCAGCGTACGCTGGGGGCGATTTCTTTGCCCAAGGTGCGCGATTCATATATCCAGACGGTCAAAAACGCTGGTCTTTACGTTGACGCGGGGACGGCGGATCTTGCGGCACACAAGAGCATGGGGCATCCCTATATGGTTCAGCTGGTGGGCTATTACATGTGGCGCTCTGCTGTCCGGCGTGGCTCGCAAGTCATCGAAAGGCACGATGTCGAGGATGGCCATGCGGATGCCGTCTCCGAGTTCTACGAAGCGGTTGACGCGCCTCTATATTACGGGCTGCGCAGTCCACAGCGCCTTTTTATCGAGGCCATGGCGGTTGACGAGGGCAAACCGACTCGCATGGCGGATATCATTGAGCGCTGCGATCGCACCCAGAGCTGGGCGAGCAAATATCGCGCAAGCCTGATTCGCGAGCGTGTCATCGAGGCTGCCGGATACGGCCTCGTCCGATTTACCGTGCCCATGCTGGGCGCGTACGTTCGCGATCGAGTTTTATGGCATGAGTAGGGTGATAAAGGTGACGGAACAGAAGATGAGCCCGCAGGCTATCGAGGTACGCGGCGCGCGCGTCCATAACCTCAAAGACATCGATATCGATATTCCGCTGGGAAAGCTGGTGGGTATTGCCGGCGTATCGGGTTCGGGCAAGAGTTCGCTGGCACTGGGGGTTCTTTATGCCGAGGGTTCGCGCCGCTACTTGGAAGCGCTCAGCACCTATACTCGACGTCGCCTGACGCAGGCCGAACACGCCCAGGTGGATGAGGTATTGCACGTACCGGCGGCGCTCGCATTGCATCAGCGCCCCAGCGTGCCGGGCGTGCGCTCGACCTTTGGTACCATGACCGAGCTCAACAACAGCCTGCGCCTGCTCTTTAGCCGTTGCGCCCATCACGTGTGTCCGCACTGCGGGGCGCGCGTGGAGCCGAGCCTTAACGTGGCTGCGGGCCTGTCGCTCACGTGCCCTGCATGCGGTCGCGAGTTCTACGCGCCGAGCGCCGAGGACCTTGCCTTTAACAGCGGCGGTGCCTGTCCCACCTGCGGCGGCACCGGTGTCATGCGCGAGGTGGACGAAGCGAGCCTGGTGCCCGATGAGTCAAAGACTATCAACGAGGGCGCGGTGCTTCCCTGGGGTACGCTCATGTGGGATCTGATGAAGCAAGTGGCTGGCGAGATGGGCGTGCGCACCGATGTGCCGTTTAACCAGCTCACGCCTGAAGAACGCGACATCGTGTTCCACGGCCCGGCGGTTAAGAAGCACATTCTCTACGTTCCCAAAAACGGCGAGGGTGCCACGCCGCTCGACTTCACCTATTACAACGCCGTCTATACCGTCGAGAATGCGCTCGCCAAGGTTAAGGACGACAAGGGCCTCAAACGCGTTGCGCGCTTTTTGCGCGAGGGAGCATGCCGCGATTGCGGCGGCACGCGTCTCTCCGAGGCTGCGCGCCAGCCCCAGGTGTGCGGTATCAATCTGGCGCAGGCCGCGGCCATGACGCTTGGCGATGCGGTTGAGTGGGTGCGCGGGGTGCCCGCATCCTTGCCGCCCGAGATGCGGCCCATGGCGACGGATATCTGCGATTCGTTTTTGAGCGTGGCCCGTCGTCTGGTCGACCTGGGTCTCGATTACCTTTCACTCGACCGCGCTGGTGCCACGCTCTCCACGGGTGAGCGCCAGCGCGTTCAGCTCGCCCGCGTGGTGCGCAACCGATCGACGGGCGTGCTCTATGTGCTGGACGAGCCTTCGATCGGCTTACATCCCGCCAATGTCGACGGCTTGGTGGGCGTGATGCGCGATCTGGTGGATGACGGCAACACCGTGGTTGTTGTCGACCACGATACGCGCGTACTGGCGGAAGCCGACTATCTGGTCGAGATGGGCCCCGTTGCCGGAGCAGGCGGCGGCAGTGTAATCGCCGCTGGTACGGTAGACGAGGTCGAGCAATCGCAGGGCAGCCGTATCGCGCCGTTTTTGCGCGCCGAGCTCAAGCGCTTGCGTCCGCAGGTGACTGACGACGAAATGTTCGACCAGGGACATATCCGCATGGCAACCGATGCCATCCATACCGTCAAGCCGCTCGAGGTTGATATCCCGCGCGGCCGCCTTGTCGCGGTAACGGGCGTTTCGGGTTCGGGTAAGACGACGCTCGTGCTCGAGACGCTCATTCCTGCACTTAAGGCGCAGGCAGCTGGCGAGCGCTTGCCGGGGCACGTGCGTTGGGTCGATGCCGAGGGCATTGGCCGCGCAAATCTGATTGACGCTACGCCCATCGGCGCCAACGTACGCTCGACGGTAGCGACCTATGCCGACATTCATGACGAGCTGCGCCGCGCCTTCGCCCGTACGCCCGAGGCTAAGGCAGCCGGCTACAAGGCGGGCACCTTTAGCTACAACACCGGCGCCTTGCGCTGCCCTACGTGTGACGGCACGGGCTCGATATCGCTCGACGTGCAGTTTTTGCCCGACGTCGAGATCATCTGCCCGGCATGCCGTGGTTCGCGCTACGCCGAGGCCGCCTCGCATATCCATCGCGAGGGCAAGGACGGGAGCTTGCTTACGTTGCCGCAGCTCATGGACATGAGTGTGGACGAGGCCCTCGACGCCACGGTGGGACTCAAGAAAGTCCAGGCGCGCTTGCAGACCTTGCATGACCTAGGCTTGGGCTATCTCACGCTCGGTGAGCCCACGCCGGCGCTCTCGGGCGGCGAGGCACAACGCCTTAAGCTCGCGAGCGAGATGGGCCGCGTGCAGGACGATGCCGTGTTCGTATTCGACGAGCCCACGATCGGACTACATCCGCTCGATGTTCAGGTGTTGCTGAGTGTGTTCGACGGCCTTGTTTCCAAGGGCGCCACGGTTATCGTGATCGAACACGATCTCGACCTTATCCGTAACGCCGATTATGTGATCGACATGGGCCCGGGCGGTGGCGACGCCGGCGGGCAAATCGTCTGCGCCGGCACGCCGGCGGATATCGCTGCCTGTCCCAAGAGCGTTACTGGCCGCTACCTATAGACAATGAGGCAAAGGGACAGTCCCTTTGCCTCATTGATGCCTATTTCACGCACTGAGCGGAGAGATAGTCGCGGAAGAATGGCAATTCAAATGCGACGAGCCCTCGTCCTCGCTCCCCGATGATGCCGGCGTCTATCATGCGGCGTCGGTAGCGGGAGACCTGCTGCGGCGAACGCCTAAGGCGCTCGACAAGGTCAGCGGTGGTGGACTCTTCCTCGTCATCGAGCATGGCGATGAGGAATCGCTTGTCCTCTGCAGTGAGTTCCCGATAGGTTGTCGCGAGGATTCGGTTGTCCATCTCGTCGCGCGCGATTTTGATTCCCAGGTCAAAGTCGCGTGACGAGATTTCCTTCGAATCGCTTGTAAGATCCCAGGCACGGTAGCCTACGAGTTGCAATAGGAAGGGAAAACCAGAGATCGAGCGAACGGCCCTATCGATTCCCCCAGCATCTGCCAGGCGATCGTTTTCCTGGATTGTGCGAATCAAGGCCTCGCGTACGTCATAGTCGGCAATGCGACCCAGATGATATTGTTGGGCACGGCGAAGGAACGAGACCGTCTTGTGGTTCAGTAGCGTCGATACGTTGTTGGGAAGTCCCGCCATGAGCAGGGCGACGCGTTTCCCATCGGTCACAAAGTGCTGATACGTTGCTGCGAGCTGAATCATCTCGTCGAGTGTCGGGTCCACCTCGTCAACCGTGACGAGCAGACCGGTGCCCGCCTCGTTGAGCTGGTCGATGATGTCGCTCATGCGATAACGCCAGGTTGAGGCATCGTGAACGCGATTGACCTCGATGCTGCCGAGCGGTGCAATTCCGAGACCGGTGACTTCGAAGTGGTTGGACGATTCGATGAGATGGGCTGCGGCGCGTTTCGTCCCGAACTCGATTTCCTCAAGCATTCCCGGGAGCGCGGTCGTCTTTACGGCCATCCAGCCGTGGGATTCCGCCCTTGTCGCGAGCGACGACATGAGAGCGGTTTTACCGGTTCCACGCGCGCCTGAGAAGATCGAGGTCAATTCTGGGCGCCTGCGCTGGCTCAAGAAGGCACGGTCCAAATCCCGAATAATCTGTTGTCTGCCAGCGAGATGGGCAGGAACCTCACCAAAACTGGGGGTAAACGGGTTCTCGAGATATTTCACAAGCCTCTCCTTTCACACCGCCATTTAACTTCATTTTACTTTAGTTAATTCTGATTAAAAGTGAGGGCTCTTTATCTAGAGCATCGATTAGGCGTGTGTGCCATCGGCGTGGCGCTTGAATGTGACAAAGGGATAGTCCCTTTGTCACATTCCCGGAAAGCCCGTTTGGCGCAGGGCTTCGTAGAGGACGATGGCGGCGCTGTTGGAGAGGTTGAGTGCGCTGATGCGGTAGTCGTCCGGGTTGACGAAGTTGCCGCAGATATCCTGTTGAAGGATGGCCTCGTGGCTGTCCTCGGTATGCCCCAGCGATTCCTCGTGAGCTTCCCAAGCCTCGGCGTTATCGAGTGAGTCGCAATCGCGCAGCATGGGGATGCGCTCGCAACGCTCGGGCGCCGCGGCAAGCAGTGGCTCGGGAATGCCCGAGCTCTCGCTGCCAAAGACCAAAAAGTCGCCGTCGCGGTAGGTGCTTTGCGCATAGGTACGGCGCGCCTTTTTGGTCAGCAAGTGCAGGCGCTCGTCGGCGGGGGAGAGGCCGTTGCGCGCAAGGAAATCCTCCCAGCCGGCATAGGTGGTCACGTCCAAGTTTTGCCAGTAGCCCAGGCCGGCGCGACGTACTGTCTTGTCGTCGAGCGAAAAGCCCAGTGGCTCCACCAGATGTAGGCGGGCGCCGGTAACCACGCAGGTGCGGCCGATATTGCCCGTATTGGCCGGAATCTCGGGCGCATACAGCACAATGTTGAACATGAATCTCCTTGGCATAGAACGAAAAACCACCACGAAGGGCACCTTCGTGGTGGTTTGGCGGTTACGTAGGCGGACAAATGCCCGCTTGGATAAACCTAGGCGCGGTGCCAGTCGGTCAGGCAGGCATCGAGGGAGGCGATGAGCGCATCCTTGTCCATGTGACGGCCGATGATGCACAGGCTCGTCATACGGTCGCCCGTCTCGTCGTCCCAAATCTGCATGATCTCGGGGTTCTCGTCGATGATCTTCTGCTTCTCGCCCTCGGGCGCCGAGTCGACAAACAGACCGTTCTCCATCAGGCGCATTTGGTGACCGGCCTGCTCAAACATGTAGCACATGTCCGGATCGCCGGTCTGCCACAGCGGGCCCTTGACGCGGATGACCTCGTCGGGCCACTCCTGCTCAACAAAATCGGTGAACTTCTGCAGGTCAAACGGCTTGCGGCGCGAGTACACAAAGGTCTCGATGTCGTACTCGAGCACCTCGGGGTCGTCGTGCTCCTCGGGATGCTCCATGGCCTCGATCCAGGCGGCGGAGTTGTAGGCGCGCATAAAGTCAAAGCGGTCGGTGTCGAGCAGCTCCTCCATAGGAACCTCTCCGTTTTGGGCCTCGACGATCACGGCGTCCTTCTGCAGGCTGCGCACGATGGCCTTGAGCTCGGCGATCTGCTCAGGGCTCACGGTATCGGTCTTGTTGAGGATTAGCGTGGAGCAGAACTCGATCTGCTGGATGAGCAGGCTCTCGATGTCGTCCTCGTCGATATCCTCAGCCAGCAGGTCGCGACCGCCGTTGAACTCGTCGTACATGCGGGCACAGTCGACCACGGCCACGATGTTGTCGAGCGCGAGCTTAGGCTCGCCGCCCACCTTGGCCTCGTCGCAGAAGCTCGAGATGGTGTAGGCGATGGGGATGGGCTCGCAAATGCCCGAGGCCTCGATGATGATGTAATCGAAGTTGCCCGAATCGGCGATGCCCTGCAGCTGGTTGGCCAGGTCATCCGAAAGCGTGCAGCAGATGCAGCCGTTGGTGAGCGGGATGAGGTCGTCGGTCTCGGAAAGGCCGCCGTCGGCGATGAGGCTGGCGTCCACATTGATCTCGCCGATATCGTTGACGATTACGGCGGCGCGGATACCGCCATCGTTAGCGAGGATGTGGTTGAGCAGCGTGGTCTTGCCGGCACCGAGGTATCCGGTAAGCATGATGATCTTCACGGGTTTGTTGGGCATGTGCCCTCCTTTGTTAGACATGGCTTACAGTTGAATCTTATGCCAAACGCCTGCTCTTATACCCACGCGCCGGCAAATAACACAAGCTACTCCCAGGCTCCCCATACATCGGGGCAATAACCGACGGTGGCCTTTTTGCCGTTGCGCACAATGGGCTCGGCTAGAACCTGCTGGTTCTCGAGCAGCTTGTCGAAGCGCTGACTAGGGGTGAGGTGCTGGATGAGCGCGAGCGTTTCCTCGTCCTTGGCTTTGGGGTTGAGCAGCTTGTCGATGCCGCCGACCGCCTGCATCACGCTCGTGAGCTCGCCTTTGCTCATCTCCTTTTCCTTAAGGTCGATAAACTGCACCTTAATGCGGCGCTCCTTAAAATAACGCTGCGCCTTCTTGGTATCGAAGGACTTTTTGGTGCCAAAAATCTGGATATTCATGCTCCGCCGTTCTACCTGATGAAGTTGGTCGTTGCTCGATCTGCCTCGGGTGCGTTGATACCGGCGGCCTGTCCTGCCTCGATGCAGCGCAGGAGCCACGCCATGTTTTTGCCGATGTTTCGCATGGTGGCAAGGCCCTCGGCATCCCCATCGGCGTCGCCGGGCACGCGGCCAAACACGTTGTTCCAGTAGGTGGAGGCAACTACGGGCATTTGCTTAATGGTGAAGTACTTGTTGAGCACATCGAAGGTGGTCGAGGTGCCGCCGCGACGGGCGACGGCGACCGCGGCGCCGGGTTTGTGCTCAAAGGCATGCCCGCCTGCATAGAAGGCGCGATCGAGGGCCGAAAGGATGCGTCCGCTGGGGTGCGCATAGTAGACGGGTGAGCCAAAGACAAAACCATCTGCCTGCTCGGCGGCAGCGATGAGCTCGTTCACCACGTCGTCGTCAAAGGTGCAGCGACCGCCAAGCTTGCCGCACAGGCCACAACCGATGCAATCGCGAATGGGCTTGGCGCCCAGCTGAAACACCTCGGTATCAATGCCTTCTGCATTAAGTTGCTCGGCGACCTCGGCGAGTGCGCGGGCGGTGTTGCCGTTTGCCTTGGGACTGCCATTGACCAAAAGAACCTTCATCACAAACTCCCTCTGCTTTTGGTGACTTCTGCAGAGGATTATCGCACGATGGGGGAGGCGGTGCGGGCGCGGTGCTAATCCAGTTTGGTACCTGGCACCTGCACGGCTTTCCCGAGCAACGCTTTAAGCTCGTTCAAAATGGAAACAGGCTGACGGTCGACGCCGTCCAGATGGAGCGTGGCCACGCGAATGGGCGGCTGATATTCAAGCGAGCCGATGAGCACGGGAGAACCCAGGAACCGTTCGATGTCGCTTGCGATCTCATCGATTGCCTCGGGGCCGAGCTCATCGAAGAGTGCCACGAATGTCGGCCCCGTCGAGCGGAACAGGCGGCCCTTGCCACGCGAACAATCCATGAGGCAGGCGGCGCTTTCGGCGAGCACGCGGTCGCCTGCATCGAATCCAAAGCGGGCATTGACCTCGGCGATATCGTCGACCTTAATGGCAATAAAGCCTGCCTCGTGCGGCACGCGGCGCATCTCTCCAATAGCGTTGACCAGCGCGTGGACATCGCCCAGGCCCGTTACCGAGTCGGTCGTATCCGCTAGGCTTCGGTTGACGATAATGCCCACATACATGCTGGGCTCGGTATCGGTGCCGTCCAAGCGGTAGCCCGTGCAGTCGCAAAGCGCGTATTTTCCGGTGGCATCCATTACGCGATACTGCATGTAGTGGAAGTGCCACGTGCCGTTTATCACCATGTCGAGCTCGGCGCGTACGTTGTCGCGGTCCTCGGGATGAACGCGGGCGAGCCACATGTCGAGTGAGTTAAAAGGGTGCTGGGAAGGCAGGTCAAAATCGCGCACGGCGTTAACCGACCATTGCGATTCTCCAGTATCGAGGTTAAGGATGAACGGATAGCGCGTCTCGGAGCTCATGGAAATCGCTTGGAACACCCGGTCGTTGCAGGGAAGCTGATCGACGATTGGGCGTTGCGGCGCGTCATTGTCTTTCGGTTGCTGCACACGATGCATAAGCTTATAGCGATACATCTTGCGATCGGCGTCCATCGTCATCTGGCGACGCGTGTCGCCGGCAAGTGGATCGACGCGCGAGCAGCCAAAGCTAAAGCTGGCGATCATGGGCGCCTTGCCATCTGAGCTCGCCTCGATCAGCCCGGCACGTACCTGCTCCAAGCGCTGCTCGAGTTCAGTCTCGTTTGCGGAGAGCGAGATAAGCACAAACTCGTCTCCACCGATACGGAACAGCATCTCATCGTGCTCCATGGTTTCGGAGAGCGTGCGGCAGATGCTCAGAATATAGCGATTGCCTTCGGCGTGGCCAAACCTATCATTGCAATGCTTGAGATGGTCGATGTCAATATAGGCGCAGGTGAAGGGGTCGCCTTTGCGCCAGAGCTGCTCGACGTGACGGTCGAGTCCGCTGCGGTTGCCCAAGTTGGTGAGCGGATCGATATAGGCGTTGCGCTCAAGCAGCCGGCGCTCTTGTTGCAGGATGGCATGCGTCTTTTGCAGTTGCTCACCAACGGCGCGTAGCTCAGCAGGCAGCGCGGCAACATCGAGTTCGGCGGTCGAGATGCCATTCGCAAGTCGTTGGAGATAGGCAATAATCAATTGCTCACCCAGGCGATATGACTCGTTCATGATGGATAACCTCCTTGGGCGGAACAATGGTTTGTATCATATCCCCAATTCGGTCTGAATTGGGGATATAAGTCAGCTAATGGAGGCAAATTCCCCCTTCGGCGGTGGCGTTTTGCGCGCGAGCGTATCAGTTGTTATTGCCACCATCGAGCAATGCCTCAAAATCCTTCGCCGGCATGGGGCGGTAGTAGAGGAAGCCCTGAGCGTAGCGGGCGCCCATTTGTCGTAGCATGTTCGCCTGTTCATTTGTCTCGACGCCTTCGACCTCGACGGGCAGATGGAGCGACTGCGCCATTTCGAGCATCGATGAAATGATTTGCGTGCTGCGGCCTTGATCGCGATCGGTGGGTACAAAGGCGCGGTCGAGCTTGATGACGTCGACGTTGACGTTCTTGAGCATCGCGAGCGTGGACTGACCGGTGCCAAAATCGTCCATATAGGTCGAGAAGCCGCGGGTGTGCAGGTCGGCCGTCAGTTTGTCCACGGCCTCGGACTCTCCCGTATAAGCCGTCTCGGTGATCTCGATACGCATGAGCTCGGGCGGTAGGTTGTATTGGGCGGCGAGCGCCCCCATATGCTCGGCAACGTCGCAGGCAAGGATATCCACGCGCGACACATTAAGCGAAACCGGAACCACACGAAGCCCTCGATCGATGCGCTCGCGCAGCCACGAGGCGACACCCTGCCAAATGTACTTGTCGAGCGTCACCACAAAGCCGCTTTCCTCGAGTGCGGGGATAAACGTTGCGGGCGAAATGAGAGAGCCGTCCTTGTCAATCCAGCGGGTGAGTGCTTCGGCACCAATAATCTCTCCGGTTTCCATATCGACCTGGGGTTGCAAGTGGTAGGTAATGCGACCGTCCGAGAGCGCGTACTGGAATTCGGTCAGCGTGCGGTGGAACACGACTTCGCGCTCGTACTCCGCGGGGCAGAAAATGGCAATGCGCTCCTTAAAGTCGTTTTTTGCGCGCCGATTGGTAAACATGGCCTTTGCCTGCGCATCGATGGTGATCTCCTCATTGGAGTCGATAGGGTAAACGCCCATGGACGGCCAAAAACCTACGCCGTCATCATGCCTGGCTACTGCCTCGCGAACGCGGTTGTAGATTTGATGGACGGTGATGTGCTTAAAGGGGATGAGCAGACAAAAGTCGTCTTGCCCCCAGTATCCCGCGACACCCATGTCGGCGTTCTCGATATCCTTGAGCACCGTGCCCACATCGGCAAGCATACGGTCGCCTTCGGCCTGTCCATACCATTCGTTAAATAGGCGCATGTGGCCCATGTCGACGGTGGCGATACACCAAGCGCCGTCGCGCCTTGCCTTGATGAGGGCATTGGCACGGCGCATAAACTCGCTGGGTCGGTAGAGACCGGTGAGCATATCGATGCGTTCGGCGATTGCGCTTTTGCGTTCGACCTCGGGTATAGGGAGGCTGTCGTTGGGGACAAGCCCGCCAGCTGTGCGAAGGCGGCGGTCAAGTTCGCACAAAACAGCAGATGTTTGGGAGTCCAGGCGCTCGTAAAAGGCCGGGACGACAAGACAGACGGGAGTAATGGTGTCGCCCGCGATTTGCACAGGAGCGAAAACGGCCTCTTTAAGGTGGCGGGTCAGTTGCTCGAATGCCTCGTGGTCCAGGTCGTTGCTGAGCACGACGAACTGGGCGCTACGTGAACGGTAGACCCTGCTCCTGCCGCGGGTGATCGACAGCATGCGGCCTGCGTATTCGGCAAGCATGTTGTCGACCGCCTCGGCTCCATAGAGCTCGTTGAGCTTCGTCGTGCCACGAACGCGCACGGCGATGAGTCCTGTTTTGCAGTGGTCGCGGCGACAGGCATCGATAGCGTTGACCAGCATGCGTTGCGTTCCAAGCCCCGTGGCGGCGTCGACGGTCTCGGCAAGGGAATGATTGACGAGCTCGCCAACATAGAGCGAGGGCTCGTTTTCGTCCCCATCGATGCGAAAACCGCGAGCACGGCAGAGCACGTAGTCGCCCGTGGCGTTGCGTACACGATACTGCATGACTCGATGGTGCTTGGAGCCGTTATAGACTTGGTCGATGTCGTCGGTAAAAGCCTCAAGGTCATCGGGATGGACGTGCGTTTTCCAGTAATCGCGACAGTTGTCTATGTGCTCCGAGGGAAGGCCAAGATCGCGCAAGGCACCTTGTGACCAAAGGGTGCGATGTTTGTCCAAGTTCTCGATAAAGAAATAGCGGCCCTCGTTGAGCATCGAAAAGGCGTCAAAAATACGATCGCTTATTTCGAAGTCGTCGGCGTGAACTTGCGTGATATTGCGTCGATCGAGATGCATGGCATGACGTAGCTTGTAGTCGTACATGCGATGGTCGGCATCGAGCGTCATGCGATTGGAAGCTTCGCCCAGGGCGGGGTCGGCATGTGACACTCCGTAGCTAAACGAGCGGGGCATCTCGGAATCGTTGTTTTTGAGCAGAACCGTTCGGCAGTGTTTCAGACGTTCGGCGAGGTCGTCCTCGGTTGCAATCGTAGATAGGATGGCAAACTCGTCGCCGCCTATGCGAAACGCCGCTTCGCCCACCTTCATATACAGCTTAAGATAGAGACTTACCTGCAAGATATAGCGGTTGCCCTCGTCATGCCCAAAGACGTCGTTGCAGTGCTTGAGATTGTCGATATCGATGAACGCCATGGTAACGGGGGCGTCCTGCTTCCAGAGCTCCTCGAGGGAACGGGCAAAGCCGCCACGGTTGCCAAGCCCAGTAAGCTGGTCGGTAAAGGCAGTCCTGATCAGATCCTCCTGCCGCTCGAGAAGGTCACGGACGGTCTTTTCGAGCGTTTCGGTGTAATTGCTGACAGTATCCATGTTCTAAGCGGCTTTCTGAGGTCGGGGCGGATTGCGTCGGGCGAGCTCGTTGTGTACATGCGTCGTTGCTCGGCGTTTTGCGTGTATCCAGGCCCCCGCCTTGCTGCGTTGTTGAGTTAATTTGTCGGCTAATGTTCGCTGTTGATAACAGCTGAGTAGTGTAAACAACAGTACACAATTATATATGGGTGCACATGCTGTGGGCGGCTATTATTCGACAGGCGGTAGCGCGACGATGCGATGTTCGATGAAAATGCGACTGAGACGATATATGTTGACGGGTATACTTGTTCCGTTTGAATTTGTGGGGACGGAGATGGTCGTATGGCACAGTCAAATACGACGCGCACGGTGGGGCTGGCACTCGAGGGAGGCGGCTACCGCGGTATGTATACGGCGGGCGTGCTCGACGTTTGGATGGAGCACGGCTTAACTTGCGACCATATGGTGGGTGTCTCGGCGGGCGCGGCGTTTGGCTATAACTTTAAATCGCGCCAGATCGGCCGCGCCATTCGCTACAACAAGGCCTATTGTGCCGACAAGCGCTACGCAAGCGTGACCAGCTGGCTGCGAACCGGCGATATGTTCAATGCCGATTTTGCCTATCACGAGGTGCCCATCGAGCGCGATCCCATCGACCTGGAGACATATCGCGCCTGCCCCATGCGATTTACGTGCGTGTGTACCGATATCGAGACGGGCAAGGCCGTCTATCACGACCTGCCGTATGGCGACGAGCGCGATATCGAGTGGATCCGGGCGTCGTCGGCAATTCCCGTGGCGACGCGTCCCGTTGCTATTGACGGGCATAAGTATCTGGATGGTGGCGTGGCTGATTCTATTCCCAGCGCATGGCTGTTTGCGCAGGGGTATGACCGCAATATCGTGGTACTCACGCAGCCAGCGGGCTTTGTGAAGCAGCCCAACAGCGTGATGCCCATGCTGCGACGCGTGTTCCGTCACTATCCGGAGTTTGTCGCAGCGCTTGAGCATCGGCATGAGGTCTACAATACCACGCTCGATGACCTGGCACGTCGCGAGGCTGCCGGCGAGATCTTTGTGGTGCGGCCGAGCGAATCGGTGAAGGTGCCGTCGCTGTGTCGCGAGCCCGATGAACTTGAACGCATCTACCAGATTGGTCGCCGCGATGCGGAGGCGACCTTGCCGGCACTGGAGGCATATCTGGCAGGGTAGAGGCCGCTGCCGCCATCTCGGCGGAAAGCGCATCCCGGAATGGAGGTCCAAACTGGGATGTGCTTTCCATTGCTGAAGATGTGAGGCTGCGGATCAGTTGCTCGGCTTATGCCTATGCCTGCTGCCAAGTGTCGACGAGCTCCTTGGCCGCGGCGTAGGGGTCATCGGCGCTGCAGACGGCACTCACCACAAAGAAGCCGTCGACGCCGGTGGCCTTGAGCTGCGGCAGGTCGGCCGTCTTGACGCCGCCGCCCACCACGATGGGCACGGGGCTTGCCGCGTGGAGTGCGGCCAGGTCCTCAAAGCTCTTGGTGATGATAGAGCCGTCGGCCGCGCGTCCGCAGTCGCGCTTGGTCTCGGTCTCGTGGAGCGGGCCGATGCCCAGGTAGTCGACCAGGCTCATGTCGGCGGTCTTGACGTACTCGAGCATCTCCTCGCAACGGGCCGAAAGGCCCACAATGGCATCGGGGCCCAGCAGCTTGCGGCAGACCTCGACGGGAATGTCGCTCTGGCCTACGTGCACGCCGTCGACGGCAATGCCCTGCTCGCGCGCGGCGAGTACACAGTCCAGACGGTCGTCGATTAACAGGGCGACCTGACCGGTCTTGCCAGCCTGTGCGATTGCCTGCGCGGCGTCGCCGGTCAGTGCAATGATCTCGCGGGCGCTTGCCACCTTGGAGCGCACCTGGATACAGGTAAAGCCGGCGTCGAGCGCCTGGGCCACCACATCGCCCACGGGGCGCCCGAGGGTGTTTTCGGGGCCGAGTACCAGATAGGCCGAGATATCAAGGTTGTCGCGGATGCTCATCGTGCTTCCTCCTGCTTTTTGATCTGTGCTTCCATGCGCTCGAGTTTGCCGGTCATGGTGTCGGTAAATCCGGGTCGAATATCGGCCTTGAGCACGACTTCGGTGCGGATGCCCTTGCTCGCCAACACAAAGGTTGCGTCGCGCACGACCTGCATGACCTCGTCCCAGTCGCCCTCGATCTCGGTGAACATCGAGGTGGTGCGGTTGGGAAGGCCGCTCTCGCGAATGACGCGCACGACCTCGGCGACCTCGGCGGACAGCTCGTCGCCGGTGCCGCACGGGGCGATGGCGACGGCGACGAGCGTGTTCATGCCGGCATTGGTTACGGGCTCGGACATGGCCTATGCCTCCTCGAGCTCGAGTTGGTTATCGGCAATGTCTTGGGCGGTCGCGCGGTAGAGTTCGTCGATAAAGGCGACCTTAAAGCTTGCCGGGGCGTCGGCGACAGCGGCGGCACGCGTGCCGGCCACGTTGTAGACGGCGGTGCCGCAGACGGCTGCCGTAAACGGGTCGGCGGCGCAGGCGTACACGGCCAGCACGCCGCCCTGCGAGCAGCCGCAGCCGGTGATCTTGGACATGAGCGGGCTGCCGCCGTGGGACTTGGCCACCGTCGTGCCGTCGGTAATCAGGTCGACTTCGCCCGAGACCACTACGGCGCCGCCGGTGTAGCGGGCGAGCGCCACGGCGGCGTCGCGGGCAGCGTCTACCGTGTCGGTGGTATCGACACCGCGTACGCGGCTCAGATCGGCCGCCTCGCCCTCAAGACCCCACAGGCCGGCGAGCGCGATGATCTCGGAGGCGTTGCCGCGCACGATGGCGGGCTTGTACTGCTTGAGCTCGTTTACCAACTGGGTGCGCAGGCTACCGATGCCCAGGCCCACCGGATCGAGCACCCAGGGCTTGCCGGCGTCATGTGCCGCCTTGGCCGCGCGGGGAATCGTCTGCTCGTAGATGGGGAAGAGCGTGCCCATATTGAGATAGATGGCGCCGCCGCCGGCAACGAGTGCCTCGCCCTCGTCGGGCAGATAGACCATAGCGGCCGAACCGCCCACGGCGAGCTGCGCGTTGGCGACAAAGTCGATCGTCACCGTGTTGGTGATGGAACCGGCCATCGGATTGGTGGCGCGAATCTCCTCCACGGCCTTGACCATATGTTGCTTAAGCTGTTCCGAATCAATCACTGCACATGCCTCCTTGGCATAGAAAAGGGGCGCTGTGCATAGACAGCGCCCCTGTAAAGGCGGCATGCTCCCTACGCCAGCATTAACTGACAGGTTCAAAGGATTGGGCCCATTGCCCTCTCAGCCTTGTGGTTTGCACCGCCGGCACTCCCGCATCGAATCTGTTGTTCCCTATACTAGCGCACCGTTACAATGGATACGGTGAAAATGACTGGGGGACTCTATGATCAAATTTGTGCTGACCGATATGGACGATACGCTGATTCCAGCCGGGCATGACGGCGCCAGCGACTACGCCATTGAGGGTATTCATGCCATGCAGGCGGCGGGTCTGCACTTTGGGCCGGTTTCGGGTCGTCAGCCGTCCGCGATGGGCTGGATGTTCAAAAACCGTTCCGAGTGTTTTTCGACCGGTGCGTTCTGTAACGGCCAGGTGATGTTTGTCGACGGCGAAGTAGTCGCTTCGCGCGCAATCGACAACGATGCTCTGATGCGTTTGGCTGACTATCTGGAGCAAGAGACCGACGATACATTTCTAAAAGTCTACAGCCTGGGCGATGACTTTTGGGGCAACGATGCCTATTGCGTGACGAGCAATCCCGAGCGTGTGCGTCGCGCTATGGAGTCGGGCGGCAATGCGTGGCTCAAAGGCGAAGAGGCCCCGTGTCGTCCCGTCGTCGATGGCGCGCCGGTGTTTAAGGCGAATATCTGGAGTGCCCGTTCGCGTGAGGAGCTCGCGGAGCTACGCGAGCACGTTGCCGTTGAGGTGCCGGAACTCTCGCTTGTGTTTCCCAACAACCGAGTGCGCCTGTTCGACATCCTTCCGGATGGTTGGGACAAGGGCTGCGCTGCGCTGGAGCTGGCGCGCGCCTTGGGCCTGACGCCCGATGAGGTGGCCGTATTTGGCGATTCCGATAACGATCTGCCCATGATCGATGCCGTTTCCAACTCCGTTGCAGTCGCCAATGCCAACGAGGCCGTCACGGCTGCCGCGCGCTGGCATATCGGCGCCGCGGTGGATGATGTGGTCGCCGGAGCCCTGCATCAGATTGCCGCCTGCGCCGCGACGGGGGAGATGCCGCCGTTTATGCGCCTGCCGGGTGCTGCCGACGCGAATCTCACGAACAGCTAAGGAGACAGCCATGAAGCTTCAGCAGCTCAGGTATGTCGTCAAAGTTGCCGAATGCGGCAGCATCACCGAGGCCTCGCGCCGGCTCTTTGTGTCGCAGCCTTCGATTACCGCGTCGATTCGCGATCTCGAAAACGAGATGGGTGTGCACATCTTTGAGCGCACCAACAAGGGCGTCATTGTGTCCGAGGAAGGCGAAACCTTCTTGGGCTACGCGCGTCAGGTGCTCGACCAGGCCGACCTACTCGAGGGCAAGTACAAAGGCACGTCCGAGCAGGTGCCGCACTTTAGTGTGAGCTGCCAGCATTATTCCTTTGCCGTTAACGCGTTTGTAGACGTGATCCGCGAGTTCGATGCCGCGCGTTACGACTTTACCCTGCGCGAGGAGCAGACCCACGAGATTATCGAGGATGTCGCGCATATGAAAAGCGAGCTCGGCATCCTGTATCTGTCGGAGCACAATCGCGAGGTCATCGAGCGCATACTGGCGGCCAACGAGCTCGTGTTCGAAGGACTCTTCTGCGCCGCGCCGCATGTCTTCGTGTGCGCCGACCATCCGCTGGCGGGTCGCTCGAGTGTGACGCTCGAGGACTTGGAAGACTACCCGTTCCTGTCCTATGAGCAGGGCAGCTACAACTCGTTTTACTATTCCGAGGAGCTGACCTCGACGTTCGAGCGACACAAAAATATCCGCGTGCGTGACCGTGCGACGCTGTTCAACCTTGCCATGGGCCTCAACGGCTACACGGTATGCTCGGGCGTGATCAGCCACGAGCTCAACGGCCCCGGCATTATCTCGATTCCGCTCGACGTGGACGAGTACATGGAGATTGGCATCATCACGCGCAAGAACACGACGCTCACGCGCTACGGCCGGGCCTATATCGACGCGATTCGTCAGCATATCTAGGGTGCTGTGCTCCGCACGGTTCAAGTCTCTTTATGGCAGTCCAGACTGATATAGGAAGCATCTATATCAAACTGTTATAAACGTATATTTTACGATGGTCATATGAGCGCTCATACTCTGTCCCAGTAAAGCAACCAATGCAAAGGGAGATATCTATGAGCACTTCGATTCAACCGAACGCGCCGTTTCGCGCCGATATCGTCGGCAGCTTTCTTCGTCCGCAGGCTGTAAAGGACGCCCGTGCCGCCTATGTCGCGGGTAAACTCGACGCTTCCGGCCTTAAGGCCGTCGAGGACGATGCCATTCGCGATTTGGTGGCCAAGCAGAAGGCCGCCGGCCTGCAGGTGATCACCGATGGCGAGTTCCGCCGCAGCTACTGGCACCTCGATTTTATGTGGGGCCTTAACGGCATTGAGCGCCGCACCTCACGCACGGGTTATATGTTCCATGACGAGGAGACGACGGCCGACACCGCCGTGGTTACCGGTCCCATTAGCGGCGAGAACCACCCGTTCGTCGAGCATTTTAAGTTCGTCAAGGCGCTTGAGGAGGAGGGCCAGGTCGCACGCCAGACCATTCCGGCGCCGATCCAGACGTTCTCTGAGGTCACGCTCGATCGCTGCGATGGCCAGCAGGAGAGCCTGCGCGCTGTCTATAAGACCGATGAGGAACTTGCCGACGCCATTGCGGCCGCTTATCGCACGGTGATCGCCGACCTGTACGCAGCAGGCTGCCGCAACATGCAATTTGATGACTGCACCTGGGGCATCTATTGCGATACCGACTTTGTGTCCAAGACCGGCATGAGCCCGGTTGACCTGCAAAAGGTGAGCGAGCTGGGCGTGGCGCTCAACAATGCCGCCATCGCGGGCAAGCCCGACGATCTGGTTATCAACACGCACGTGTGCCGCGGCAACTATCACTCCACGTATGCCTTCGAGGGTGGTTACGATCCCATTGCGCCGTACCTGTTCGCACATGAGAACGTCGACGCGTTCTACCTTGAGTTCGATACGCCGCGCGCCGGTGGCTTTGAGCCGCTCAAGTATGTTGCTCCCGGCAAGAAGGTCGTGCTGGGCCTGGTGACCACCAAGGCCGCTGAGCTCGAGGACGAGGATGCCATCGTCGAACGTATCCACGAGGCCGCAAAGTATGTGCCGCTCGAGAACCTGTACCTGTCGCCCCAGTGCGGCTTTGCCAGCTGTGAGATTGGCAACAAACTGACCGAGGACGAACAGTGGGCAAAGATCGCGCTGGTCAAGCGCATTGCCGAGCGCGTTTGGAAGTAACGCTACCGTTTGCAGGTGGCGGCGCGTGCGAGACATGGCGTATCACGTACAATGGTTCGGATCGTATCGTTCGGGCAGGTTATCCGATATGCCTGATCGCCCTTCCATCATGAAAGGACATCCATACCCCAGTTCTCGACGCCCATCGTATCTGAACTCGAGGAGACTGTCGAATAGTAGCTGCGTTCAGCCAAATTAAAAATGGCGTCCATGCGTATGTGCGCGTGGACGCCATTTTTAATGCGTCAGTATCCAGTGGATGCCGCGCGCCATGCGCAGGTCAGTTTGGGCAAAATGATTGCCGGGGTTGAGCTCCAGCGTTGTTGGGATGTCGCGCTCGATAAACAGCTTTTCCATCGCGCGCGTATCGTCGAGTACGTGCCGCATCATGCGGTTGGGCGTCTTGGTTTCTTTTTTACCGAGCGACAGATAGGCGGCGTCGGGCGTAGCCGTCATCGTGCGCTCGCGCGCGTAGTCGATAAAGCCGGGGAACCACAGCGACCCCGATGCACTCGCCACGCGCTCAAAGACATCTGTTTGCCAAAGTGCCCACAGTGCAAAAAGACCCGCCAACGAGTAGCCGGCAACGCCGCGCCAGGCGGGCGGTTGCGGGAGCGATGATTCGGCCTGGGGGATTATCTGCTTCAACAACTCGTCAAGAAAACCAGCAGCCTGTCCGCCAAAGGGCTCGGCATCTCGTATAGTTCCGTCGCATTCCCAGGGGCTCAGCTCGCGATTCCAATCGAGCCCTCCAATGGCGACAAGGGTGAACGGCGGGCAGTCGAGCTCTCGGCAGCGCTCGTAGACTTCACTACCGTTGCCCATAACCACGGGGAGATAGATGACGGGCGCGCCTTCCGCACACTCTGAATAAACGGTTATCTGCTTATGATGCGCTTCCAAGGCAGGCTTCTCTCAGTGTTGTGATAATTGACAGCCTCAATTGTCGCACGCTGACACGGGGGCAGACGCTAAAAGAAAGGCGCGGAGCCGCTCGATGCGATTCCGCGCCTTGTTGTTTTGCTTTAGCAGACTATGCCGTTACGCCACGAAGAAGTAGACGAGGAAGGCGAGGGCTGCGATCCACATGAGCGGCTTGATCTTGGAGGCCTCGCCCTTAAAGAGCGCGACGACCACGTAGGCGATAAAGCCCAGGCCAATGCCGGCAGAGATGGAGTAGGTGAAGGGCACGCCGGCGACAATCATGAACGCCGGGAAACCCTGCGACACGTCGGACCAGTCGATCTCGGAGGCCTCGCTCATCATGAGGTAGCCGACGTAGACCAGAGCACCGCAGGTGGCGGCGCTGGAAACGATGGTGACGATGGGGGAGAAGAACGCGGCGAGAATGAACAGCACGCCGGTGGTGACGGAGGTGAGGCCCGTGCGGCCACCGTCGGCGGCGCCGGAAGTGGACTCGACGAAGGTGGTGATGGAGGAGACGCCCATGAAACCGCCCACAGCGGCGGCGGCGGAGTCGACGATCAGGATCTCCTTGATATTCTCGACGTTGCCGTCGTCGGTGAGGAACTCGCCCTGCTTGGCCACGGCCATCGCGGTGCCCATGGTGTCGAAGAAGTCACTCATGAGCAGCGAGAACGAGATGACGAGGAGCGTGGGGTCGGTAAGGACCTTGACGATGGCGGGCACGCCGCCGGCGTCGGCGATGGGGCCACCGATGCTCGAGAAGTCGAGCGGGGCGATGATACCGGTCGGAGCATGGGTCACACCTAGGGGGATACCGGCGATGACGGCGACGACGATGCCTATGAGCAGCGAGCCGGGGACGTTGCGGCAGGCGAGGGCGACTGTCACCAGGATGGAGATGATGCCGACGATGAAGGTGGGGGAGGTGATGTCGCCCAGACCGACGAGTGTACCGGCGCCAGCGGTGATAATGCCGGCATCGCACAGGCCAATCATGGCGATGAACAGGCCCAGACCCACCGAGATGGCGTGACGCAGGACAACCGGGATGGCGTCCATGATGGCCTCGCGCAGGCCACAAAGCACGAGCAGCAAGATGACGATACCCTCGAGGAAGATGACGCTCATGGCCACGTGCCAGTCACCGCCGCAGACGGTGGTGGTGATTCCGGCGATCATCGCGTTGACGCCTAAGCCCGACGCGCAGGCGAGCGGGCGGTTGGCGAAGATGCCCATGCAGATGGTCATGATGCCGGCGCCCAGGCAGGTGGCGCAGGCGAGTGCTCCCGCATCGATGCCAGCGCCCGAGAGCACCGCGGGGTTGACGGCGATGATGTAGGCCATCGCCAGGAATGTTGTCAGTCCAGCGCGGAGTTCGGTCCCGATTGTGGACTTGCGCTCGCTGACGTGAAATAGTTCGTCCATGCATACCCTTTCCTTGCTCGGCCCCGAGTTTAGGCCGATTGACACGAACTCACCCACTATAGCCCCTTTACGACGCTGTTGTTCCTCGCATGTTGATGTTCGGCGCTTTGTAGCAGACGGACGGTATTTTTCGCATGAAAATGTGTGGGTACCGTATACTTAAGCGGTTACAACGACCCCTATGGAGGAACGTATGATTAAAGAGCTTTGCCACGACGAGGCTATCCTGTCCCAGCGTTGCGAGGTTGCGACCGTCGAGGACGAGTCGGTTGCTCAGGACCTGATCGATACCATCAAGTCGCTCGACGATGCCGGCTGCTTGGCCGCTAACCAGATTGGCGTTACCAAGAAGGTTTGCGTCTACCTGGACGATGCCGGCGAGCCCCACGTGCTCTACAACCCCCGTCTGGTGTTTGGCCTGGGCGCCAGCAAGATGGAGGAGAGCTGCCTGACGCACGAGGAGGTCACCAAGTCCACGCGCTATATCAAGTGCAAGGTCGCTTATGACGTGATCGTCGACGGCAAGATGCGCGAGCGCAAGCAGGACTTTGTGGGCTTCGAGGCGCAGATGATTCAACACATGATTGACCACTGTCTAGGAAAGTTGGTCTAAGGGGACCAAAGCACCGCACTTCGTCTCTTTTGGTCCGGACGTGACATTGTTGTCATGTCCGGGCTTTTGTGTTTAGCGCCTTTTTGTTTGGTGACAATAACCTTAGCAGGAACGTAAAGCTAGGAGGCGCTATGTGTACGAGCATTCGATTTACCGATAATTCTGGTCACATGTATCTAGGCCGCAACCTAGACTGGAGCTTTGACTACGGCCAACAGGTTCGCGTGATGCCGCGCGGGTTCCACGTCCCGTATTCGTTTATCGACGATGCGTCGGCGGCGCACGCGGTAATCGGCATGTGCATCGATTACGAGAACTACCCTATGTTCTTCGACTGCGGCAACGATGCGGGCCTCGCCGTGGCGGGTCTCAATTTCCCGGGTTATGCCGAGTATGCCGAGGGCCCTGTCGACGGCAAGAACAATATCGCGGCCTATGAGTTTCCCCTGTGGGTGGCAGCGACGTTCTCGACGGTCGATGAGGTCGAGGCCGCGCTGCGCGACACGGTGATTGTCGCCAAATCTGCCGGAGAGGGGCTGGGCGTGTCGCTGCTCCATTGGATTATCGGCGACAGCCAGCGCAGCATCGTGGTCGAGATGATGGCTGACGGCCTGCATGTATACGACAATCCGGTCGACACCCTTGCCAATCAGCCGACTTTCCCGTGGCACATGGAAAACCTGCGCACTTATATCACGGCCACAAGCGATTTTCCGCAGACGGCGACATGGCGTGGCGCCGAGCTTAAGCCCTATGGAGCCGGTGCCGGCATGCGCGGCATTCCGGGCGATTGCTATTCGCCGAGCCGTTTTGTAAAGGCGGCGTACCTCAATGCCAATTACCCACAAAAGGAGAGCGAGACCGAAAACGTCGTTCGCATGTTCCGCTCGCTCGAGGGCGTGGTGATGATCGAGGGAGCGTCCAGGATGGGCGATGGCAAGTTCGAGAAGACTATCTACACCGGATGCTTTAGCGCGCGCACGGGCAATTATTACTACGCGATGTATGGGGATCCGTCGATTCGCTACGTGAGCCTGATGGATGCCGAGGGCGCGAGCCCCGATAGGCTCGTGGTTCCCGAGCCGCGCCGTTCGTAGGTGACAAGTCCGTCGCGATACAAAGCGGCCCTGCATCTCTCGTGAGGTGCAGGGCCGCTGTCGTCGATTCGCGACGTCGCTAGAAGTTGGCGTCGTTGAGTTGTTCGCTCTCGAGGCCGTCGAGCTGTTGTTGTTCGGGCGTATCGGCGACGCTCTCGAGCAGCTCGGTGGGGTCGACGTTCATGTTCCTGCCGGCTTCGTTGCCGTTGACCAGGTCGTCCGAGAAGATATCGACTTCCATTTCCTCGGCTTCCTCGATCTGGACCTCGAGCGGCACGTGGGTGCGTACGAGTTTGACCGCCGGACGCATGCGGGCAAAGAGGGGCACGTACTCGATGATGATGGCCGAGTTCTCAAGACCGTACCAGCGTGCCGGGCTTCCGCAGGCGCGGCGGACGGCGTACTTGATGGCCATCACGCGGTGGTCGTTGCGGTTGATGTCCGTTTCGGGGGCGAGCATCTTGCGCAGCATGCAAAAACGGAAGTCGCCCACGTTGCCGCGTGTCTCGTAGATGGAGTAGGTGTGATGCTGCGGTGGCAGCTCGCCCGATGCCATCAAGTCGCCAACGATCTGGCGCAGGTAGGCATTAACGCGCTGGTTGACCTTAAAGCCCAGGTCCAGGCGCACGCGGAACAGGAAGTCCGTGCCAAAGGTCTCGACGGAATACTCGTGCGTATAGGGTTCATCGGTAACGTGTACGTTAATGAACCAGTATGCCTTGGCGCGCTTGGGATGTTTGTCCAGGATGGAATAGAGCACGTCGCGGTCGAGTGTGAGCGGATCGGGGCTGTTGGTGAGGAACACCAGATTGTCGGCGAGCACGGGGTAAGTCTCGTCATTGCGCAGGCGGTCGAGCTGATCGATGTACTTGGAGACGGGCAACAGGATCGTCTGCGTGCGCTCAATGGCGGTGCCGCGGCGCCACACGTACATAAGACCAAACAGCAGCGAGGCCAAGAAGATCATGACGTAGCCGCCGTCAAAGAACATGGTGAGGCACGAGGCAAAGAAGCAGAGCTCGATGGCGCCAAAAAGCAGGGCAAAGAAGCAGGCGCCCAGCTTGTGCTTGAGAATGCCGGCGATATAGCTCGTCAAAAGCGTTGTGGTCATGAGCATGGTCACGGTAATGGCGAGGCCATAGGCACTCTCCATGCGCTCGGAGTTCTGGAACAACAGCACGATGAAGATGCAGCCGACCCACATGATGTTGTTGACGAGCGGAATATAGAGCTGACCCTTGGTGTCGCTGGGGTAGTGGATGCGCAGGTGCGGCATAAGGTTGAGGCGCGTTGCCTCGGATACCAGCGAGAACGAGCCGGTGATGAGCGCCTGCGAGGCGATGATGGCCGCCACGGCCGAAAGCACGATGGCAAAGGGGCGCAGGGGCTCGGGGAGCATCATATAGAACGGGTTGACGATATCCATCGCGAGCATCTGGGGGTTGGAGTTATTGGCGAGCAGCCAAGCGCCCTGACCCAGATAGTTAAGGATAAGGGCCGCCTTTACGAACGGCCAGGATGCGTAAATGTTAGCCTTGCCCACGTGACCCATGTCCGAATAGAGCGCCTCGGCGCCGGTCGTCGACAGAAAGACAAAGCCGAGCACCATGATGCCCGAGTGGTTGATGGGCGAGAACAGGAACATGATGCCGCGGATGGGGTTGAGCGCGCGCAGGATGGACAGGTTGCCGAGCATGTTGAACAGGCCGGCGCCTGCTAGGAACAGGAACCACAGCGTCATGAGCGGGCCGAACAGCTTACCGATCGACGAGGTACCGGCGCGCTGCATGGCAAATAGGCCGCAGATAATGATGATGGTAATAATGATGACGTTGGTTTGCCCGTCACCCAATAGCGCGTGGCCCCACTCGATGGTGCGCAGGCCCTCAATGGCTGTGGTGACCGTGACCGCGGGGGTGAGGATGCCGTCGGCGAGCAGCGCCGCGCCGCCGATCATGGCGGGGAGAATCAGCCACGGTGCCACCTTGCGCACAAGGCTGAACAGGGCGAAGATGCCGCCTTCGTTGTGGTTATCGGCCTTCATGGCGATTACCACGTACTTGACCGTGGTCACGAGCGTCATGGTCCAGATGACGAGCGAAAGCGCGCCCAGAATCATGTCCTCGCTGACGGTGCCGATGCCGCCGTTGTTGGCGACGATTGATTTCATGGTGTACATGGGGCTCGTGCCGATGTCGCCGTAGACGACGCCGAGCGTAACGAGCAGCATGCCAGCGGAGAGGGGAATGGCTCCATGCCCGCCTTGACCACGCTGATCTTGGGGGCTTGCCTCCAGTTTGTTGTGTGCCACGTGGACTCCCTTGGACATCTGGCCCCTGCAAAGGGCAGCAGACCTTTATGCCATCTTTATACATATAAGAGCAGTTTGGCACATCGGGGTGTTTTAGACAATAATCCCCATCTGGGGATTATTCATGTACGCAGGTGGCATTTCAAAGCAGGGGCTGTTAGGCGCGTGCTGCCTGAGCGATGCCGGTCTTGGCACCTGCGCGTTTGCCGGCGAGTTCGCAAAAGATCGCGCCGCCGATGATAAGTGCGGCACCCATCAGACGGACCGGCGTTATGGCTTCGCCTAAAAGGACGGCCGAAACCACGACGGCCGAAAGCGGCTCGAGGTAGCCGACGACCGCGACAGTCTGGACGGGCAGCTTAGCGACAGCACTAAAGTAGAGCAGGCAACCGATGCCGGTGTTGACGACGCCGAGCATGACGACGGCACGCCAATCAATACTGGCGGCGACGCCGACGGACAGGAATGAGGGGGCGCCCTGCGTGATGAGCGTGAGGACCAGCGCGGTCACAAAGGCGGCGCTCACCTGGAGCGTGGAGTTTTCGAGGCCTTCGATGTGTGGCGCACCCTTGCTGGCGATGACCATCAGCGCATAGCAAAATGCCGAGGCGATGCCGCAGGCGATACCCGCAATGGGCATATTGCCGCCTAGACCTTGCGCTGCAATGAGAAAAGCGCCGCAGGCGACGGCGATAAACCCGGCGATTTTGCCGCCGGTCAGTTTTTCGCCAAAGATGAGCGGGGAGAGGGCCATGACGATGATGGGGCCGCAGTAGTACAGCAGCGAGGATGTGCCGACGCCGATCGTCTGGTAGGCTCGGAACAGAAAAATCCAGCTGGCGCCCAGCGCGGCTCCCGAGAGGAGGAGGGCTGCGGCTTCGCGGGGGCGAGATGGCGCCTGCAACTTATGGCGTTGGGTGATGGCGAGGATGGTGACAAGCGAGAGCGCGCCCAAAAACGTGCGCAGGAGCACGATATCGGAGCTCGGGAGCGCGATGGCGGCAGCGATGATGCCGTTGGAGCCAAACAACAGCAATGCTGCTAAGTACGTAAACAGTCCGTTGTTCATACGCTGACATCCCCTCTATATCCGAGCATGTTCACTATGGGTGAACTGGATTTAGAAGAAAAGCGAATATAATGCATAGATAACATGACAAAAGCTCATGCATAGGTGGAGGGTTGCCGTGGAAACGAATGTTCAAAAGATGCAGGTGCTGCTCGAGACCGTGCGCGCCGGCAGTTTTACGCGCGCCGCCGAGCGGCTGAGCTATTCGCAGTCGGGCGTGAGCCGTATGGTGGCCGATCTTGAGGCCGACTGGGGCTTTAAAGTTCTCGATAGAAGCCACGAGGGCGTAGTGCTTTCTGCCGACGGGCGGCAAGTTATGCCGGCGGTTGAGGCGCTCTGTGAGGAATTCACTCGCTTGCAGCGACGGGTGGATGAGATGCGTGGGCTCATGCGCGGCAAAATCTGCATCGGTACGTTTTCGAGTGTGGCGACCCACGTGCTGCCGCCGGTGATTGCGCACTTTCGCGCCGATCACCCGGACATCGATTACGAGCTGCTGATGGGTGATTACTCCGAGATTGAGCAATGGGTGGCGGAAGGCCGCTGCGACCTGGGCTTTATTCCGCGCGAACCACGCGGCGCCGGCATGGCGTCGCGGCCGTTGGTGCAAGACGAGCTGATGGCCGTGGTGCCAGCGGACTCCTCGCTTGCCGCGGCGGAGGTCGTTTCCCTTGCCGATTTGGCCAACGAGCAGTTTATTCTGCTAGAACGCGGTAGCGACGACGAGATTACACCGCTGTTTCGCCGCGCGGGCCTGGCGGTGCGCTCCAAGCTGTCTACCTGGGATGACTATGCGATTATGGCCATGGTCGAGGACGGCCTGGGCGTGAGCATTCTTCCCGCACTTATCTTGCGCCGCTGCCAGTTCGATGTTGCCGTGCGTCCGCTCGAAGGGCATCCCCATCGGCAGATCAACGCCATATATCGAACGGCTGACGTTTCGCTTGCTGCCGCTCGTTTCCTCGAATACCTCTAAACGTGTACACATCATTGTCCGCTTTGGGCAAATCTCAGAGTCCGGTACATTTTCTTATGAAATTGAACTTTCGAATGAGGTGCCGCGTTATACTGCTGCCTAAATTGAACTCTGGTTCAATTCGTGTTCTATAAATTGAACTTTGCCAGCAAGGAGGTTCCTGTGGCCCAAGAGACGTTTAGCGATCGCCTGCGACAGACTATGTCCGATTGTGACGTTCGCCAGTCGGACGTAATCCGCGCATCGGAGATGCTCGGCAAAAAACTCGGCAAGAGTCAGATGAGCCAATATGTGAGCGGCAAGACGATTCCGCGGCGCGATGTGGCAGAGCTGCTCGCCCGCATTTTGGAGGTCGATGTTACCTGGCTGCTCGCCGGTGACGCCGATCAAGGCGAGACATCATCGCCCCGCAACGTTTCCAAGCCCGAACCCCATCCCTCAGCTCAAATTGCAAGGAGCACCACCATGCGTACTTTTTCTAAATCCACCAAGCTCGATAACGTCCTGTATGATGTACGCGGTCCCGTCGTCGACGAGGCCGCCCGTATGGAGGACGAGGGCGAGCGCATCCTCAAGCTCAATATCGGCAACCCGGCGCCCTTCGGTTTCCGCACGCCCGATGAGGTCATCAAGGACATGCGCCAGCAGCTGCCCGACTGCGAAGGCTATTCCAACTCGCGTGGCTTGTTCTCTGCGCGCAAGGCGATCATGCAGTATTCGCAGATCAAGGGCCTGCCCAACGTTCAGATGGAGCATATCTACACGGGCAACGGCGTGTCCGAGCTCATTCAGCTTTCGATGAACGCGCTGCTCGACAATGGCGACGAGATTCTGATCCCCAGTCCCGACTACCCGCTGTGGACGGCGTGCGCGACCCTTGCCGGAGGTCATCCCGTACATTATTTGTGTGATGAGCAGGCGGATTGGTATCCCGACCTGGAGGATATGGAGTCCAAGATCACGAGCGCGACCAAAGCCCTCGTCATCATCAACCCTAACAACCCCACGGGTTCCGTCTATCCGCGCGAGGTGCTCGAGGGCATCGTCGAGGTTGCACGCAGGCATCAGCTGATGATCTTTGCCGATGAGATCTACGACCGCCTGTGCATGGACGGCTACGAGCACGTCTCGATTGCCTCGCTCGCCCCCGACCTGCCCTGCGTTACCTTTAGTGGCCTTTCCAAGTCGCACATGATTGCGGGCTATCGTATTGGCTGGATGGTGCTTTCGGGCAACCAGCGCTGCATGAGCGACTTCATCATGGGTATCAACATGCTCTCCAACATGCGCCTGTGCTCCAACGTGCCGGCCCAGTCGATCGTTCAGACGGCACTCGGTGGTCATCAGTCCGTTAACGACTACATCCGTCCCGGCGGCCGTGTCTACGAGCAGCGCAACTTTGTGTATGAGGCGCTCAACAAGATTGACGGCATCTCGGTGGTCAAGCCGCGCGCGGCGTTCTACATCTTCCCCAAGATGGATGTGAAGAAGTTCAACATCACCGATGACGAGCAGTTCGCCCTTGACCTGCTGCACGAGAAGAAGATCCTGATCACGCGCGGCGGCGGCTTTAACTGGGCCGAGCCCGACCACTTCCGCATCGTGTACCTGCCGCGCATGGAAGTGCTCAAAGAGTCGCTCGAAGATTTGGCCGACTTCTTCGATCACTACCGCCAGAACTAGTGGGATAGAAGCTCCGCACTATGAAAAGCTCCCTGCAGTTGTTTTGCTGCGGGGAGCTTTCTTGAATCGTCGGAACTATATAACGATTCCTTGGCAGTGGTCGATTTCGTGTTGGATGATCTCGGCGGTGTAGCCCGAGAAGTTTTTGATGCGGTGGACGAAGTTCTCGTCCAAATACTCAACCTTAATGCGGCGATAGCGGGTACAGGGACGCTCGCCGATCAGCGAGAGGCATCCTTCGCTCGTCTGATAGGCATTGACCTGCTCAAGAATTTGAGGGTTGTACATCAGGAGTGTCCTGTTGCCGTCCTTTACGCAGATGATGCGTTTGCGCACGCCGATCATGTTGGCAGCGAGGCCCACGCACTCGTGCTCATGCTCGTGGAGCGTATCCAGGAGGTCTTGCCCGATCACGGCGTCGTCGGGTCCCGCGTCTTCGGAAGGCAGGCGTAAAAAGAACTCGGATTTCATGATGGGCTTAATCATGGCGGGCTCCTCATGTCTCATGCTTTCGTGGACTTTTAATAATAGCGCGGAAGGAAAGCTGCGCGACCGCGTTACAATCTTTCGACGTTGGACCATGTTGTCAGATTCGTCGTGTACGGCGTCTGGCGTAAGTCTAGGGCTCATTTTCGCCCTGGACCGTTCCTCTGGGGCGATGCGATTGTCGTTCTAAGAGGAAGGAATTTCATGGGGACCAAATCCCAAAAGCAAACTCAATCACCGTCGACAGCCTCGGCGATTCTCGTCGTAATGTATGTTGCAGCCTTTGTTGCCGCGTTTAACGAGAACATCATTAACGTGGCGCTGCACGACATTATGGCGGCCTTTTCGGTGAGTGCCACCACGGCGCAGTGGCTCGTTTCGGGCTACATGATCGTGACATCGATCTTTACGGCCATCATGGCCTTCCTGTCCGGTCGTTTCTCGACGCGCAAGCTGCTGTTTTTCGCATGCGGATGTCTGGTCGCCGGCGAAGTCCTGTGTTTGGTCGCTCCGTCGTTTAGCGTTTTGCTGCCAAGCCGTATTTTGCAGGCTGCGGGATCGGGCATCTTGTTCCCGCTCATGATGAACGTGGTGCTGTCTTGCGCCCCGCGCGAGAAGCTCGGTCTGTATCTGAGCCTGGGCGGTGCCTGCATTACGCTAGGGCCGGCATTTGGTCCCGTGATCAGCGGTCTTATGTGCACGTTGTTTGGCTGGAGGGCAGTGTTTGTAGTGTCGCTGGTGGGCGGCATTGCGGTCGCTGCGGCGGGCGTTAAGCTTGTTCAGAATGTTGGAGAGCGCTCGAACACCACGCTTGATATTCTGTCGGTTGTTTTGCTCGCCGCCGGCATTACGGCATTTGTGTATTCCGTAGGCGAGTTCTCGACCAATCTGATTGCCGGTATCGTGGCGCTTTTCGCCGCCATTGTGCTGCTCGGCCTGTTTGCGGCCCGCCAGCTCAAGCTCGAGCATCCGGTGCTTAACGTGCGTCCCATGGCGAGCGTTCGTTTTTGGCCTGCGTGTCTGCTTGTGGTGGTGTCGATGATGACGACGTTCTCGATGAGCGTTTTGTTGCCGCTCTATTTTGAGGGCGCATACGGCATGACCGCCCTTGTTGCGGGCTTGCTCATTTTGCCGGCGATTGCCTGCAATGCCGTGACCTCGATTGTGGGCGGACGCGTGATGGACGCCCACGGCGCATGGCCGCTGCTGCCGGTCGGCTTTGCCCTGATTGCCGTGGGACATACTGCCATCTCGATGACGGCCGCAAGCATGAACATCGGCGTCGTCGTGGCGCTGACCGTTGTTGTGTATGCCGGAGTCGGTTTGGTGCTGAGCCCCTCGCAAACGGCCGGCTTGGAGACGCTGCCTGTCGCCGAGCATCCTCACGGAACGGCATTGCTCAACACGTGGAACATGATTGCCGCATCGTTTGGCCCGTCGCTGTTTATCGGCCTGCTCTCGAGTTCTGCGGCGACTGCCGGCGCCGCTGGCGTTGCGACCGACGTTGCCCAGGCGATTGGATTTGCGGCAGCCGTGCGTGTGGCGGCTGTAATTGCCGTGGTCGGATTTGTGGTATCGGTTGTGTACGCTCGCCGCGAGTCGCACATGTCGCATTAATGTGTGCACATAGATTCTGCAGCTAGATTAGCGGGCGACACCATAAACTAATGGACGTTTTGCCGAGAGGCATGAATGTTTAAAGCGCAAAGAGTGCGCGACGGGCCCCGCGAATGGGGCGATGATGCCCGAGAGGGCCAAGAAGGAGTCTCATGTCTGAGAACGAAGAGATCATGAACGAGACCGAGAACGAGACCATGGCTGCCGAGGTTGAGGCAGTCGAGACCGTGGAGACCGAAGCTGCCGAGGTTGAGGCTGCTGACGAGGTTTCCGCCGAGGAGGAGGCCGAGGTTGTCGAGGCCGCCGTTGATTACGATGACGAAGAGCTGATGGACAAGATGCAGAAGGCAGCCCGCCTGCTGCGTAGCCGTCGCTTTGCTATTTCCAAGGAGGAGGAGGCCAAGGCCGAGCGCATGGCGAACATCGAGCGCGCCATCAAGCTTCTTGACCTCAAGCCCAAGATGGAGCAGAAGGAAATGTCCGACCTGCTGGGCATGCGCCTTCGTGAGCTCGATGGCCTGATGGCCGAGGCCGAGGCTTCCGATCTGGTCGGCCGCATCGACGACGCCGAGGGCGATATGCGCAAGATCGTCGTCTTCGCTGCCGAGGATGCCGCTGAGGGCCTGGTCGAGCTTGCCAACAAGAAGGAGAAGCTCCTGCCTGAGCTTTCTTACGAGGAGGCCACCGAGCTGATGGCCGCTCTCGATAAGGTTATCGCTCCGCTCGTCGCCATGGGCCTGGACGAGGACCGCGGTCCTCGCGGCGGCCGTGACGACCGCGGTGGCCGTGGCGGCGACCGTGGTGGTCGCGGCGGCTTTGGCGATCGCGGTGGCCGTGGCGGCGACCGTGGCGGTCGCGGTGGCGATCGCGGCGGCCGTGGCGGCTTTGGTGACCGTGGCGGCGACCGTGGCGGTCGCGGCGGCTTTGGCGGCAACCGTGGTGGCTATGGCGATCGCGGTGGCAACCGTGGCGGCTTCGGCGGCAACCGTGGTAACGACCGTGGCGGTCGCGGTGGCGATCGCGGCGGCCGCAACGGTGGCGGCTTCCGCGGCAACCGCTTTTAGGGGTTACGCGGTTCTACGAACCGCGTAACTAGTTGACGCTGCGCGCCCACCAGAGCGACAACTTGTCATTCAAAGAGGACGGCATGACCAGAAGGTCTATGCCGTCCTCTTTTCATGTCAATTTGTTCGCTCTGGTAGGCGCTCGCTGTCGGTACCAAAACATCGGCATCCCCAAGGGATCATTTGCATCAAAAAATGAGAGTGGATAATCTCCCGGTTTGAGCCTGCATTCAAGCTCTAAGTGGAAGATTATCCACTCTCGTTTCGTTTGTTGATGTCGATGCCTACATTTGTAGGAACAGTTCGTGGAGGCGGGTGTCTTCGTCGAGTTCGGGGTGGAAGGTTACGCCGAGCTGGTTGCCCTGGCGGGCGGCGACGATGCGCCCGTCGACTTCGGCCAAGGCCTTGGCGTCGCCGTGGACCTTGACGATGCGGGGCGCGCGAATAAACGTTAACGGCACTTCACCGTCGATGCCGGCCACCTGTCCCTTGGTGCGAAAACTGCCGAGCTGCCTGCCGTAGGCATTGCGCTCGACAAGTACATCCATGGTTGCCAGGCGCGGCGTCCCCTTATCGTCGTGGGAGGCAAGGTCGTGAGCCAGTAGAATCAGGCCGGCGCAGGTGCCCAGGACGGGCATGCCTTCAGCGATACGGGCACGAAGCTCCTCGAGCATGCCCAACTCATCAAGCAGCTTCCCTTGAACGGTAGACTCGCCGCCGGGAAGTACCAGACGGTCAAAGTCCTGCTTTAAATCAGCCGCCTGCCTCAGCTCAATACAGTGTGCGCCCAGCTCGGACAGCCTCGCCTCGTGCTCGGCAAAAGCACCTTGGACCGCCAGCACGGCGACCGTTTGGTCTGCGTAATCGCTCATGTGCGATCCTTTCTGCTGGACTAGCGCCCGCGCTCCTCCATGATGATCTCGATCTCGTCGGCGTTGATGCCGACCATGGCCTCGCCCAGGTCCTCCGAAAGCTCGGCAATGAGCTTGGCATCGGTGAAGTTGGCCACGGCCTTGACGATGGCGGCGGCGCACTTGGCCGGGTCGCCGCTCTTAAAGATGCCCGAGCCCACAAAGACGCCTTCGGCGCCCAGCTGCATCATCAGCGCGGCGTCGGCGGGGGTCGCTACGCCGCCGGCGGCAAAGTTCACGACGGGAAGCTTACCCGTGGCATGGACCTCACGCACCAGCTCGACCGGAACCTGCAGTTGCTTGGCTGCCTCGAAGAGCTCGTCGTCACGCAGGGCAACAACGTCGCGAATCTGCTTTTGGATCTTGCGCATGTGACGCACGGCCTGAACGACGTCGCCCGTACCCGGCTCGCCCTTGGTGCGAATCATCGTGGCGCCCTCGGCAACACGGCGCAGCGCCTCGCCAAGATCGCGGGCGCCGCAGACAAACGGCACGTCAAACTGGGTCTTGTCGATGTGGTAGACATCGTCGGCGGGGGAGAGAACCTCGGACTCATCGATGTAGTCGATATCGATGGCCTGCAGGACCTGCGCCTCGACAATGTGACCGATACGGCACTTGGCCATGACGGGGACGGAGACTGCCTCCTGGATGCCCTTGATCATCTTGGGGTCGCTCATGCGCGAGACGCCGCCTGCGGCACGGATGTCGGCCGGGATGCGCTCGAGTGCCATGACGGCGCAGGCGCCTGCTTCCTCGGCGATGCGTGCCTGCTCGGGCGTGGTGACGTCCATGATGACGCCGCCCTTGAGCATCTGCGCGAGCTCGCGGTTAAGTTTGACGCGATCGGCCTTGCTGGTCTGTTCTGCCATGGTTGCTCCCTTGGTTGGCATGTGCATTGCTTGACGGAACATCCTATCGGGGAGCTAGGTATGGCGAAATACTCAGTTTTCGAGATAATTACAAGGTCAGACTAATACCAGATTGAATGACTTAATAAGGTCAGGTGATAGGCTCATGCTTGACTACAATTTGGAAAAACGCGGCGAAGCATCGCTCTATGAGTATGTTTACCAGCAAATTCGAGATGATATCGTAGCTGGACGCATTGCGGCGGGGGAGCATCTTCCGTCTAAGCGCGCCTTTGCCAGTCATCTGGGTATCAGTGTCATTACCATCGAGAATGCATATAGCCAGTTACTTGCCGAGGGCTATATCTGCTCAATGCCGCGGCGTGGCTACTACGCTTGTGAGCTTCCGGATGCACCGGTTTTGCCTTTGGTTACGGGGGATATCGATCGCGATGCTGCCTCTGTGGACCCCAGCGCGCATGATGCCGATGGACAGGCCGAGCGATTCGATGCACTTTCTCCTTCCGCGTTGGAGGCGGCGCGGCTTTGGCAAAGCGCGCTACGGGCGACGCTGGCATCCGAAGACGAACGAGAAATCTTTTCGACCGCGCCGGCGCAGGGCACCGCTCGGCTACGACGCGCAATTGCTCACCATCTGCGCGGGACAAGGGGCATGAATGTCGACCCCGACAACATCGTTATCGGTGCGGGCGCTCAGCTGCTCGATACCATGTTGGTTCAGTTGCTTGGCGCGGACAAGGTGTATGCCGTTGAGGACCCGGGCTATTTGCGCCTGACGCGCATCTATCAGGCTATGGGCTGCAAAGTTCGACATATCCCGTTGGATGATGAGGGCGTGGACTTGGGCGCTCTGCAGAAAACTGGGGCCGATGTCCTTCACCTGATGCCGTCCCATCAGTATCCGACCGGCCTTGTGACGAGCATAGCGCGTCGCTACGCGCTGCTCAGCTGGGCCGCCGAGCGACCAGGTCGGTATCTCATCGAAGATGACTTTGATTGTGAGTTTCGCCTTGCCGGCAAGCCGATTCCCGCGCTCGCGTCGATCGATGCCGCCCAGTCGGTTATCTACACCAATACGTTTTCGAAGAGCCTGTCATCGGCGTTGCGCCTAGCGTACATGGTGCTGCCCGACGAGCTGATGGAGCGGTTTAGGCGCGACCTTGGTTTTTACGCCTCGTCGGTAAGTTCTGTCGATCAGGTCGCCTTGGCGCGTTTGCTGGAATCGGGTGATTACGAGCGACATGTGAACCGCGTGCGCGTTCGTGCTCGCGAGGCGCGTGATGGCCTAGCGGCGCTTGTACGGAAAGCGTTTCCGGCAGGGGAGGTCTCGATCGAACATGCAGACGCGGGCCTTTACTGCACCGTGGTTGCGGAGCGCGGAGCGGGCGGAAGCTCTTTTGTGCGGGCCCTCACGCGCTCGAGTATCCCTTTTGTCGATATCAGTGACTGTTATTGGTGTGCCGATGGCGCATTTGTCCCTGAAAGCTCAACTCAAATTCTTGTTCAGTATGACGATCTGAGTCCAAAAGTACTAACTACCTTGGAATTGCAGCTAATGGGGGCACTCTGCAATCTAAGTGAGTAGACTTTTAGCACTTTGGCGACCAGGCAGTTTTGTAACAAGCTATCTACCTGCGGTTTTGAAAAGCAGGAAGACCGGCCTGCTCGGAATGTTCAAAAAAGTCTACTCACTTGCCGCGTAAAGCTTCTGCATGAGAAAAAAATGGGGTTTTCAACAGGGCTTCGTCCAGCTCTCGACAAGCTTTTGGCCAGTTGGGGAGGGCTGTTGAAAACTTGGCAGTCCGTTCGGCGCCATTTTTGGTGCGTTCGCGCCAATGCGTGACTGACTGGGTTGAAATTCGTGTTCTCCTGTGCCTATGAAGGATCTACTTTGTGACATATCGGCTTTTAGGTACTGGCGTTTGCCTCCTCAAGTCCGCGCTTTGTGTCCGCCGCTTCCACGACCGGAAGAAGACCGGCAGCGATATGATCTCGCCCGCAACCCGACGGCTGCGGTCGCGCTCGGTTTTCCGTTGCATACATTGGTTCGGACGAGAAACAAACGGACTTGTCCTGCCAGCATTAGGCAGCGGCTGTTTCTTGGTGAGCTCCCCAGGGAATCCGTGCTGGAAACGGAGCATGGATTTTTGATTACGTCTCCTCTACTGACGGCATTCATCATGTCACGGCATCTGACGGATCTTCAGCTTCTTTTGGTATTGGCGGAGATGTGTGGCTTGTTTGCGGTGTGTGCCCTGCCGGCGTTACTTGAGACGGAGCTTTCGCGTGCAATTGATTCGGGTGCGATTTCGACAACGTTCGGTTGGGCGCGCTGCCCGTCCGAGGACGGCACCGCCTCAAATTTATGGCGTCGAGACGCTTTGGTTTTGGGCGGAGACCTTGACCGTTTTTGTTCAGATGTTTGTGGGATGCGTTACGGCAATAGATTTATGGCGGTATCGCAACTCGTTCCATTGGGTGCCGCGTCGCCTTTTGAGGTCGAGGCGTATTTGCTACTTGCACTGCCGCGATCCCTGGGAGGCGAAGGTTTTTGCGGCATAGAGCTTAATGTTGAAGTGATGCTAAACACAAGTACTCGAGCGATTGTGGGAAAGTCCCGTGTATATATCGACCTACTTCTTTCTTCACCGGACGGTAGGCGACAGGTGGCCATTGAATGTCAGGGAAAGGCCTCGCACGGACGCGCAGGGGATGGCTTGCGTGACGCTGACCGCATGACGGCCCTTCAGGCCATGGGCTACGATGTACTTCTCCTGACACACAGACAGATATCCGATGAGGGTAGATTCCGCGCGATCGTTAAGACCGTATGCAGGATGCTCGATGCTGAATATCGTGATAAAAGCTCAGATGAGCAAAGGGCTGAGGCATTACTCCGGTCTGAACTATTCGTTGACTGGACAAAATTGGGAGTAATCGACGGAAAGATGCCCGCTAGACACAAAATGGCTCGATCGTGGACGGCTGCGGTTCTAAGTGAGTAGGCTTTTAGCACTTTGGCGACCAGGCCGTTTTGAAACAAGTCATTTACCTGCGGCTTTATAAAGCAATATGGATGGCGTGCTCGGCAAGTTCCAAAAAGTCTACTCACTTAGTTTTTGACGAGAAGCCGATGCCTAAGGCGGTCCTATTTCAGGGCGTTAACGAGCCCTCGAGACGCAAAAAGGCCCGAACCAATACGGTCCGGGCCTTATCGAGCTAAAGATTATCTCTCAGGCGGCTGGCTTAGCCAAAGTAGCGCTTGAGCAGGCCGGCGAAAGCCTTGCCGTGGCGGGCCTCGTCGCGAGCCATCTCGTGCACGGTATCGTGGATGGCATCGAGGCCAGCGGCCTTGGCGCGCTTGGCAAGATCGGTCTTGCCGGCGGTGGCACCGTTCTCGGCCTCAACGCGCATCTCGAGGTTCTTCTTGGTGGAGTCGGTCACGACCTCGCCCAGGAGCTCGGCGAACTTAGCGGCGTGCTCGGCCTCCTCGTGGGCAGCCTTCTCCCAGTACAGGCCGATCTCGGGGTAACCCTCGCGATGAGCGACGCGAGCCATGGCCAGGTACATACCGACCTCGGAGCACTCGCCCTCAAAGTTGGCGCGAAGGTCGGCAACGATGTCCTCGGAGACGCCTTCCATCTTGGCGACGCCCACGACGTGCTCGGCGGCCCACTCGAGCTGGCCCTCCTCCTGCTTCAGGAAACGAGAACCGGGAACGCCGCACTGGGGGCACTTGAAGTCCTCGGGCAGCTGGTCGCCGTCGAACTCTTCCACATAACCGCAAACGGGGCAAACAAACTTCATGATTCGATCCTTTCGATCGATGGCGATTGTGCGCTCGTCCGGTCCCGTAAGGGCCCTCTCCGGACGTGCGTCTTGACGAGTTCTATTATCCATAAATGCAACCAAATGTGAAGCCTATTAGGAATGATTTTTAATAAAACAATTTTGAGATATGAAGATGTTGATTGATTAACGATTGGCAAGCCGTCTTTGACCGCCGCTGAGTACAATCGGTCGAGCAAATGTTGACCTATCAACAAATATAGGAGTTTCCTTTATGCATCTAGCCCGTCGTGCCTGGTGCCGAACATATCAGACGGTTTTTCGCATTGCGTTGCCGATCCTGCCCTATACCGAGCCGCACATTTTGGAGCATGCCGAGGATGTGCCCGCGGTGCTTCAAAAGCGCTCGATCCAGAAGGTCCTTATCGTGACAGACCCTGGTATTGCACGTTTGGGGCTCACGGCATCGCTCGAGCGTGCGCTTACGGCTCAGGGGATTGGCGTTACGGTCTATGCCGAAACGCGTGCGAACCCCACGGTCTCAAACGTGGAGGAAGCGGCGGCGCTGTATCGAGAGAGCGCCTGCCAGGCCATTATCGGCTTTGGCGGAGGATCAGCCATGGACTGCGCCAAGGGTGTGGGGGCGCGCATTGCGCAGCCAAACAAGCCCATCAACAAGATGCGTGGCCTGTTGCGTGTCCACCGTCTCCTGCCGCTGCTTATTGCGGTTCCCACTACCGCCGGTACGGGAAGCGAAGTCACGCTCGCGGCGGTAATTACCGATGACGAGACGCACTATAAATACCCCATTAACGACTTTGTGCTCATCCCGCGTTTTGCGGTGCACGACCCCGAGTTTACGCGCGGGTTGCCTGCCTCCATTACGGGGCAGACGGGCATGGACGCCCTGACGCATGCTGTCGAGGCCTTTATCGGCCGTAGCACCACGCCCTACACGCGCAAGATGGCGCGTCAGGCGGTCCAGCTCATCCGCGACAATTTGCTCGAGGCCTATGAGCATGGCGACGACATGCGTGCGCGCCGTAATATGCTTTCGGCGGCGTATGAGGCGGGCGTTGCGTTTACCCGCTCCTATGTCGGATATGTTCATGCCATCGCGCACAGTCTGGGCGGCCGATACGGAATTCCGCACGGTTTGGCCAACGCCATCATCCTGCCGCATATGCTTCGCGCCTATGGCGAAACTGCTGCTCCTAAGCTCGCCGATCTTGCTCGCATGGCGGGCATTGCGCCGGCTACCGCGCAGGACAGTCTTGCGGCCGAAGCCTTTATCGATTGGGTCGACCGCATGAACGAGGCCTTGGGAATCCCCAAATATGTCTCGGGCATTCGTCGCTCCGATATTCCGCAAATGGCGGCCCATGCCGATGCCGAGGCCAATCCCCTGTACCCCGTTCCTCTTTTAATGGACCGCCTGGAGCTCGAGCATATGTACGAAGTTGTTGCAGGTGGTATGTTTGAGGACGAGAACTAGGAGGGTCCATGAACACCGAGGAAATTGCGCGCATCGTCGGCGAGCAGCGCGCCTACTTTAAGATGCACGCTACGTTTGATGTCGATGCTCGACGTCGTGCGCTCGTGAGTTTACGCGATGCGGTGCGGGCGCACGAGGCCGATATTGCCCATGCGCTCAAGACCGATTTGGGTAAGTCGCATGACGAGGCATATATGTGCGAGATCGGCACGTCGCTTTCCGAGATTCGCCATCAGATTGCGCATATGGCCCGATGGAGCCGCCCGCGCCTGCGCCCCTGCGACCTCGCCAATGCCATTAGTGTGTGCAAAACGCAAGCCGTGCCCTATGGCGTCACGCTCATTATGGCTCCGTGGAACTACCCGTTTTTGCTAACACTCGAGCCGCTCGCCGGCGCCCTTGCCGCGGGTAACACCGTGGTCATCAAGCCGAGTGCCTATGCGCCGGCTTCGAGCGCGGTGCTCAGGCAGATTTGCGAGGAAGCATTTGATCCGCGCCTGGTAACGGTCGTCGAAGGCGGGCGTGCCGAGAACGAGGCGCTGCTCGATGAATGCTGGGACAAAATCTTCTTTACCGGAAGCGTTCCGGTCGGCAAGCTCGTCATGGAGCGCGCAAGTAAAAACCTTACGCCCGTGACGCTTGAGCTGGGCGGAAAGAGTCCCTGCATCGTGGATGCGACGGCAAACTTGAAGGTCGCGGCACGGCGTATCGCCTTTGGTAAATGGCTCAACGTGGGGCAGACCTGCGTGGCGCCCGACTACCTGCTGGTCGATGCGCGCGTGCATGACGAGCTGCTGGACCTCATCAGGGAAGAGGCCCGCCGTATGTTTGGCGAGCATCCGCTCGATAACGAGGATTACGGGCATATCGTCAACGCCAAGCATTTTGCGCGCGTGCGTGGGCTGATCGATCCCGATAAGGTTGTGCTTGGAGGCACGGCGCGCGAGTCATCGCTCAAGATTGAGCCGACGATTTTGGACGGCGTGACCCCCGATGACGCCGTGATGCAGGAGGAGATTTTCGGCCCCATCTTGCCGGTGCTGACGTTTGAGAGCCTAGACGAGGCCGAGACGTTTATTACGGATCGTCCGACGCCGCTGGCTCTGTATATCTTTAGCCAGGATCGCGCAGTTCAGCAGCGCTTTGTGCGTTACGTGCCCTTTGGCGGTGGCTGTGTCAACGACACGATTATGCACTTGGCTACGAGCCATATGGGCTTTGGCGGCATGGGAGCGAGCGGTATGGGGCAGTACCATGGACGCGAGAGCTTCGATACGTTTAGCCACAAGAAGAGCATCGTGAATAAGGCAACGTGGCTGGACGTGCCATTCCGCTACGCTCCTTACGCAAGCTGGAAGCACAAGTTCGTGCGCATGTTTGTGCATTAGAAAAGGGTGCGGGCAATACGAACAGATGTTCCTATTGCCCGCATTTTGCGTTAGACTACTGCTATGGAGCACGGATGGGCCAACTCCCTTTAGAAGGGATTTGGTATGAACGTAAGCGATGTTATTTCGTTATTGGCGTTGTTGATCGCGGCTATCGAACTCGGCCTGTTTATCGGCCGAATGAAATAGCCGCCCCCGCGTAAGCGAAGACGGCCACTTCTCACGATGAAAACGTGTATCGGAGTTGGCAAGACCCGCAGCCACGGGTGCCATCCGTGTCCCTATCTTAGCTGTAAGCGTTCCGCCGCGCAAGCGTTGCGGCAAGCGATTGAAAGACGCGGACGGGATGAATTTGTGTCCGCACGGGCCCGTAGACTTCTCAACTATGTTGTGGATGCTCGCTAATCGGTAATGGAGGCGCACGTGTTTGATGACGATGACCTGTTCGATCTGACAGACGATCCGTTTGAGTGGGATATGCTACTCGATGACGATGAGTTGGAGCAGGACCGTAAGAAGCGGCAGGGCAAGAAGGCGCGGGATGACGCTTCGAAAAAGCAGGACAAGCGTCGCCGAGGCCTGTTCGGCGGGCTCTTTGGGTGACTGTCTCATCGCCGCGTCTGTATACTAAACAGGTCTTATACGCGCTGCGAAATGAGGGCATAGACGATGATGTGGTTTACCGCCGATCTGCACCTGGGCGATACGAATATCTTGCACGACATGGATCGACCGTTTGATTCGGTCGAGGAGATGAACCGCAAGGTCATCGATGCCATCAATGAGTGCGTGGCTGTGGACGACCGCCTCTATATCCTGGGAGACTTTACGTATCGTTTGCCCATGGCGGAGGCAGTGCGCCTGCGCGAGCGCATCGAATGCCAGAACGTGACGCTCATCCGTGGTAACCATGATGGCGATTGGGGAGATCCGGACGCGCCGCACATTTGGGATGAGGTGCGCGATTATCTGGAGGTCGCCCCCGGTTACGCTAAGGGCCATCGCCTGGTAATGAGCCATTACCCCATGCTCAGCTGGAATGGCAAGGCGCGCGGCGCCATCATGCTGCACGGGCACATTCACAGCAGGGGAGACCGCACCAACGCGCGCAATCGCGATCGCGAGCGCCCTATCTTTCGCTACGACGTTGGCCTCGATGCCAACAACTACAAGCCCGTTAGCCGCGACCAGATTCTCGGCTTCTTTGGACTGTAGCCCTCAAACCACCACAAAGGGGACAGGCACCTTTGTGGTGGTCCTTGCATAGATTGGAGTCGCTATGAAGCAATTGCTCATTCGTGCCGACGATATCGGTTATTCGTATGCCGTTAACCTGGGGATTGCCCGCAGCATCAATGAGGGTCTGGTGCGCTCGGCGGGCTTGATGCCCAATATGCCCGAGGCCGAGCGTGGCTGGTCGCTCGTGGCGGACGCCGGCATTGCGGTGGGCCAGCATACCAACGTGTGCCTGGGCAAGCCGTGTGCCGACCCGGAGCTCATTCCGAGTATGCTCAACGAGAGCGGTGAGTTCCATAGTAGCCGTACCTTCCGCGAGCATTTTAAGCGCGGCGAAGAACTGATCGACTTTGATGAGGCCTGCATCGAGATCCGCGCGCAGCATGACCGCTTTGTAGAGATTGTGGGCCGCGAACCCGATTACTTTGAGGCCCATGCCGTCATGAGCAAAAACCTTAACCGAGCGATCTCGGCGGTTGCTCAGGAACTGGGCCTTAAGGAACAGAAGGCGAGCTTCGACCCCACGGCGGTTGTGCGATGCGGCGCCACCGACCTGCGCATGGTGATGCACTCGATGGAGCCGGGCTACGAACCTAAGGACTCGATTATGCGGACGGTTCGCGAGATGGCGGACGGCGAGACGGTCGTCTTTGTGTGCCATCCGGGCTATCTCGATCGTTTTATCTTGGAGAACAGCTCGCTTACGACCGATCGCACCAAGGAAGTCGATGCGCTGATCGACCCCGAGCTTCGCGCTTGGCTTGAGTCTCAATCCGATCTTCGCCTGATCGACTACCGCGACCTGTAAGGACCCAAGCCACCACAAAGGGGATAGGCACCCTCGCGGTGGATCTGGCGCCGTTGCCATTATGGCTGCGGCGCCTTTTTTGTCCGTGCGGCGCGGTAGAGTGTAGGCGGTCGAAATTTGCGTCCATCGAGGAGCTGCTATGAACGAGATTAAGTGCCCGCATTGCGGCGAAGTTTTTAAGGTCGATGCGTCCGGCTATGCGGATATCGTCAAGCAAGTACGCGATGCCGAGTTTTCGCGCGACCTGGACGAGCGTGTGAAGGCAGTCCAGCGCGAGGGCGAGCAGGCGCTGGAGCTTGAGCGCTCGCGTTCGACGGCTGCCTTGCAAAAGGCAGAGTCTCAGCGCAACGCTCAGCTTGTCGAGCAGAAGAACGCTGCAGCTCAGCAGCTGGCACAAGAAGTCGCCAAGCGCGATGCCGAGCTTGCCGAGCTGCGTGCCAAGCTTGAGGGCGCTGCCGCAGAGCGCGAGAGTGCAAGCCAGCGCGCGGCGGTTGAGGCCCGTGCCGATGCTCAAAATGAAAACGCCGAGCTTCAGCGTGAGATCGACAATTTGCGTGCGCAGCTGGAGCGCAAGGATGACGAAGCCAAGCTCGTCGAGGCTTCGGCGCGTAATGCCGTTCAAAACGATTTAGCCACACGCGATGCGCAGATTGCCGAATTGCAGGCAAAGCTTTCCGCGGCGGATAAAGCCCAAGAGATGGCGCTTGCCGCTGCCGCGGCTGAGTCGAAGCGCGAGCTCGATGCCGCTCGCAGCGAGGCCGAGCGCGCGCTTGCTGACTATCGCGCGAAGGTGCAAGAGAAGTTTTCCGCCGCAAAGGCTCAGTCCGAGCAAGAGGCCGAGGGCCTGCGTGCCCAGCTGCGCGAGCAGGAACTGATGGCAAAAATGAACCTGTCAGAGGCGGTCGCCGCGGCGGAGCGAGAGCGCGATGAGGCACGTGCCAAGCTGACGAGCGAGCTGGCGGTGCGCGATTCTCGCGAGGAGCAAGCCAAGGCGGCACACGAGCTCGAGCTTGCGCAGGCCAAGCGCGCGAGCGATGACCTGATTCGCTACAAGGATGAAGAGATTGAGCGCCTTAAGGACATGAAGGTCCGCCTGTCCACCAAGATGGTGGGCGAGTCGCTCGAGCAGCACTGCGAGACCGAGTTTAACCGTCTGCGCATGACGGCGTTTCCTAACGCGTACTTCGAGAAAGATAACGATGCGTCCGAGGGTACCAAGGGCGACTTTATCTTCCGCGAGTGCGACGCGAGCGGCAACGAGGTCATTTCGATTATGTTCGAGATGAAAAACGAGAACGACGAGACTGCGACCAAGCACAAAAACGAGGACTTCTTTAAGAAACTCGATCACGATCGTCGCCAGAAAGGCTGTGAGTACGCGGTGCTCTGCACCCTGCTGGAGCCCGAGAGCGAGCTCTATAACGCAGGGATAGTCGACGTGAGCTATCGCTACGAGAAGATGTACGTGATCCGTCCGCAGTTTTTCATTCCCATGATTACGCTGCTGCGCAACGCCGCCATGGGTTCGCTGCGCTATAAGCAGGAGCTAGCGGAGTACAAGCAGCAGAATATCGACGTCACGAACTTCGAAGCCAAGATGGAAAAGTTCAAGAATGATTTCGGTCGCAACTACGAGATCGCGAGCCGCAAGTTCCAAACGGCGATCGATGAGATCGACAAGACGATTAGCCATCTGCAGAAAACCAAGGAGGCGTTGCTGTCTTCCGAGAACAACCTGCGCCTAGCCAACAAGAAGGCCGACGATCTTACCATTCGCAAGCTCACGTGGGGCAACAAGACCATGAAGGCCGCGTTTGACGAGGCACGCGGGGCTGCGACAGAGACAAACGATGAGCCAGCCGAGGCGGATTCGTATGAGGTCGAGGATGCCGAGTAAGGCATAGCGTATAGTGCAAAAGCGGGGCTGCTGGCGATATTGCCAACGGCCCCGCTTCGTTTCGTTCCAGTATGTTCGGCTAGTCCTCGAGCAGGTCCTCGATAAATCCGACGCGGTAGTTTTTGAAGATGACCTCGCCGCCGTCTTGCGTGGCGTCCAGATCGACATCGCCCATGATGCCAAAGTCGTGGTCGCCATCCTCGTCGGCAAAGATCTGGTGCACGTGCCATACGTGCGCGGTCTTCTCGTCGGACTCATCGATGGAAAACATCGCGGCGCTGCGGGCATCTCCGTCGGTGAGGATTTCCTCGTGTTGCTCATGGTAGGCATCGAGTGCCTTTTGCCAGCGGATCTCGCTCATGCCCCAGTCGTCGTCGAGTTCGCCCAGGTCGCGAACGTGCTCGCGGGCGGCAAGGGTCACGCGGCGGAAGAGCGCGTTGCGCACCAACAGCGTGCAGCCGCGGCGGTCCACCACGACCTCGTCGATGCCCTGCGGCGGCGCAGCATCGAGGGCTGCCGGGTTGCCGGCGTTCTCCCACTCGTCCACCAGGCTCGAGTCCACCGAGCGCACCACAAAGCCCAGCCACGAGATAATGTCGCGCAGGCGCTCGTCGCGCTTCTCGATGGGCACGGTACGGTCGAGCGAACGGTAGGCCTCTGCCAGGTAGCGCAGTAAAATGCCCTCGGAGCGGGCGATGCCGAGCTTTTGAATGTAGCCCTTAAAATCGCTCGCGCTTTCCAGCATATCGCGCAGAACGCTCTTGGGAGAGAGCTGATAGTCGTTTGCCCAAGGTACTTCCTGGCAGTACTTGTCAAAAGCGGCGTCGAGCAAATCCTCGAGCGGCTTTTCGTACGTGACGTCTTGGATGCGTTCCAGACGCTCCTCATACTCGATGCCGTCGGCCTTCATCTCGGCCATAGCACGATCACGTGCTGCGCGCTCCTGTGCGCGCAGCACCTGCTTGGGATCCTCGAGCGTAGCCTCGACCATCGAGATCAGATCCATGGTATAGGTCTCGCTCTCGGGATCGAGCAGCTCCAATGCGGCAAGCAAGAACGGCGAGAGCGGCTGATCGAGCGCGAAGTCCTCGGGCAGATCGACCGTCAGCGCATAGTCGATGTCTGGTGCGGCGTCAGTCGGGGCGTCGGGTGCGGGCGGCACCTCGGTACGAACGACGACGCCGGAATCGATGAGCGTGGCGAAGATTTCGTCGGCGCGAACCTCGAGCTTAGCCTTTTCCTCGGGAGTCTGCAGGCTCGTCTCGATGAGGTCGTGTACGCGGGCTCGGGCATCGCCGCCCTGCTCGACCACGCTAATCACCATGGAGTGCGTGATGCGCAGGCGCGGCTTGAGCGTTTCGGGCTGCGTCTCGATCAGGCGCTCAAAGGTCTGCTTGTTCCAGGTGACAAAGCCCTCGGGGGCCTTTTTCTTTTTAATCTTACGGAGCTTCTTGGGGTCGTCGCCCGCCTTGGCCATAAGCTTGGCATTCTCGATCTCGTGCTCGGGTGCCTCGGCAATGACCATACCTTCGGTATCGAAGCCCGAGCGGCCGGCGCGGCCGGCAATCTGATGAAACTCGCGGGCGCGCAGACGACGCATCTTGTAGCCATCGAACTTGGTGAGCGCGGTGAGCACCACGGTGTGGATGGGTACGTTGATGCCGACGCCGAGCGTATCGGTACCGCAGATGACGGGCAGCAGACCCTGCTGCGCCAAGCGCTCGACCAGCAGGCGATAGCGCGGCAACATGCCAGCATGGTGCACGCCGACGCCGCATCCAAGCAGGCGCTTGAGAATCTTACCAAAGGCCGTCGAGAAGCTCGTTCCCTTTGCCGCTTCCTTGATGGCCTCACGCTGCTCCTTGCTGGCGATGCCAAAATTGGCGAGCGACTGCGCCGTCGCAAGGGCGGCATCCTGGCTAAAGTGCACGATATAGAGCGGGGCTTCGCCGCGGCGCATCGCGAGCTCGACGGTGCCCTCGAGCGAGGTCGTCACGTAGTCGTAGCTCAGCGGCACGGGGCGTGGGGCATCGACGACTAAGTCACAGGTAGCGCCGGTGTGCTCCTCGAGCGAGGCGGCGATCGCGGTGACATCGCCGAGCGTGGCGCTCATGAGCATGAATTGCGTGTGAGGCAGGGTGAGCAGCGGCACCTGCCATGCCCAGCCGCGGTCGGGGTCGGCAAAGTAGTGGAACTCATCCATGGCTACGCAGCCCACATCGGCGTCCTCGCCCTCGCGTAGCGCATCGTTGGCAAGGATTTCGGCCGTGCAGCAGATGACGGGTGCCTTGGTATTGATATGCGTATCGCCGGTGATCATGCCGACGTTATCGCGGCCGAGTACCTGTACCAGGTCGAAGAACTTTTCGCTGACCAGGGCCTTGATGGGGGCCGTGTAATAGCAGCGCTTGCCCTGCGCCATGCCCATAAAGAGCATGCCCAGCGCGACGAGCGATTTACCCGATCCGGTCGGTGTGCCTAAAATGACGTGATCGCCGGCAGCCAGGTTCATGAGGGCCTCTTCTTGGTGGTCCCACAGCTCAATGCCGCGATCGCTCGTCCATTCAAAGAAGCGTTCGAAGGCTTGATCGGGCGTGAGCCATGGCTCGGGCTCGCTGCCGTCCTCGGGCTCCCACCAGGTGGGGGAGAGCGCGCCGAGCGAGCCAAACTCGGCTTCGGTTCCCGTGCCGCCCGAGAATGAGCTGGCAGCGCCGGCGCCGGAGACGGTGCTGGCGGCGGTATCTGTCGTGGTCTGTGCCATATGGTTGCTTTCTCTCGCGATTGTCCGCCAACTATTATGGCGTAGCGGCGGCGCGGGGTGCCAGCGCGCGAGAAAATGCAGGAAATGGGCGTTCTGCCCAGCCGTTTGGTGCAGTCGCCAGCTAAGTGAGTAGACTTTTTGCAATGTCGCGAGCACATGGCTTTTGCGCAAGGGTTCTGCCTGCACTGATAATTGTCCTTGGGGGAAGCGGGCACTGCGGGGGCGCGTCAACAGCGCGCGATTTCCGCGTCGCAGCGCTACCCTGATGCTGAATGCCGGGACGATGACCCACTGACCTGCTGACGCCTCTTCGGCCGTCCTCAAATCCG
>CABRHX010000014.1 GCA_902470805.1 uncultured Collinsella sp. | reverse complement strand
AACAAATCCAAGTTAGACCATTTCAAATGGTTCGATGTCTGCCCGGATGCGACACAGCTGGTGTATCCATCCTCGCAGTATCCGGTTCTCAAGGTGCACGCCTGGCGGCTGGTCCGGTCCGACCGGGCCGCGCGGCAAGGAGATATATTGCCAGACCGCGAAGCCCTGTGGGTCGTCAATTCCACTCTTCACAAGTCCTACACAACATATCGCTTTCTATAGGTAATAGAAAGACTGGTGCGGATCTTCCGCACATATCAGATGATGACCCTTTGGTTCAGGAACATATAGAGATCGGTCACCTATATGTGTTTATCTACCCGCGCTTTTAGCAATGTAAACCAGCGCTTTCGATAAAAAAGGGGAGCGCCGCGCACAACGCGACACTCCCCTAGCGATTCAAGAGAATCTATTAGGCCTCGAGAGCCTTCTTGGCGATGGTAGCCAGCTCGTTGAAGGACTCGATGTCCTCGTAAGCCATCTGAGCCAGGACCTTGCGGTCGAGCTCGATGCCGGCAACCTTCAGGCCGTGCATGAACTGAGAGTAAGAGATGTCGTTCAGGCGAGCAGCAGCGTTGATACGAGTGATCCAGAGAGAACGGATCTCGCGCTTCTTGTTGCGGCGATCACGATACTGATACTGCAGGGAGTGCTGGACCTGCTCTTTAGCATGCTTGTAAGTACGCGAAGCGGCACCATAGTAACCCTTCGCACGGTGCATAACGGTACGGCGCTTCTTCTTGGCGGCAACAGCGCGCTTAATACGTGCCATGTTCTATCAACTCCTAGACGGTAAAACGAAAAACGGGAACGCGAACTTAGGCGAGACGCGACTTGATGACCTTGCGGTCGGCAGCGGCGATCTCGGTCTCCTGACGGAAGCCACGCTTACGCTTGGTGGACTTCTTGCTCAGGATGTGGCTCTTGAAAGCCTTGGCGCGCATAAGCTTGCCGGTACCAGTCTTGCGGAAACGCTTCTTGGTGCCGCTGTGGGACTTCATCTTAGGCATGAAATACTCCTTAATCGGTTACAGAACACTAGTTACTTGGTATCGCTTGCCGCTTTATCCTCATCGAAGGCGCCCTTAATCGGGGCGAGCAGCATAAGCATGTTACGGCCTTCCATCTTAGGCTTGGACTCGACCGTAGCGTAAGGCTTGAGATCCTCGGCGAGACGCTCGAGAACGTTAAGGCCCTGCTCCGGGTGAGCCATCTCACGGCCGCGGAACATGATGGTGATCTTAACGCGTGCGCCCTTCTTGAGGAAACGCAGAACGTGGCCCTTCTTGGTCTCGTAGTCGCCAACGTCAATCTTGGGTCGGAACTTCATTTCCTTGACCTCGACCTTGGACTGGTTCTTACGAGCAGCCTTGGCCTTCATGGCCTGCTGGTACTTGAACTTACCGTAGTCCATGACCTTGCAGACCGGCGGCTCCGCGTTGGGAGCGATCTCGACCAGGTCGAGACCCTGATCGTCGGCGACGCGCTGGGCATCGCGGATGGCGAACAGGCCGAGCTGAGAGCCATCGACGCCAATCAAACGGCACGAAGATGCAGTGATCTCGTCGTTGATGCGGGTGTCATCAGACTTAGCTATTTTCCCTACCTCCATTCATAAAAAAATAACCCGGCGCTTCTCAGCAACCAGGTCGTACACATAGACTTCCTCGATTTGAGGAAGGGAATCTAAGTTGTATGACCAGTCAGCTGCTCATTGGCGCCAAAAGGTGGGAACCCTCGGGTTCCTCTTTAGGGCATTGCGGGAACAACGCCTTGCGAATAATAACACGTACAGCGCGTTATCACATTACGTACACGAAAAAGGGGGCCGCAACCCCCTTGAACGCTCACTTGCATGTATGGTGCCCGAGGCGAGACTCGAACTCGCACGTTGTTGCCAACGGTGGATTTTGAGTCCACTGCGTCTGCCAATTCCGCCACTCGGGCACGCAATGCGTGAGTTAGTTTATCACAGCTTTCTACCGATTAGTCCGAAAATGGAACTTCGAGCATTTCGATGAGTTCGACCGTGCGGAGCATCTCGCGCTGACGGCATCCACGACCGTCGACCGAAGCCTCACCCATCTGGTTATCGTAAGGGTCCTCGCGCATGCCGTCGAAAGAGGGCTCAAACTCTGCCTGGAATCGATTGTTGGCCACCATACGCCACGGGTCGAGATTGCCAAAGTAGTGACGGCGGCGCCACTCCTCCCCCATCCTGCGAGCAGAAGATCCAAATGACACGTCGGCGTTGAGCCAACCGGTCTGCGGCGTATAGAACTCTACCCAGTCGTGCGACCCCACCGAATCGGGCGCAACGTACAGGCCGCTCTGCCAACGGGCAGGCACGCCCGCGATACGGCACATGGTGATAAACGTGAGCGCCATAACGCCGCAATCGCCGCGGAGCGAATGCGCACAGTCATCGGCAATAGATCCCAAAAGCAAGTACGGCGGCTGATAGCGATAGTCGATGTACTGCGTCAGGTAATCATAGATAGCACGGGCGCGATCGAGCGGATCCTCGAGCCCGTCAATGACACGGGCCGTCAGCTGCTGCAGATACGGCGTGAATGCAATGTGCGGACGGTCCTCGGAAATATCCTCGGGCAGAGGCGCATCCATACGCGGGTGAACCGGAAGTGTGCCACCGTAGACATCACAATAAGCAGCATCGATGTGATAACGATAGGTCACCGAAAATAAGTGCTCGCTCGAGGAAGACCACGAGACGGTACGCGCCGAAGCATTCGCGGGAGCAACAGCACCCTCCGGCGTCATGTCGAGAATCTCGACCCGAGACTGCTGACGGCAGGCAGCCGCGACGGGAAGCCAAGCGCAAACGGCCTCCCCTTCCAGAGCGCCGGGGACAGACACGGACGCTTTAAGCGTAATGACGCGAGCCAATCCGTTTTGCGACTCCATCTCCTTGAGCATCTCGTTGCGCAGTGCTATTCCGTCCGTAGAATCGGGCCGCATGCCGGGAACCTCTTTGGGATATACGCGAAGCGAATCGAGGAAGTTGTCGAGAACGAACAGCTCACCATCGATAAAGCGCCAGTCAATACGCTTACGATTAATCAGGTCATCAAACTGCTCTTCGGTAAACTCTGGCCACTCCTCGCGAATCATCGCAATAGCCTGATCGCGAGACACCGAAAAATGAAGCGGCGTCTCGAGCATGCGATACCGCTCGGCACGAACACAAGCAGCCAGCGAAGGCTCGGGGTTCTGCTCCAAAAGGCGATCGCAGGCAGCAACAGCCTGCGTCAAATACCCGGCATCCTTAAGACGAAGAATCTCGGGCGGCAGTTCAACATCGAGATGACGAAAGTCATCACAGCGAACATCAGCAGAGCAACCAACAGGACCCTCGTCAATAACCTTCCCATCCGAAGGCAGTACATTAATAACAGCCATACCAAAACTCCAAGTCACTAGAACGCTTGAAGCCCATTGTAGCGAGATAAAAAGAAAGCCCCAACAAGGGAGCCATCAACACCGCCGAACGGTAGTCAATAAATAAATTCAGCCCAGTAACCCTGTAGCGAGTTAACGAAGGAGGCCCCGTTCACCCGAAGCTTTTCCCATTGCGCGACTTCTGGCAAAGCCAGGTGAGCGCAAGGGAAAAGCGTAGGGTGAACGGGGCCTCCGACGGGAAAGTTAAACCGCTACTTACGCCTTGTTGACGGAGCCAAACTCCTCCATGAGCTCCTTGGTGCGGGCAACGATGTTGTCGCGACCAGGCTTGAGGAGCTTGCGGGGGTCAAAGCCCTTGCCCTGCTGATCCTTGCCGGCCTCGATGTACTCGCGAACGCCCTTGGCGAAGACGAGCTGCAGGTCGGTGTTGACGTTGATCTTGGAGATGCCCAGGGAGATGGCCTTCTTGATCTGATCCTCGGGGATGCCGGTGCCACCGTGCAGGACGAGGGGCAGGTCGCCGGTCTGAGCCTTGATCTCGCCCAGGCGCTCGAAGGAAAGGCCAGCCCAGTCGGCAGGATACACGCCGTGGATGTTGCCGATGCCACAGGCGAGGAAGTCGACGCCCAGGTCAGCAATCTGCTTGCACTCAGCAGGATCAGCGAGCTCGCCGCTGGAGGTCACGCCGTCCTCGGTACCGCCGATGCCGCCAACCTCGGCCTCGATGGACATGCCCTTGGAGTGGGCAAGCTCAACGAGCTCCTTGGTGCGGTCGAGGTTAAGCTGGAAGGTCTCCTCGTGAGAGCCGTCATACATGATGGACGTGAAGCCGGCCTCGATGCACTTGAAGCAGTCCTCGTAAGAACCGTGATCGAGGTGAAGGGCGACGGGAACGGTAACGCCCGTGGCCTCGACGGCAGCCTTGACCATGTCGGCGCAGACCTTGAAACCGCCCATCCACTTAGCGGCACCAGCGGTGCACTGAAGGATCAGCGGAGACTTGGCCTCCTCGGCGGCCTGGAGAATAGCCAGGGTCCACTCGAGGTTGTTGGTGTTGAAGGCACCGAGACCGTACTTGCCGGCCTCGGCCTTCTTGAGCATGTCTGCTGCGTTGACGAGCATAAAAGAAACCTCCTGTAAGGTTGCTCCGATAACGCCTGAGATTTTACCACGACATACCCGAGCATAAACGTTCGTTTGTTCACGAATACCATCCGATTGGACAAATTTTGACCGTTTGCCCCACAGAATCGACCCACTGGGGAAAATAGCTTGACGATTGAGCGGTCTTCGTGGTTCGGACGACGGCTTCGAGCCTACATCTGCATAAACGGGTTCTGCATAAGTTCGCGCGCCATCGTGGTCGAATCGCCATGGCCCGTCAAGCAAACGGTATCGGGCGGAAGCGTCTTGGCAAGTTTGGAGAGCGAGCGCATAATCGCCGCCTCGTCACCGCCGGAAAGATCGGTACGACCGTGACTGCCCGGGAAAAGCGTGTCGCCCACAAAGGCGATGTTCCCCTGCTCGGTCGCGGCGAACAGGACGATGCCGCCCGGCGTATGCCCCGGCGTCTCGATCACCTGCAGACAGACGTCGCCCACCTCGATTGTATCGCCCTCGGCAAGCAAGCGCGTCGGCTCACCCGGATCGGGCGTCTCGATACCCCACATGGCGCGCTGCTCCTCGATATTTGCGCGAGGTACCGTCACGTCCTTAGCGCACAACTCATATAGTGCGCTGTCGCCAACGACAGCTCGAACCCCGGCAACCCCGCCAACATGGTCGGCATGACCGTGCGTGCAGACAGAGCCGAGTACGCGCACCTCGGGATGCGCGGTGCGGATATGCTCCACAAGACGCTCGCCCTCCCACGCCGGATCGACGATTAAGCACTCGTCATTCGAAATCACGGCGTAGCTGTTGGTCTGAATCGGGCCGTTGACGAGTGTCTCAATCGAAGCCGCACCTCGGGGTGTCAGGTCCAAAGTCATATCGCCCATGCGCATACCCTCCTTCTAAAATACGTTCGAGGCACCAAACGATGCCTCGAACGTAACCAATATCTATGATGCTGAGAGGCTCTCGCACCTACACACGGCGTTTGAGCTGAGCTCCGCCTTCGCCGGGCATAAGACGGCGAGCGTCGTAGACCGAATCGACACTGCTGATGGAAGCCAGCAGCGGATCCAGACCGCTCGCGTCCGAGATCTCGACCATGAAGCGCAGGGTTGCAATACCCTCGCGGTTGGTCGATGTGGCGGCAGAAAGGATATTGCCGCCCGCATCGCCAATGGCAATGGTGACATCCTTGAGCAGGCCCATGCGGTCCAGGCACTCGACCACGATCTCGACCTGGAAGAGGGTGTCGGCAGCGCCGTCCCACTCCACATCGATCATGCGCTCGGGATGTTCCATAAGACCCTTGACGTTGGGGCAGTTGGCGCGATGCACCGAAACGCCACGACCGCGCGTGATGAAGCCGACGATGTCGTCACCCGTCACGGGGTTGCAGCAATGAGCCAGACGGACCAGCAGGCCGCTGTTGCTCTCGCCCTTGACGATAATGCCGTTACTGGCGCTCTTGCCGCGCTTTTGCGGCTTGCGGTTGGAGCCGCGAGCGGGCTGCTTCACGACCTCGGCGATAGCCTCGGCCTTGGTGAGCTGTTCCTCGGGCTTGGGGTCCAAGATTTGCTCGACCTTATTGCCCACAGCGCGCGGGGCAACCTTGCCGGCGCCGACGGCGGCAAACAGGTCCTCGAGCTGCTTGAAGTTAAACTGCTCCGCCACGGCGTTGAGTGCACGCGTCGAACGCGGCGTAGAAATGCCATAGCCACGCTTACGCAGGTCCTTGGCCAGCATATCGCGACCGGCGGCAGCGTCGTCGTCCTTGGTCGCAGCGGCAAAATAGCGGCGGATCTTTGACTTGGCGGAAGGTGTCTTAACGATCTTGAGCCAATCGCGCGACGGCTTGGAACTCTTGTTAGTCAGGATTTCAACGCGGTCGCCCGTCTTGATCTCGTGCGTGAGCGGAGCCACCGCACCGTTGATTTTGGCGCCGACGCAATGGTTTCCCACCTCGGTATGAACGGCATAGGCAAAGTCGAGCGGCGTGGAGCCAGCACGAAGCGCCATGACCTCGCCTTTGGGCGTGAAGACAAAGATCTCCTGATCGAACAGATCGACCTTCAGCGAGTGCAGGTATTCCTTGGCATCGGTAATCTCGTCGGAAGCCGCCCAATCGAGCGAATGCTTGAGCCAGTTGATCTGGTCGTCCAAACGTTGAGCGTCATTGGTCTTGGAAGCAGACGATCCGCCCGACTTCTTATATAGCCAGTGGGCGGCAATGCCGTACTCGGCCTGCTCATGCATCTCGTAGGTTCGAATCTGAATCTCGAGCGGACGAGCCGTGGGGCCGATGACCGTCGTGTGGAGCGACTGGTAGTTATTGACCTTGGGCATGGCGATATAGTCTTTAAAGCGACCAGGCATGGGGTGCCACAGCGTATGCACCGCACCGAGCGTGGAGTAGCAATCGCGCACCGAATGGGTAATTACGCGCAGCGCCACCAGGTCGTAGATCTCGGAGAACTCCTTGCCCTTGCGCTTCATCTTTTGGTAGATGGACCAATAGTGCTTGGAGCGGCCGTTGATCTGGAAGTCCTCCAGACCAATGCGGTTGAGCTCATCGGTAAGCGTCTTGATGGTCTCGGCAAGGTAGCGCTCGCGGACCTCGCGTGACTCAGCCACCATGCGCGCGATGCGCTGGTAGGCATCGGGCTCCAGGTAGAAGAAGGACAGGTCCTCGAGCTCCCACTTAATAGAGCTCATGCCCAGGCGGTCGGCCAAGGGCGCGTACACGTCCATGGTCTCGCGAGCCTTAAACAGGCGACGATCCTCGCGCAGGGCTGCCAGCGTTCGCATGTTGTGCAGACGGTCGGCAAGTTTAACGATGATGACGCGAATGTCCTTGGACATGGCGAGGAACATCTTGCGCAGCGTGAGCGCCTGTTTCTCGTCCATGCTGTCGACTTCGATGTTGGTGAGCTTGGTCACGCCATCGACGAGCTCGGCCACCGTATCGCCAAACAGGCCGGAAACATCGGTGAGCGAGGTCTCGGTATCCTCGACGGTATCGTGCAGCAGCGCGGCGCACACCACGTCACAATCCATCTTGAGATCGGCCAGAATGATAGCCACCTCGACAGGATGGTTGATGTACATCTCACCCGAGCGGCGCTTTTGGTTGCAGTGCTTCTCGGCGGCAAAGCAGTAGGCCTGCTCAACCTTAGAAAAGTCGTCCTCATTCATATATTTGAGGCACAGGCGCTCCAGCTTGTCGTAGCTGTCCGCCATAATCTCGGGCGGCAGCTCATCGGCATGCTTATAGTGCTCCATCTCCGAAAACGGCTGGAGGGTGGAATCATGGGCGGTACGGGCTGCGGCATCCATCGAGGTCCCCTTCCCCTAGGCCCGCGGTACGATCGGGCGGTTAACTTTGGCTAGCATATCAGAAGCGCACGAATCGAGCGCCCAGCTCCGGAAAGCCGAGAACTCCATGCGCGAGCGCAAGCCCTCCAAATAGCGAATTGACCTGCTCAATTGCACGCGGCCGGGGTTTTCGGCCATCGCGATACGACGAGTGTCGTCAAACCCCGAAACTCGACAGAAACCAAGCTCTTCGAAGATTCCCAGGCCGCTTTCCACCGAACGCTCGTCGACCGGCGTGCGAGCATCGATGGCAAGGCACATCTGCGCGATGTCGATATCGCTCGCGCTAAAGGAATCGTCCCCCGTCTTGCCGCGGTTGGAGCGCCACATGGTCTGCAGCGCGCGATAGAGCGTGACGAGCTCGTCGCGCTCGGGCGCATAGCAGTCGAGCAGGCGCTCGTTAATGCGGGCGTCGCGCGACGAATAGAGCAGATGGATCACGGCGGGCTGGCCATCGCGACCGGCGCGGCCGCTCATCTGGTTAAACTCAATGCCGCCAAACGGCATGTGATAGAGCACGACATGGCGGATATCGGGCAGGTTGACGCCCTCGCCAAAGGCAGATGTCGAGACGATGCAGCTGAGGCTTCCGTCTCGGAATGCTTCCTCCACGCGACGGCGATCGGAACGCGCAAGCCCCGCGTTATAGAACGCGATATGGGTTGCGCAATCGGGCACACGCTTGCGCAACGTCTTGGCGAGCGCCACGGACTGGTCGCGCGAATTGACGTAGATGACGGTCTTTTCCCCCGTCGCCACAATCGACACCAAACGGTTTTCGCGGCTCGCAAGATCGCGGTCGTCCTCGAGCTGCAAGTTCTCGCGCACGGTCTCGTCGACCACCGTACGGGTAATCGGCAGCACGCGGGCAAGCTCCGCAACGACCGGAGCCGTCGCGGTGGCCGTCGCCGCCATAACGACCGGATCGCCCAGGGCTTTGAGGATATCGGGCATGTCGAGGTATGCGCTCCGGTCGCCGCCCTTGGCAAGACCGGCATGATGCGCCTCATCGATAACGACAAAACCGATGCGCCCCGAACGCGCAAAGCGGTCGCGGTGAATGGACAGGAACTCGGGCGTCGTGAGCACGATGCCGGTGCGGCCCGAAGCCAAGCCGGCAAACACGTCATCGCGCGCCGCCTCCACGGTCTCGCCGGTCAGCACGCCAACGCCAATACCGAGCGCTGCCATCGTCGACGAGAGGTGATAGGCCTGGTCGGCAACAAGCGCACGCAGCGGATAGACAAAGATGCTCGCGCGTCCGCGAAGCACCGCCTCACGCGCGGCATGCACATGGAAGATGAGCGACTTGCCGCGCCCCGTTCCCATAACGGCCAGAACACTTTGGTGATCGGCCAGGGCATCGAGCGCCTCAACCTGTGCGCGGTGCGGCTGGTTCGATCCGATAAAGCTATGGATAAGCGAGCGCGTGAGCTCGGTATAGGAAAGCTGGGCGAGCGTCTCGCGCTTGCGCGACTCCAGGCGCAGATCGGAGTCCGCCGGCTGCACGCCACGACGAAGCTCGCATGCCGGATCGTCGACGCTAGGCAGCGTGCTATCGCGGACCAGAACATCCTTGACCATGAGCTTGGGCTTCACACGACCCTGCCAATGCTCGGCAACGGCCTCGAACACCAAGTCGACAGCGCTATCGCAGTTGATGAGCTTATCGATTTGCGGCACGCGGAACATAATAGCCGGCACACTCGCGGCGCCATCGGTCGCCACAAAGCGCATGTGCTCGCCGGTCTTACCCACCACGGCGCGATCACACATCGTCACGCCCTCGGCAGCCAGCAGCGGCACCTTATTACCCTGGCCAAACGGCTCAAGGCGGGAAATCTGCTCGATGGTCTCGATATTCAATTCGGAAAGGTCGACCGTGGCGGCAACCTCGTCGGTGTCCTCAAAGTCCTCGGCGGGAAGCTCGGACAACACGACGGAAAGGCGACGGCGGAACTCATCGAGCTTGGATGCCTCGATGGTCACACCCACCGCACCGGCATGTCCGCCGCGACGAATCATCAGGTCGGAACAGCGTTCGATGGCGTCAAACAGGTTAACTTTGCCCACCGAGCGACCAGAGCCGCGCGCGATACCGTCCTCGATCGAGAACAGCAGCGCCGGCACGTGGTAGCGGTTGGTCAGACGGCTTGCCACGATGCCCTTGACGCCCTCGTGCCAACCTTCGCCGCCCACGACGATCGCGCGTCCGCCGTCATAGGTCTCCTCGACCTTTGCCATGGCATCGCGCGTGAGCTCCGCCTCGATCTCACGGCGCTGGCGGTTGATTTCCTCGAGCTCAGCCGCCAGTGCGCTTGCTTCGATGGGATCGCGGGCAAGCAGCAGGTCGAGCGCCAGCTTGGGATCAGCCATGCGACCGGCAGCGTTTAAGCGGGGAATGAGCGAGAATGACAGGCCATCCGCCGTAATGCTCGAAAGGTCCGCCTTGGCGAGCGCGGCAAGCGCGATATAGCCCGGGCGAGCGGTTACGCGCATCTGCTGGATGCCCTCGGCAACCAGCGCGCGATTCTCGGGCGTGAGCGGCATCATGTCGGACACGGTGCCCAGCGCCGCGACCTCGATTAGCGAACGCCAATACGACGGCTTGCCCAGACGTTCGCCCAGGACTTGCACCAACTTGAGTGCCACGCCGGCACCGGCAAGCTCACGCGAAGGACCATCGTCATCGAGCTTAGGGTCGGTCAGGGGTACGCCCTGCGGCACCTGATCGGAGGGCTCGTGATGGTCCGTGACCACCAAATCGATCCCCAGACTCTTCAGATAGGAAACCTCTTCCTTGGCGGCAATGCCGTTATCGACGGTCACGATCAGCTGGGGGCGAGCGAGCTCGTTAACGCGGTCGAGCGCCGCGCGCGAAAGACCGTAGCCCTCATCAAAGCGATGCGGAATAAACGGCGTGACATCGGCGCCAAACGTGCGCAGCGCCTCGGTCAACAGGCAGGTCGACGTAATACCGTCAACGTCAAAATCGCCAAAGACTGCAATGTGCTCGTGGTTGCGAATAGCACGCTCGACGCGGTCGGCAACGACCGACATGCCCGGGATAATGAGTGGGTCGGCCCAGTCGCGATCGAGCGAAGGCGTCAAAAACAATTGGCCTTCCTCGATGGATGTAATGCCGTGCGCAACCATAATGCGCGCCACCAGCCCGGGAATGCCCAGACCAGCCGAAAGCTCCTTTTCGAGCTCGGGGTTTTGCTGAGCGACCGCCCAGCGATGCGTCGTCTTAAGCGATGACATAGGCGCCCACCCCCGATAGGGGCAGGTCGCCGCGATACCTCTCACGGTTCATAGCGATGAGTCCTCTGTGCATGCCCGCTTCGGCAGGCAGATCTGTTGAACGGATTTATTATACCGTGCAGCGCGGACGCACAACATCCAGCACGCCGTGGTTTCGATAAACGAGGGCGGTAATAGCCTCGAAATAATCGAGCGTTTCAGCCACACGGACGCATGCGAGCGTCTAGCATATCCATTCAAAACGGATTCACGAGCAAAGGGAGTCACAAGAGCATATGAAGCAATGGGTTGGACTGGGAAAGTTCCTCGCGGGGCATATGCAGATCATCGTTCCGATTTGCGTGGCGCTCGGCGTGCTCTTTCCCCAGCAGATCGGCGTGCTCAAGCCCATTGTTCCCGCCCTCTTCGCCTTTATGACGTTTCAGGGCGCGCTCAGCAACACTTTTCACCAGGTAGCCGAGGTGTTCCACCGTCCGCTGCACCTGATTCTGGCGCTGCTGGTCTCGGCAGTGCTTATTCCCATCGCGGCGTATGCCATAGGGTCACTCTTCTTTGGCTCCAACCCCAACCTTGTCTGCGGCATCGTGCTCGAGTACAGCGTGCCCGTGGCCGTCACCGCTTTTATGTGGATCAGCATGTTCGGCGGCAACGGCCCGCTCGCGCTCACCATCATCCTGACGTCCTCGGTTATCTCCCCTGTGACGATTCCGCTCACGCTTAAGCTCTTGCTGGGTGCCACCGTCTCGATCGATGTGCCGAGCATGATGCAAGACATGGCCTTTATGATCGCCATCCCCGCCGTGCTCGGCATCGTGATCAACGAGCTCACGCGTGGATGGGGACACGAGAAGCTCTCCCCCGTGCTCTCGCCCGCCTGCAAATTCATGATGATGGGCGTTATCGCCTCCAACTCCACCGCCATGAGCGAGTACGTGCTGCACATGAACGCGGTGCGCCTGGAAGTCGCCCTCTTTATTTTGGTCTTCGCCATCAGTGGCTTTGTCGTCGGTTTTCTGGTCGCCCATGCGCTGCATCTGCCATATAGCGAGACGACCACCATGTGCTTTACCTGCGGCATGCGTAACATCTCTTCGGGCGCCGTCATCGCCACGCAGTACTTTCCGGGCGAAGTCGTGTTTCCCGTCATGTGCGGAACGCTGTTTCAGCAGGTACTCGCCTCGCTTGTCGGGCATCTCTTTGAGCGTCTGACCGGCGAGGAGCGCGCCGCCCAGCGCAAGCGCGTCGAAGCCGGCCGCGACGCCATGGCACGCTAGACTGTCCGCATTACGCGGGTGTTAGTCTTGCTATACGAGCGTTTCCAGATGCGCACGCAGGCGCTCAGCATCGATATCGAGCGTTGTCTCAGCATTGACCTGGGCCAAACGATAGCCGACAAAGTAGGGCGAAACCACCCAACGCGGCAGCGCCTTGGCAATGGTCCGACCGCCCAGGTGATAGAAGAACAGGTTATACGACTCTGCGCGACCACCGTGGTGCTCGTTCAGGATATAGCGCAGAGCTACCTGGATTGCATCGGCGAAGAGATCCGCCTCGGCTTGATCTCTCGTGTCATCGCTGGCGGCGATTCCCTGCGGGGCTGAAATGTTGATCTCAAAGAACCCCATGATGGGTTCGGTTGAGATGTTGGCCGAGATCCTCCCCTGTTGCCAGACATTGATGCCTTCGAAATTGGCGGAAGCCAGCGAAGCATAGCCGTCTTCCTGCTCCAAACCCACAATCTGCATGTGCGGATGAACGAGGCTACCGCCCGAGAGCGGACCCTTGTTCTTGTACATGAGCACGCTTCGATACTGCTGTGAATCGATCATCTGCTGCCAGCAACCCAGGGCAAACCGCATCACATGGTGGAGTTCATCCGGCTCATAGGTCACCAGGTCGGCATCGTGATCGGCCGACTCGATCAGCACGGTTTGACGGGTGGCGCGCAGGGTCTTGAACTTATTCTCGAGCCAGATGCAGTCACCGTCGCGCTGGATGATGTTGGTGAGCCCCTCCGTGTTGCAAAAGGGACACGCGGTACCGGGGCGACGGTTGTCGTCGGGCTTGCCGCTCGCCTGCTGAACATCGAATACCAGCGCCACGGGTTATACCTCCAGCGGCACGATCTTGGTGCCATGGAGCTCGGAGACGTCTAGCGCCGCCGCGACCGCGTCGCGATTTGCCGTAGTGATGCCGCCGCCGGGAAGGATGGTCAAACGATCACCCGCATACTCGATTAAACGAGCCAGGTGATCGAAATTATCCTCGATCGACGTACCGGCAGCGCCGCCATGCGTGAGGATGCGCGTAACGCCGCAGTCGGCAAGTGTATCAATCGCATCGAGCTGAGCCTCGGGCGAGAGCTGGTCAAATGCCATGTGGAAGGTGATGTCGATGGGCTCACGCTTACATTCCTCGGTCGCGCAGCCCGCAGCCATCACGAGGGCGCCAAGCGTAAGTTCGTCGAGCGCCCATCCGCCAGCGCAGGGCTTGCAGCAGCCAAAGACCAAGCCGTCAACGCCGGCGCTTACGGCAAGGCCCAGGTCCATCTCCATCATACGCAGCTCGTCCTGGTCGTAGTGAAAGTCGCCGCCACGCGGGCGAATCATGCACATCACCCGTGCATCGTGCTCGTGGACATAGTTGGTCGTAGCGCTGATAACGCCGGCCGAAGGCGTGGTGCCACCAACGGCAAGGTTGTCGCACAGCTCGATACGCCTTGCACCGGCATCGATAGCCGCCGGCACCCGCTCAAAGTTCTCGGCACAAAACTCGTACAGCATAGATAGACCCCCAAAGACAGCAGATGTTTTCCGACGGGCATTGTCACACATCCCCATGAAGTTGCGGTGGAATAGGGACTCTTTTGGCCTCTGGAGCCCGTATTCAGTCCCTATTTCACCGCAACTTAAAAAGGGGCGCTGACTGAGATAGTCAGCGCCCCTTTTGTTAGGTGGGTTAGCCTCCGAGGTAGGCTTTGCGGACGTTGTCGTCATGCAGGAGCTCTTGGCCGGTGCCGGTCATGGTGATCTTGCCGGTCTCGAGCACGTAACCGCGTGTGGCGATGGAAAGCGCCATCTGCGCGTTTTGCTCGACCAGAAGCACCGTGGTGCCGGCCTTGTGCAGGTCCTCGACAATCTGGAAGATCTGTTCGATCAGAATCGGTGCCAGACCCATGGAAGGTTCGTCGAGCATGAGCAGCTTGGGATTACTCATAAGGGCGCGGCCCATAACGAGCATCTGCTGCTCGCCGCCCGAAAGGGTGCCGGCGACCTGGCGACGGCGCTCCTTCAGGCGCGGGAACTGCTCGTAGACGCGCTCAAGGCCCGGAGCAACCGTGGACTTGGGCTGCGTGTAGGCGCCCATCTCCAGGTTCTCCTCGACCGTCATCTGCAAAAAGGCGCGACGGCCCTCGGGCACCTGGGCCAGGCCCTTACCAACCAGCTTATCGGCGGGCGTATGAGTAATGTCCTCGCCCATAAACTTGATGGAGCCGGTCTTGGAGCGCAGCAGGCCCGAGACGGTCTTGAGCGTTGTGGACTTGCCGGCACCGTTCGCACCGATCAGAGCCACGATCTCGCCCTCGTTGACGTTAAAGGAGATGTCCTTGATGGCGTGGATGGCGCCGTACCAGACGTTGATGTTGTAGACGGAAAGCATCGGCTCTGCCATTTAGTTCTCCCCCTTATCCTGCTTGCCCAGATATGCCTCGATAACGGCGTCGTTGTTCTGGATTTCCTCTGCCGTGCCCTTGGCGATGACCTTACCAAAGTTGAGCACGCAGATACCCTCGCAAATATTCATGACGAGCGACATGTCGTGCTCGATAAGCATGATGGCGATACCAAAGGTGTCGCGAATCTTAACGATGTTCTCCATGAGTTCCGCGGTCTCGGACGGGTTCATGCCGGCGGCAGGCTCGTCGAGCAGCAGCAGTTTGGGGTTGGTGGCAAGCGCGCGGACGATCTCCAGACGACGCTGAGCGCCGTAAGGCAGCGATCCGGCCTGCTCGTTTGCCAGATGCTCCATATCAAAGATGGACAGCAGCTCCATGGCGCGCTCGTGGGCGGCCTTCTCGTGCTTCCAATACGTCGGCAGGCGCAGCACGCCCTCAAAGCCGGAGTAACGCTCCTGGTTATGCAGACCGACCTTAACGTTATCCTCCACCGTCATGGTGTTGAACAGGCGAATGTTCTGGAAGGTACGGGCAATACCCATGCGGTTGACCTGATAGACCGACTTGCCCGAGGTATCCTCTCCGTCGAGCAGGATGGTGCCGTGCGTGGGCTGATACACCTTGGTGAGCAGGTTGAAGACCGTGGTCTTACCGGCACCGTTGGGGCCGATCAGACCGGCGATCTCGGTCTTGCCGATAGTCAGGCTAAAGTCGTCGACTGCCTTAAGGCCACCGAACTCAATGCCCAGGTGGATGCACTCGAGTGCAGGGCGCTCGCCCAGGTCACGATCGGGAACGATGGCGCCAGAAGGATACGGGACCATCTTGCCCTTCTTGAACTCAAATTTACTGGGCATCGGCTGCCACCTCCTTCTTGGAAGCAAAGCGATCCTTAATGCGTGCGAAGAACGCCTTGAGCTGCGGGTTGTTGGTAAAGATCATGACCAGGATCAGCACGATAGCGTAAATGAGCATACGGTAGTCCGAGAACTGACGGAGCAGCTCGGGAAGCACCGTGAGCAGCGCCGCCGCGATGACGGAGCCGCGCATATTGCCCAGACCGCCCAGGACCACGAACACCAGAATGAGGATGGACGTGTTGAAGTCGAACTTGGTGGCGGAGAGCTGCGAGAAGTTACCGCCGAAGAGGGCTCCGGCAGCACCGGCGAGGGCAGCGGAAACCACGAAGGCGATCATGCGGTACTCGGTGACGGAGATGCCTACGGACTCGGCTGCAATCTTGTTATCGCGCACGGCCATAATGGCACGGCCGGTACGGCTGCGAACCAGGTTGAGCACGATCACGAGTGCGACCATGACCAGGATGGCACCGGCGAGGAAGGTCGAGTACGTCGACACGCCCGAGGCGCCCTGGGCACCCTTGATGATGGCGGTGCCGTCCTCGAGCAGGTGCAGGTCGTCGATCGTGGAGTTGCCCGTGATATTGAAGATCACGTGCAGGCCACGCGAGTCGACGCCCACGATAAGGCAGGTGACGATCTCTTTGATGATCTCGCCAAAGGCCAGCGTCACGATGGCCAGGTAGTCGCCGCTCAGGCGAAGGACCGGGATGCCGATCAAGAAGCCCAGAATGGCTGCGGCGATAGCGCCGACCACGATGCTGATGATAAGGCGCACCGGATCGGACGGAACGGCGCCCTCCAGCGCGACGGCGGTGACGATGCCCGTATAGGCGCCGACGCTCATAAAGCCCGCGTGGCCCAGCGACAAGTCGCCCGCGATACCGACGACGAGGTTGAGGGAAATGGCCATGACGATATAGGCCGTGATGGGAACCAGCTGACCGGCAATCATGCGTGGGATCATGTGGTTGGACTGCATAAAGAACACGATGGCGAACGCCACAAGGCACATGGCATACGTGACAAAGTCGTGACGCGTCTGCTTGTCTTTAAGAAACTTCATTACGCTCACCTACACCTTCTCGGGGACGTACTTGCCCAAGAGGCCGGCAGGCTTGACGAGCAGGACGATGATCAAAACACCAAAGACGATGGAGTTGGCAAGGCTCGTGGAAATATAAGCCTGCGCCATCGCCTCGATGATGCCGATGAGAATGCCACCGACAAAGGCACCGGGGATGGAGCCGATGCCGCCGAAGACGGCGGCATCGAACGCCTTGATGCCAGGCATGGCGCCCGTGGTGGGCTGCAGCACCGGCGAGTAGGAGCACAGCAGCACGCCGGCGATGGCGGCAAGGGCAGAGCCGATGGCAAACGTCATCGAGATGGTGCGGTTGACGTTGATGCCCATGAGCTGAGCGGCGGCCTTGTCCTCGGACACGGCACGCATGGCTTTGCCCATCTTGGTCTTACCCGTAAAGAACATCAGGCCGGCCATGATAACCAGGCAGGCGACGATGGTGACGAGCGAGACGGCGCTTACGTTAAACTTGGCCAAGAACTCCGGCACCGGGAAGGTGACGAGCGAAGTGAAGTTCTTGGGCGTGGCGCCCCACAGAAGCTGCGCGGCATTCTGCAGAAAGTAAGACACGCCGATGGCCGTGATCAGAACGGCCAGCGGGCCCGCCTGACGCAGCGGCTTGTATGCCAGACCCTCGATGAGAACACCGAGAACGGTACAGACCACACAAGAGAGAATTACAGATGCCCAGCCCGGGAGGCCGAGATACGACGTGGCACAGAACGAGACATAGGCACCGACCATGATGACGTCGCCGTGAGCGAAGTTGAGCATCTTGGCGATACCGTAGACCATGGTGTAGCCCAACGCGATGATGGCGTAGACGCTGCCCATGGACAGGCCGTTGACCAGGTATTGGATAAAGACCGTCATGTTCCACATCCCCCTTTCGAATAGGTTTCCAGTTGATGTATGAAACAGGGACGTTACACTGTCCCTAGATACCAAGCAAGCAGGGAAGGCCAAAACCTCCCCTGCTTAGGATCAAAACCGCTCTATGTAAGGCGGCCTATTAGGCCTGTACGTACTTGCCGTCGGTGATGACGTACGCCGTGGGCTCCTTCTGGACCTGGCCCTTATCGTTCCAGGTGAGCTTGCCGGTCAGACCGTCAACGGTAATCTTGAGCATAGCCTTAGGCAGTTTCTCGGCGACCTCGGTCGGGTCGGCGTCGACACCAAGACCGGCCTCCTTGAGGGCCTCGGCCACCGCGTGCACGCCGTCGTAGGCGTCGGCGGCAAACTGGTCGGGGGTATCGCCGTACTTATCCTTGTAAGCGTTGACGAAGTCGGCGTTCTTCTCGTCGTCGGCGGAGAACGGGGTCATGAGCAGCAGGCCCTCGGCAAGAGAGGTGTCGAAGCCCTCAACGCCCAGGATGCCGTCCATGCCGTCGCAGCCCATCATCTTGACGTCGTAGCCCATGTCCTTAGCGTTCTTGAGCAGAACGGACGCAGGGGTGTAGTAGATCGGCGCAAAAATCATGGTTGCGCCGGCCTCCTTGGCATTGGTCAGCTGGTTAGTAAAGCTCGTGGCGGAGTCATCCTTAAAGGTCTTCTCGGCAACAATCTCGAGCTTGGACTCAGCGGCCTGGGCCTTGAAGGCATCAGCAATACCCGAGCTATAGGCATCTGCGGCGTTATAGAAGACAAAGAACTTCTCGTCCGCGTACTTCTCTGCCAAAAACTTGGCAGCGTTGACGCCCTGGTTGGGGTCGGTAAAGCAAACCTGGAAGACGCAATCCTTGCCCTTGGTGACGTCCTCGGAGGACGCGGACGGGGTAATCATGAACGTCTCGGGGTCGTTACCGCACTCGGCGGCAACGGCAACCGACGCACCCGTGGTGGTCGGGCCGACGAGGGCCTGCATGCCCCAGTCGAGCAGGGTGTTAAAGGCGTTGACGGCCTTCTCGCCGTCGGCCTGGTCATCCTCGGCCTTGCTGGCAAGCGGCAGCTCCTTGGTCGAGAAATCCTTGCAGCCAAGCTCGACACCCTGGGTAACGGACTTGCCGTAGGACGCGTTGGCGCCGGTCAGCGGGCCGATGGTGCCGATCTTAAACGAAGCGTCGCCCGAAGCGGAACCGCTGTCGCCGCCGTTGGAGGAGCAGCCGGCTAGAATGGACATCGCCCCCAGACCTGCTGCGCTCGCGATAACGCTCCTGCGATTCATAACAGGGTTCAATGACTTACCGGTGAGGCTCGACATGCGGCTCTCCTCTCAAATCTCGTCGGGTTTTGGTTACCCGACAGGCCATCCTTCGCCGTTTTCGGCGTTCGCAAAATAGTAGACGCTTTAGTTAGGAAAAGTGGCGGTTATTTCGACTTTTCTTTGGATTTGTTCATTTACCCATAATTCTGCGTATTTCTATTACTTTATGCAATAAAGACACTTTATTGTGTAAAAGCAATGTTTCCGTTCTGTTACAGGCGTCCCCGCCCTGAATAAAACAGCCTCACCGGTCGCGCTTTATGCGCGCTTAGGCGGCGATGTACTTGCCGTCCCGGATCACATAGGCTGTAGCGGGCTTTTCGACCTGGCCCTCGTCATTCCACGTCAGCTCGCCGGTCAGGCCGTCGATCTTGATCTTACGCATGGCCTTGGCAAGGTCGCCGGCAATGTCGGCTCCGTCGGCCGTAATATCGATACCCGCCTTGTCGATGGCCTCGACGATGGCGTGGACGCAATCGTAGGCATCGGCGGCAAACTGGTTGGGCGTCTCGTCGTAGGCGTCCTTATAGGCCTTGACGAAGTCGGCGTTCTTTTCGTCGTCGGCGGAGAACGGGGTCATGAGCAGCACGCCCTCGGCAAGAGAGGTATCGAAGCCCTCAACGGAGAGCAGGCCGTCCATGCCGTCGGTGCCCATGAGCGTCATGTCGTAGCCCATGTCCTTGGCGTTCTTGAGCAGGACGGACGCCGGCGTGTAATAGATCGGGGCAAAGATTAGCGTGGCGCCGGCCTCCTTGGCCTTGGTGAGCTGCGTGGTGAAACTCGAAGAGGAATCGTCCTTAAACGTCACGGTAGAGACGACATCTAGTTTGGATTCCTTGGCCTGCTCGGCAAAGGCATCGGCAACACCCGAGCTGTACGTATCGCCGGAGTTGTAGAACAGGGCGATCTTGGCGTCTGCATACTTCTCGGCCAAGAACTTCGCGGCGCTGGCGCCCATGGTGGGATCGGTGAAGCAAACCTGAAAGACCGTGGTCTTATCCTTGGTGACGTCGAGCGACGAGGCCGAAGGCGTGACCATGAGCATATCGTCGGCGATCTCGCCCGAGACGGCGACGGCAGCACCAGTCGTGACGGGGCCGACGAGCGCCTGCATGCCCCAGTCGCATAAGGTATTGAAAGCGTTGATAGCCTTCTCGCCGTCAGCGACGTCGTCCTCGGACTTAAGCGAGAGTTTGAGGTCCTTGGTCGAAAAATCCTTGGCGGCGAGCTTGGCACCCTTCTCGGCCGAAACGCCATAGGTTGCCGCGGCGCCGGTCAGAGGGCCGATGACACCGATCTTGAAGGTCTTGCCGTCATCGGCGGAGCCGCCGTCCGAGCCACCCGACGAGCAACCAGCGAGTGCCGCGGTGCTACCGAACGCCGCGGCGCCAGCCAAGAAACTCCTGCGGTTAAGTACGTTGTTGATGCTAAACATGGTGTCCCCCTTTTCGCTGGCCGCGGTGCGGCCGTCTTGCGGTACAGGGCAAACCTTATGGTGCAAACGTTGACAGTTTGTTACGGAAGTTCGTTTGTAGCGAGCATGTTTCCAATGTTTCCGCAGCGTTTCGGGGGTGCCGTTTTGTGCGACTCCTGTTGCCTGGCGAGCACGCGCCCTCGGTTCACGCTAGAATGCACTCAACCTTTAAGCGGTTAATCCATCCATAAGATGCACGAAGGAGCTATCTATGAGCGAACCCCTGCGCACCGTGAACGTCGGCCTCATCGGTCTGGGAACCGTCGGCGGCGGCGTGGCCCGTCTGATCAAGAGCCACCACGATGAGTACCTGGCAGCCTACGGCATCGACCTTAAGCTGACCCGCGCCTGCGCGCTTGCCTGGGAGCAGGCCGAGGCAGCCGGTATTGAGCGTGAGGCCTTTACGAGCGACTGGCACGATGTCGTCACCGACCCCGCCGTCGACATCGTCGTCGAGCTCATCGGCGGCGAGCACCCCGCGACCGAAATCTTCACCACCGCCTTCGAGAACGGCAAGCACGTCGTCTCTGCCAACAAGGCCCTGCTGGGCCGTCATGTCGAGACGCTCGCCGAGAAGGCGCGCGCGTGCGGCGTGCAGATTAAGTGCGAGGCCAGCTGCGGCGGTGGCATCCCCATCGTGAGCACGCTTGAGCACGACCTGGTGGGCAACAAGATCCTGACCATCGCCGGCATCCTTAACGGCACCACCAACTACATCCTGTCGCGCATGGACGCCGAGAGCGCCGATTACGCTGACGTGCTCGCCGACGCCCAGGCAAAGGGCTATGCCGAGGCCGACCCGTCCGCCGACGTCGACGGCTTCGACGCCGCCAGCAAGACGGCAATCCTCGCCTCCATCGGCTTTGGCACCCGCGTGACCACCGACGATGTCTACCAGCAGGGTATCCGTGCCATCGGCGCCGAGGACATCGCCCAGGCCCGCGAGCTCGGCTACACCATTAAGCTGCTCGGCATCGCCCGCAATACCGACGCCGGCGTCGACGTCCGTGTGCATCCCACGCTGATCCCCGCCGACCACATGCTTGCCAAGGTCAACGGCGCCATGAACGCTGTCTACGTGGTAGGCGACGCCGTGGGCGAGACCATGTTCTACGGTGCCGGCGCAGGCTCTTTCCCCACCGCGAGCGCCGTCGTGGGCGACATCCTGTCGCTCTCCGAGCAGATCAGCCGCGGCGTGGCTCCGCTGCCCGAGATTGAGCCCTATGGCCACAACCTCGCCTTTAAGCCCATGGACGAGCTCCAGACCAAGTACTATGTACGCCTGAAGGTCGCCGACCGCGTGGGTGCCCTGTCCGAGACGGTCGATATCTTTGCCAAGCACAACATCTCGATCTCGCTCATCAACCAGGTCGAGGACGGCAAGTCGGGCGTCAGCGATGCCTGCTCGGTCATCTTCCTAACGCACCGCGCGCTCGAGAAGGACGTCCAGGCTGCCGCCGCCGAGCTTGCCAGCGTCGACTGCGTGGCCGAGGTCGCCAACGTCCTGCGCATCGAGGACGTCGAGGCCTGGACAGAAGGCGTCATGGCGAACTAGCCCAACGCTCGCCTAGCAATACGCGCCTTGAGGGCTCCCGTCCGATGTGGGACGGGAGCCCTTTTGTCACCTGCCCTAAGCACAACGGCAGAGCATATTTGCGCGAGCCGCTCATCGGTAACGCGGACTACCGTTCACCGATATGCAAACGCGGCCGATTCCGGCTACCGCTACGCTGTGCTGCGAATGTCCGCCCGCGAAGAGAGGAAGCACCATGTTGCTCGAGGGCAAGAAAGCAATCGTCACCGGAGGCACGCGCGGCATCGGCTATGCCATCGCCTGCCGTTTTATCGAGGAAGGCGCTGCCGTCACCGTCTTTGGCTCGCGCCAGGAGACTGCCGACGCGGCCGTTGAGAAGCTGACAGCCGCCTATCCCGACGCAAAGGTCTGGGGCCGCTCCTGCGACCTCACCTCGCTCGAAGCCGTGACCGAGGCCTTTACCCAGGCCGCAGCCGACATGGGCGGCTTGGATACAGTCGTCAACAATGCCGGCATCTCCCAGCGCTCGCCCCTTTTGGACTACACGGCCGAGGAGTTCGCCAACGTTATGGACCTCAACGTCGTCGCCGTCTTTAATGGTCACCAGGCAGCCGCCAAGATCATGACCGAGGCAGGTCATGGCGGCACCATCACCACCACGAGTTCGATGGTCGCCAAGTACGGTCAGCCCTCCGGCGTTGGCTATCCCACGTCCAAGTTTGCCGTCAACGGTATGGTCCAGTCGCTCTCGCGCGAGCTCGCCCCCATGGGCATTCGCGTCAATGCCGTCGCACCCGGCGTGACCAAGACCGATATGGTCGCCAACCTGCCCGAAGAGGTCATCAAGCCCATCATCGCCACCATTCCGCTGGGTCGCATGGGCGAGCCCGAGGACGTCGCCAACGCCTTCGTTTTCCTAGCGAGCGACATGTCCTCCTATGTCACGGGCGCCGTGCTCCCCGTCGACGGAGCCGCCCGCTCCTAAAGGTCGCAAGCCACGACTTCGAACCTCAACGAGGCCCAACGCAAAAGGCGCGCTGTCTGCGTCAACCGCAGGCAGCGCGCCTTGTTCTGCTTGCAGGGGAAGCTGCGTCCCGGTATTTCAGCTCAGAACGGGGCGCAGCTTCCCTCAGGGCTTTCTTTCGGAAACTATGTCCCACTCTGGACGCGGATTCTGGGATGCATTTTCCGCGACGGCGTTGGCTACCTGCCGTCGTCGTCCTGGGCTTCATCGCGCGCATAGAGCTCCAGCATGCGGCGGCGGTATTCGCGCACGGCGAGCTTGGCGCGCTCCAGGCGGCGGCGTTCGAGCGGGGTGAGCTTGCCGGGGTCGATCTCGTCGCCGTAAGTCTTATCGGCAAGCAGGTGCGCCGCGTCCACGATGCGGGCATCGATGTGGTCGCTCGCTGCCTCGGCGGAAAAACGCTCGGCAATCGTATCGAGCGTAGGCAGGCCCTCGAATACGCGACCATGGCCATGCGAAGTCAGCAGCTCATGCTCGCGCGCGAGCAAGCTCGCTAGGTCGTGATGGGCGCGCAGGATGTCGAGCGCATCGGATGGATGCTCGGCAACCTCTGCCACGGCGGCGACCGGCGCAGCATCCACCACGCGGTAGAAGAGCTGTGCGAGCAGCGGCATCAAGAACACCGTGATGGCGCCGGCGGCAACCATAACCGACGCGATGTCTTGCGACAGCGCGCCCGCGTTGACGGCAACGCTCGTAACGGCAACGATGATCGGTAGCGCCGTGGTGCAGTACAGGGCCACGGTAATGCGACCATACGCCGACACATCGCGCGTCGCAGGACAAATACTCATAGAGATGAGAATGGGCACGGCGCGAATGATCAGCAACGCCACGATAAAGCCTGCGAGCAGCCCGGGGCGCGACGCCACGGCCGTCAGGTCGATCTTTGCGCCCGATACAGTAAAGAACACCGGAATCAAAAAGCCGTAGGCCAGGCCGTCGAGCTTGGTCTCGAGCGTATGGTTGCCCTCGGGGATGATGTAGCGCAAGACAAAGCCGGCGGCAAAAGAACCCAACACGATGTCGAGATCAAAGACGGCCGAGAACGCCACGAGTGTGACCAGGATGAGCACCGTCAGGCGCACGAAGGTCTGCGACGTGGTATCGGCGCGTTCCTCGACAAACGCAAAGAAGCGGCTGCCGACGCGCTTGGAGCGGCTTGGGACCACGGCCAGCAACACGCAAACCACCGCAAACAAGCCAAGGATTACGAGCGTTTGGATGCCAGTGCGGGCAGACAGCAGCACCGACATGGCAAGCACAGGGCCGAGCTCGCCCCAGGTGCCATACGCGAGAATCGAGTCGCCCACACGCGTGCCAGTGAGCGAGCGCTCACGCATGATGGGCACGAGCGTGCCGAGCGCCGTCGAAGTGAGGGCAAGCGTCACGGCGATACCGTCGAAATGACTGACTGAGAACCACGGGGTAAAGCGCACGGCAAGCCAGGCGATACCAAACGTGACGACCCACGTCGCCAAGCCGTAGCGCCCCTCGACGCCCGTGATGCTCTTGGGGTCGATCTCAAAGCCGGCAAGCAGGAACAAAAAGGCCAGGCCGAGCTCGGACACGAGCGCGACCTCGGCATCTACATGGATAATGTCGAGCATATGGGGTCCCAGCACCGCGCCAAACACGAGCAAAAAGACCGTCTCGGGAACGGGTTTCCCGGGAATCGCCGAGGCGATAAAAGGACTCGCAAAGGCCACGAGTGCGATGATGGCGAGCGAAACGAATGCCATGTGATGCCTTTCTCTTGTTTGCGCTTCACTGTAGCACCCTCGCCGTCCTCAACGCGCCGCGAGCTGTCGTATCATAGTGAGGTTTACAAACATGTGGCTCAAGGCGACCGCGAGGCTTGCCCCGTAAACCGACCGCTGCCGCATACCGTACCGTACGCCCAACCGATCAGGAAGGCAGGAACCAATGGTCTCTCGTATCTACGTGGAGAAGAAACCCGGGTTCGACGTCGAGGCTCAGCAGCTCAAGGGCGAGCTGACCGAAATTCTCGGCATCAAGGGCATCGAGGCCCTGAGGATCATCAACCGCTACGACGTCGAGGGCATCGACGAGGAGCTTTTCCGCTCCTGCGTGCCGACCGTCTTTAGCGAGCCCCAGGTCGATGTGACCTACGACGAGCTCCCCGCAAGCGATGGCGCCGTCTTTGCCGTCGAATTCCTGCCTGGCCAGTTTGACCAGCGCGCCGACTCCGCCAGCGAGTGCGTGCAGCTCATCAGCCAGGGCGAGCGCCCCGCCGTGCGCTCCGCCAAGGTCTATATGATCTCGGGCACTCTGGACGAAGCCGCCATCGAGGCCATCAAGCACTACGTGGTGAACCCCGTCGAAGCACGCATCGCCTCGCTCGACCTGCCCGAGACGCTGTACATGGAGACCCCCGAGCCCCAGCCCGTCGAGGTGCTCGACGGCTTCCGCGAGCTCGACGAGGCCGGCCTTGCCGCCTTTATCGCCGATCGCGGCCTTGCCATGGACGAGGCGGACATCGCCTTCTGCCAGCAGTACTTCCGCGATGAGGACCGCGACCCCACCATCACCGAGATCCGCGTGATCGACACCTATTGGTCCGACCACTGCCGTCACACCACCTTCGGCACCGCCCTGGATGACGTGACGATCGACGACGCCGTGGTGCAGCAGGCCTTCGACCGCTACATGGAGATGCGCCATGAGCTCGGTCGCGACGCCAAGCCCGTCTGCCTCATGGACATGGGCACCATCGGCGCCAAGTACCTCAAGAAGACCGGCGTCATGACCGATGTCGATGAGTCCGAGGAGATCAACGCCTGCACCGTCAAGGTAAAGGTCGATGTCGATGGCGAGGACCAAGACTGGCTGTTCCTCTTTAAGAACGAGACCCATAACCACCCGACCGAGATCGAGCCCTTCGGCGGTGCCGCCACCTGCGTGGGCGGCGCCATCCGCGACCCGCTCTCGGGCCGCAGCTATGTGTATCAGGCCATGCGCGTCACCGGCGCCGGCGACCCCACCGTCCCGGTTTCCGAGACGCTCGAGGGCAAGCTGCCGCAGCGCAAGCTCGTGACCACTGCCGCCGCCGGCTACTCCAGCTACGGCAACCAGATCGGCCTTGCCACCGGTCAGGTCAACGAACTCTATCACCCCGGTTACGTGGCCAAGCGCATGGAGGTTGGCGCCGTCGTGGGCGCTACCCCGGCAAACCACGTTCGTCGCGAGTGCCCCGCCCCTACCGACAAGATCATCCTGCTGGGCGGCCGCACCGGCCGTGATGGCATCGGTGGCGCCACCGGCTCCTCCAAGACCCAGAACACCGAGTCCATCGAGACCTCGGGTGCCGAGGTCCAGAAGGGCAACGCCCCGGTCGAGCGCAAGCTGCAGCGCCTGTTCCGCCGCGGCGATGCCTGCCGTCTGATCAAGCGCTGCAACGACTTTGGCGCCGGCGGTGTCTCGGTCGCCGTGGGCGAGCTTGCCGACGGCCTGTATGTCGACCTTGATACCGTGACCAAGAAGTACGACGGCCTGGACGGCACCGAGCTCGCTATCTCCGAGTCCCAGGAGCGCATGGCTTGCGCCGTCGCCGACGGTGACGTCGAGGAGTTCATGGGCTACGCCGCCGAGGAAAACCTGGAGGCTACCGTTATCGCCGAGGTTACCGCCGAGCCGCGCATGCGCATGGCCTGGAACGGCGTCGCCATCGTCGACCTGTCCCGCGAGTTCCTCAACTCCAACGGCGCACCCAAGCACCAGGTCGCCCACGTGTGCGCCCGCAGCGTGTGGCAGCCCAGCTGGGCCGGCACCACGCTCACCGAGCGCATGACCTCGCTTGTCACCGACCTCAACGTCGCTTCCAACAAGGGCCTTTCCGAGCGCTTCGACTCCACCATCGGCGCCGCGACCGTGCTCATGCCCTTTGGCGGCAAGACGCAGCTCACCCCGAGCTCGGCCATGGTCGCCAAGTTCCCCGTGGACGGCGAGACCACCACGGCGAGTGCCATGGCATGGGGCTTCAACCCCTATCTGATGGAGGCCGACCAGTTTGCGGGCGCCTACCTGTCCGTGGTCGAGTCCATCGCCAAGCTCGTTGCCGCCGGCTTTGAGCACAAGCGCGCCTACCTCTCCTTCCAGGAGTACTTCGAGCGCCTGCGCACCGAGGCCGAGCGTTGGGGCAAGCCCATGGCTGCCGTCCTGGGTGCCCTCATGGCCCAGGTCGACCTGGGTGCCGGCGCCATCGGCGGCAAGGACTCCATGAGCGGTTCGTTTGAGGACGAGGCCGGCGAGCTCAACGTTCCGCCGACCCTGATCAGCTTCGCCGTCGCCGTGGGCAGGGCCGCCCGTGCCGTCTCGCCCGAATTCAAGGGCCTCACGCACCGCGTCGTCCGCATCGCCCCCGCCACCTATGGCGAGGACTACCGTCCCGACGCTCAGCAGCTGCTCGCCGCGTTTGACACCGTCGAGGCGCTCACCGCCACCGGCGACGCCCTGGCCGTCTCCACGCCCGGCTACGGCTGCGGCGCCGAGAGCCTCTTTAAGATGTGCGTCGGCAACCAGATCGGTTTCGAGCTTGCCGAGGATGTGGACGTGGAGAGCCTCTTCACCCCGCTCTACGGCAGCTTTATCGTCGAGCTCGCCGAGGATGCCGAGCTGCCCGAGGTCGCCGACGGCGTTGTCGTCGAGCCCCTGGGCACCACCGTCGAGGGCTATGTCATCGATACCGGCTCCGAGGTCATCGAGCTCTCCGAGCTCCAGGAGGCCTGGGAGAGCGGCATCGAGGGCGTCTTTGCCTACCGCAGCGCCGGCGAGACCGCCGAGGTCGAGACCATCGACTTCCGCGCCAAGGATATCCACGTGTACGGCGGCGCCAAGATCGCCCGCCCGCGCGTGATCATCCCCGTGTTCCCCGGCAACAACTGCGAGTACGACAGCGCCCGCGCCTTCCGTGCCGCCGGCGCCGAGGCCGACACCTTCGTGATCAACAACCTCACGCCCGAGGCCGTCGCCGAGAGCACCCACGAGCTTGCCCGCCGCATCCGTGCAAGCCAGATCGTCATGATCCCCGGCGGCTTCTCGGGCGGCGACGAGCCCGATGGCTCCGCCAAGTTCATCACGGCGTTCTTCCGCGCTCCCGAGGTCACCGAGGCAGTCCGCGACCTGCTCAAGGCCCGCGATGGCCTGATGCTGGGCATCTGCAACGGCTTCCAGGCCCTGGTCAAGCTTGGCCTGGTGCCCTACGGCGACATCGTCGATGCCACGCCCGATGCCCCCACGCTGACGTTCAACACCATCGGTCGCCATCAGAGCCGTCTGGTGCGTACCCGTATCTCGTCCAACCTGTCCCCGTGGCTGTCGCAGTGCAGCCTGGACGACCCCTACACCGTCGCCATCAGCCACGGCGAGGGCCGCTTTGTCGCCAACGACGAGGTGCTCGCACAGCTGATCGCAAACGGCCAGGTCGCCACGCAGTACGTGGGCGAGGACGGCAAACCGAGCATGGACCTTTCCGTCAACCCCAACGGCTCCGCACTGGCCATCGAGGGCATCACGAGCCCCGACGGCCGCGTTCTGGGCAAGATGGGCCATGCCGAGCGCCGCGGCGACAACCTGTACCGCAACGTGCCCGAGCATGTCCCCGGCGATAAGTTCATGCCGATCTTTGAGAGCGGCGTGGCCTACTTCGCTTAATGCGTCCCATCGGGTACAATCCCCTCGGGTAATAACACCCGCCACCGGCACACCCGGTGGCGGGTTCTTTTTTGCTTCGCGCATACAGGAAGGACATCATGGAAAGCCGCAAGCCGTATCTCGCCACCCTGCCCGGACTCATCCTGGGCTGCCTCGTCTGCTGCGCGCTCTGGGGGTCGGCTTTCCCCTGCATCAAGATCGGTTACGGGCTCTTTGGCATCCCCGCGCACGATTGCGCCTCACAGCTGCTCTTTGCGGGCTTGCGCTTCACGCTTGCCGGCGCCCTGGTTATCGTTGGGATGAGTGCGGCCCAGCGCCGTCCACTCGTTCCGCAGGCTCGCGACATCAAGCCCATCTTTGTCCTGTCGCTCTTCCAGACTATCGGGCAGTACTTCTTTTTCTACCTGGGACTCTCGCGCGCCAGCGCCATGTCGAGTTCCATCATCGAGGCCAGCGCCAACTTCCTCGCAATCCTCTTTGCCGCCTTGGCATTTCACACCGAGAAGCTCAATACGGCCAAGGTGCTTGGCTGTGTGCTGGGCTTTACCGGCGTCGCGCTCGTCAACCTTTCGGGCGCGGACGGCACCTTTGGCTTTACGCTCGACGGCGAGGGCTTTATCTTGGCTTCCACTGTTGCAGGCGCCCTATCGACCTGCCTGATCGGCATCTTCTCGCGCGAGCACGACGGCGTCTTGCTTGCCGGGTGGCAGTTTTTAGTCGGTGGCGTGGTCCTTACCGCCATCGGGTTTTTGATGGGCGGCACGTTGTCCCCCACCGAAATCGCCCCCGCCATCGCGCTCATCATTTATATGGCGCTCATTTCCGCCGTCGCGTACTCGCTGTGGTCGCGCCTGCTTGCCGTCAACCCCGTCAGCCGCGTCTCGGTCTTTGGGTTTATGAACCCCGTCTTTGGTGTGGTGCTGAGCGCGCTGCTGCTCGGCGAGGGCGCTGGCACGAGCCCCGTCACCGTACTTGTTGCCCTGCTCTTGGTCTGCAGCGGCATCATCATTGTCAACAAACCTAAAAAGGCCTAGCGAGCTCACCTTTTTAGAGAGGGTGTTCGCAAACTTTAGCTTAATGGAGCACACTGGTTCTCGTTGATTTCGTACCGAGTCGCGGCGGCAGACGCCCGTCTTGCCGCACCGCGCCTGGGCATTATGGCCGGTGGCCCCCACAAACGCAAAAAGGGGCGCACGACCACCACGGTCGTGTGCCCCTTTTCCTAGCGTATCTGGACGCCGGCCTTCTTTTTCTCGGCCTTGACGCGGTAGAGCTCCGCGTCGGCAGCGCGAAGCAAGTCTTGCCAGGTATCGACGCCGTCACCGACCCGTGCGTAGCCGATGGACATCCGCAACAGATACGGCACCTCGGCGCGCGCGAGCTCGTCGTTGATTGCCGCGCACAGACGTATGATGTCCTGTTCCGCTGCCGCCTTTTGAAGGACTACGAACTCATCGCCGCCATAACGTGCGATAAAGCTGCCAGACGCCGTGCAGACCTTTTTGAGCGCAGCAGATAAGACCTGAAGAGCATGATCACCCTCCACATGTCCATAGCGATCGTTAATCTGCTTAAAGCCGTCAGCGTCCATCATGAGAAGATACACATCGTCCGTATGACCAACATTTGAGAAGAGCGACAGCATATAGGTCTCAAAACGGTTGCGATTGTTGAGGCCAGTCAACGGGTCGGTCGAGATGAGCTGCTCCTGGCAGATGATATAGAGCAGCAACATGCTAATCATTATGCCGACACAAAGGCCAGGCACCGAGTATACGATCTGAAAGGTACCGCCCACCAGGGCCGGAATGGCGAAAAATGCTAAGGTTCGATAGATAGCCTTCGTCTGCAGGCTCTCGACCCTGCGAGATTGCACAAACGCATGCAGGGACGTATGTATAACGTAACAGTAGCTGACAATGGGCTGGATCATATAGGCAAAGCCGCGACGATACACGCCCTGCGAATCGATATAGAACAGGGCGCGCGTCCAGTAACTGGTAAAAGCCAGCACGACCACCAGAGCCGTAGGCAACGTTACAAGCACCACCCTATAGCGCGAGGTCACAAGGTGAGAGCCCTGCATCGTCTCGGAATAGATAAACCAAATGAGACACGCGATGGCGAAGAGCGAAAACGAAACCGCGTTGGAAATCCAGTTGGCTGCAATGCCCAACGTGCCGTCCACACCATCCGAAAGCGTCCAGATCATATCGAAGAAAATGTAGGCAGCAGACGTGTAGCCCAGCATGCTAAACAAAAGCTGCTGGGTGCTCGAGAACAGGGAGCGACGGCTTCGTACGGCAAGCCCGATAAGAACAATCATGCATAGCAGGAATATCTCAATCTTGAGTGCCTTAACCACTAGACGCCCTCCCTTCAATATCCAAGTGGTCAGAATCGCCCGATTCGTGTCTGGGCAATAAACGCCCCTTTCTCCGCAGGGGTAAGGGGAATAATAGCAGAGCGCCCGAACGTCACTGCAAGACAGCTCTCGTTCGGGCGCTCAAACGGCGCGAGTTGCACGCCGGAATCATTGATGGGTATCGATTGCTACTCGCCATCGATGTCGGCCGCGACAGCCTCCTCGATGGCCTCGACACCGGCAGGCGACAGGTCTTCCTTGCCCTGGCAGAACTTCTTATCGACCCAGCCGGTCAGAATCGGGGCCATGATTGCCGTGATGATGACGGCGGTGGCGATCTGCGCATACGCGGTGGGCGCAAGCTCGGCATAGCGCGGAGCGACCTCGGCGAGGGCGACCGGCGTGGTCATGGCCGTGCCGGCAATGGTGGAGCATGCCACAGCCGCCTTACCGTTGCCGCCACACAAGCGCTCGAAGGCAAAGGTAATGGGACCGACGATAAAGAGCGTGATGAGGCCCAGCAGGATACCCGAAATACCGCCGGTGATAAAGCTCGAAAGGCTCATGGACGCACCGAGCTGAAAGCCGATAACGGCGATCGCGGGATTGGCGCCGGGGACCAGCATGTTCTTGATAAACGGGAACAAGTTGCCCAGGACCATGCCGATAACGAGCGGCAGGATGGATCCGATGATGGTGCCGACGGGGATGTTGGCGAGACCCGAAACACCAAGGATGATCATCGTGACGGCGGGGCCGGCCGTAAAGAACAGGATACCGACAGCGCCCTGCTCGGACTCATCGCCGAACTCGCCCATGATGCCCGTATAGAGCGCCATGTTGCAAAACGTAATGCCGCCGATGATGGAAACCGAACTCAGGCCTAAAAAGTTATCGTTAAAGAAGTACGCGACGCCCAGACCCAGCGCGGCTGCCACTACAAGCTTAGGAATCAGCACGACGATGCCGGTCTTGATGGCGCCCGGCGTGGACTTAAAGCTGATGCCGGCGCCCACGAACAGCAAGATCGCGGCAACGATGGTGTTGGAGCCACCGCGGCAGGCAGCCGTAAAGAAGCCGCCGACCTCAAAGACCTGCGGGCAGAAGGTATTGAGCAAAAGGCCGACGATCATCGGATAGATCATGATGTCGCCCGGGATACGCGGGACCTTGAATTTCTTTTGCTCGTTGTCGGTCGCTTCCTGTGCCATGAAACCCCCATTTCCGTTGACGCAGAACAAAAGCCCACGTCACGCTTTGCTACAGTAAAGTTTGACCATGGTACCAGAAGAAGCAGACCGCCTCGGTGAGAAATTCGATTCGTTAGGCCGGGACGATAACGGACGATAACGCGTCCTGCTCCTATACGAGGCTCAAAACGATATAGAACACGATGCCCGAAACGCAGCACCACAACATCGACTTTGTCTTGATTGCCACCGCCACGACGCCGGCGGCCGCAATCCAGGGAATCAAGCCTCGCCACAAGCCGGCGTCAAAAGCGCCGGGGTTTATCAAATCATTAGCGACCAGCGCCGCGAAGGCGGCGGGCGGAATATAACCCAAGGCCTCGGTAACGCGGGGCGACAGCGTTCTCCCGCGCAACGCAAACGCCGGGGCAATGCGGAAAAATGCGATGGCCGCCCACGACGACAGCCACAGGACCAAAAACTCATTAACGGGCATCGCGAGCACCCCTTCCTTCGGCGAGAGCATCGCACGCAAGCGCCGCGGCAACGCCGACGAGCACGCTTACCGGCACGGCGATATTCGTCCACCCCAAGAACTTGCATATGGCAACGGACACCGCAGCCAAACTGGCAGCTACGACATTGCCGCTCGACAGTCGCTGCGAAAAGAGCAGGCAGATAAAGAGCGAGGTGCAGACAAAGGCTGCAATGGCGGTGGGAACATCGACAACGGCGCCGACGATGGCGCCCATCGTACACGTAACGCCCCATGTTGCGATGAGGATCACGTTGAGCACGAAGGACTCGAGCGGGCCCCAATCCTCCCCCTCAATCAGCTTGGCAAGCGAGATGCCATATGCCTCCTCGGTAAGTGTCGCGGCAACAGCCAGCGTCTGACGCTTCGAGGCATTCTTCAGATGCGGCGCGATCGATGCCGAGTAAAGCGCAAAACGCGAGGAGATGGCAGCAACGCTCGCGATAATCGAAGGTGCCGGTACGCCCGCCAGCCAAAGATTGCAGATCATAAACTGCCCGCTGCCCGTCACAAACGTGCTGCTCAGAGCAAAGACCATCCAGGGCTTCATTCCCGTCTGCCCCATGATCATTCCGCACGGCGCGCCTATTGCAACATAGGTAAGCATCACTGGCCAGACGGTTCTAACGATTTTGAGCACCATACGCTTCTCATCCTGACAAGGTCTCCGAGCCGCATGTAGCGACACGGCAGAATCATCATCCGACAGCAACCGAGTTCACCTACAATTGCCACCGGATCGAAAGACACAACTTTTTAGGAAGTCATTATGACAGCTATCGATCGAGACCGGGCTCGCGCGGCCTTCAAAAGCTACACCGATGCCTACGACGCCACCAACCCACGCATCGCGCTCAAAATCGAGCATACGTACCACGTGGCCGAGGCATGCGATGCCGTAGCGCGCGAGCAGGGCTGGTCGTCAGAAGATATTGCCCTGGCATGGCTTTGCGGCCTGCTACACGATATGGGCCGCTTTGAGCAACTTCGGCGCTGGGACACCTTTAAGGACGCCGAGAGCATGAGCCATGCGGCGCTGGGCATCGAGGTCCTCTTTGGCGAGAATCCCGCCGATGCACCCGCCACGACAAACATCCGTGACTTTATCGAAACCGGTGCGCATGACGAGCTCATCCGAGCGAGCATCGCCTATCACAGCGATTTCCGTCTACCCGCGCAGCTCGACGAGCGTACACGGTGCTTCTGCGATATCGTGCGCGATGGTGACAAGATCGACATTATGCGCACCATCGCCGACAGCACCGTCGAGACCATCCTTAAGGTGGATGAGGACGCATTTCTCGCCAGCCACTTCTCGTCGCCGACACTTGCCGCCTTTGACGAGCACCGCTGCGTCGCACGCGATGAGCGCGATGAGCCCGCCGACTTCTTGGTGGGGCTTATCTGCTTTATGTTTGAGCTCGTCTATCCAGCAAGCCGCGCGCTGGCGCGCGAACAGGGCGATATCCACCGCCTGCTCGACGCGCCCTTTGGCATTACGCGGCCCTTTACCGACCCCGCCACGCAGGCAACTTGGAGCCGCCTAAAGGACGAGATGCGCGACTGGCTGGCGCGCGCCTAGCGCTCAAGCTGGGCCAGCAGCTCCTCGACGACCTCGACGGCGTCCCCAACAACCTTGTACTGGGCAGCACCAAAGATGGGGGCATCCGGGTCCTCGTTGATGGCGATAATGCACTCGGCCCCACCGATGCCGGCAAGATGCTGGATGGCGCCCGAAACACCAATACTCACGAGAAGCCTGGGCGAAACCGATACGCCCGTCTGGCCAATCTGATGGCGATACTCCAACCAGCCGGCCTCCACGACAGGTCGCGTGCAGCCAAGCTCGGCTCCCAGAGCCTCGGCGAGCTTTCGCATCAGGGGCAGGTTTTTCTTGGAGCCAATGCCGCGACCCACCACGACCAGGCGCTCGGCATCGGCGATCGAAGCCCGCTGTCCCCACTCCTCGGCGGGAATCGAGATCTCGACACGAGCCCTAGCATCATCAGCAAGTGATATCTGGGTGATCGTGCCGGAGCGGCCGTAGTCAAAGTCGGGCGCCTTAAAGATGCCGGGACGAACCGTTGCCATCTGGGGACGATGATTGGGGCAGACGATGGTGGCCATCAAGTTGCCGCCAAACGCCGGACGCGTCTGTTGCAGCAGCCCCGTTTCCGCATCCATCGAAAGTACGGTGCAGTCAGCCGTAAGGCCCGTCTGCAAACGCACGGCAACGCCGGGTGCCAGTTCGCGGCCAAAAGCGGTCGCGCCGTATAGGATGGCCTCGGGTTTGCGTTCGGCTACCAAATCGCAGATCAAGCGGGCGTAGACCTCCGCATCGTTTTGGCGCAGGCGCTCGTCGCGACAGGCCAGGACTTCGTCGGCGCCCGCGCAAACCAGATGCTCCAGGTCACCGAGAGAACCCTCGGAGCCCATACCGACCAGCGCCACCAGACGGCAGCCGCGAGCATCGGCAAGCTCGCGGCCCTTGCCCATGAGCTCATAGGTAACGGGATTCACCGTATCGTGCTCGTCGGTCTGCGCGAATACCCAAATGTCTCGATATGCATCAAGGTCTGCCGCGCCGGCAGCTTCGTCTCGCTCGATCGAGATAGCGTTGACGGGACAGGCATCGACGCACCCGCCGCACAAGATGCAGCCTTCGGTCACGCGGGCGCAGCGATTGGGACGCTCGCCCTCCACCACAATGCCGCCCGAGGCGCAGGCGCGAACGCAGCGACCGCAGCCGATACAGGCTTCGCTATCGATAATCAGTCCGCTCATCTATGCCATCCCCTCGATAATCTTGGCAAGTTTTGCCGCCTGCTCGGACGCCGTTCCGTCAACGTCCTCGCACGTTTGGTCGCGGTCGGGCACAAACGATCGCACGACCTGTGTCGGTGATCCGGCAAGGCCGCAACGCGAGGGATCGGCGTTCACATCGGCGGCACTGGCCACGCGCACGTCCGCCTCCTCCGCCGCGCGAATACCGGCAATGCTCGGCATACGCAGCTGGCCGATCTCCTTGGCGGTCGTCATCGCACACGGTATCTCAAGATAGACCGTCTCCTCGCCGGCATCGCAGCCGTGAATGAGCGTCAGCGAGCCACAGGTCGTAAAGCCCGCGCTCTGCACGCAACTCACGTCGGTCACGCAGGGAATCTCAAAGGCTCCGGCAAGCTCGGGACCGATCTGGGCCGTATCGCCATCCACCGCCATCTTGCCGCAGATGAGCAGGTCGAAGTCCTCGTCGAGCGCCTCGATGCCGCATTTGAGAGCATAGGTGGTCGCCAGGGTATCGGCACCTGCAAAGGCGCGATCGGTCAGCAGCAGCGCGTCGTCGGCGCCTCGAGCGATGCAGTCGCGCAGCAGCGACTCGGTCGCGGGGATGCCCATCGACACCACCGTCACGCGCACATCCATGCCAAAGCCGATAAAGTCGTCCTTCAGCGCCAGCGCGCATTCCAAAGCGCTCGCATCAAAGGGATTAATGACCGCCTGCTTGCCATCGCGCACGATGGTATTGGTCTTGGGGTCCATCTTGACCTCGGTGCTGCCCGGCACGACCTTGACGCACACCACCATATGGAAATCGCTCATCTTCACGCGCCCCCTTTCTGGACGAGCTCATCCAAGAGCTTCTCCGGAAACAGGTTGCCGCGACCCAGCTGCCCGTCGGGATCGAGCTGGAGCTTGAGCCGCGCCGACTCGACCATGGCCTCGTGACCGTACATCGTCTCCAAGAAGCCCGCCTTGATCTTGCCGACACCGTGTTCGGCGGAGACGGCGCCGCCCATGACCGTGACCTCGGAAGCCCACCGGGCAAAGAGTTCTCCGCCGCGGCGGTATTCCTGCGCATCGCGCGGCAGAATGTTCACATGCAGATGGTTGTTACCGATGTGCCCCCAGGCGGCAGATTCAAGCCCACTTTCGGCCAACGTGCGGCGATAAAGGGCGATGACATCGGCCAAGCGTGCGTTGGGCACCGACATGTCCGAGCCCAGTTTGGTGATGGCGGGATCCGTGCGGCGACGCTCGTCGATGAGCATGTTGACGCTCTCGGGCACCGCATGGCGGAAGAACCGCTGGCATTCGCGATCGACCTCGGTGCGCGCAACCCAGGTCGCGTCGTCGCGGCCACCCGCAAGCTCCAAAACCCATCCCAGGTGGTACAGCTCCTCGGTCGCCTGCGCCTCGTCGTCACAGTCGAGCTCCACGTAGACACAGACCTTGGCCTCTTTGTCGAGCGCTGGCAGCGAGGCAAACGCCGTCGACTGCTCGCGCTGGCAACGTAGAATATCCAGGGCGCCAGCGTCGAAGTACTCGATGGCAGCCGCATGGGACAGGACGGGACGCACGGAATCGGTAAAGGACACGGCCTTGTCTTCGCTATCGAAAAAGCAGCTCACACCCCAAACGACCGCAGGCGCCGCCTGCAGGGCAATCTCGAGCTCGGTGATAACGCCGAGCGTGCCGCAAGCACCGATAAAGAGGTCGATGGCGTCCATTTCGTCCGCAACGAAATAGCCTGAGGCATTTTTTGTCTTGGGCATGGTATAGCCGGGAAGATCGAGCTCGAGCGTACGGCCCGCTGCCGTCACGAGCGACAGGTGGCGGCCCTGGGCAAAAGCCTCGCCGCGCTGAAGCTCAAGCAAATCGCCATCAGCCAGTGCGACGTGGAGTCCCGTGATATGTGGGCGCATGGGACCGTAGGCGTAGCTGCGGGCACCAGAGGCGTTACATGCCGCCATGCCGCCCAGACAGGCAGACGTCTCGGTGGGATCGGTGGGAAAGAACTGCTCGGGGGCCTCTTGGAACTCCTCGTAGGCCTCAAGCGATGCCTGGTCCCAACCAGCAGTCGGCAGCACCTTCTTGCTCAGCTGCTTGCGCAGCTCCGAGAGCACAACGCCCGGCTCCACGCGCAGCAGAAATTGGCCTTGTTCATCGCGGCGAAGGCCCAAGTAGCGATTCATACGGGAAGTATTGAGGATATGCCCGCCGTGGGGCACGGCACCGGCGGCAAGGCCGGTTCGGGCGCCCTGAACCGTTACCGGGGCACGCTCGGCATGGAGCTTTTCCAAAATGGCACGGACCTCGTCTTCCGTTGTCGGAAACGAGATGCTCGAGGCCTCGCCCGATGCGCGAGACTCATCGCGACCATACTCTTCGAACTCGTCGGTGAAGGGTTTGATGGTTGCAGACACGCGAACTCCCCCTTTAGCTAACTACAGTGTTTGCAGGGAGATGTTAGCGCATCGTTTCGTCGACGTGTTCGAGACCGTCTCCATAATTGGCGATTTTTACGTTCGTGCAATTCGGCGAGCGGCTTGATTTCCTCGGCAGACGATGCTTTTGACACATATGGCCCCGCCGTCGCCGACCGCGCGATTGTCGCTTGAAAAAAGTTGGAGTATTTTTTGCCGCCTTTTACCTGCGGAGACACCAATCCGTCAAGCATTTGGTCAGCAATTGGTCAAGTAGTGGCTGATACCGTCGGCATCGACAGCCAAAACCGACAGAAGTTTTGGCCCCAGAAGCAGGGAGGTTCCCATGGCATATTACTGGCCCCAGTACGGCATCGCCATCGAAGTCGACGACGATCCCCATCTCCTGCCTTTCGACGAAGAGGCATTCCCCGATACGACGGTCTACCACGTTACCACCGATGTGATCTGCGACCCCGAGTCGTTCTCGGCGCTCGCCCACCGCATCGCGCATATCCACGACATCGAGCTCCCTCCCGACTTCGACGAGCTTGTCTACTCACGCCGCCTGATGCTTCACATGCTCTTTGGAGCGAACCCGTCCACCTTTGCGCGCATCTATACCGCCAAGGATGCCGCATGAGCGCGAAGAAGCCACCCCACTTTGCAGGCCCGGGTCGTCGCAAGAAGCTCATCGTTGCCTGCTTGGCCATCGTCTGTGCCCTTGTCGCCGTAGGACTATACGCTTGGCAGTCGCAGCCCGTACCCGAGGCGGGCGCTTCGGTTACGACGGCCGAGGGCAAAACGCGTCAGGAAATCCAAGATGAGCTCGACGCCATCGTCCGCGACAACATGATGACGATTTCGGTCGCACCGGTCGCTCAGCTGCAGGAGGACGGCAAGCTGCGCGTCAACGTGCAAAACGTCCAAGACAATAAATTTCCCCAGCGATTCCGCGTCATCCAAAACGACGAGACCATGTACGAATCCGGTGTGGTCGAGACCGGCAAGACAATCGAAACGTGCCCCGCCGGCGACATCAAAGAAGGCGAGGCGTACATCGAGATCCAGGCACTCGATGCCAAGACCCTCGACAGCCACGGCAATCCGACACGTGTCAAGGTGCGGGTTGAGCAAGCCGAGAACTAGCTTTTCCGGCCGACGCGGCACCGCACGCAATTCACCAGCATTCGTCCAATCATCGCGGGGACGGCCCGCGGCGAATAGAAAGGAACGACCATGGACATCACCAGGAACATGAACGGAGCCAGAGCGCTCGTCGTGGGCGCAGGGCTCGCGCTCGCGCTCGCAATGGGCGCCGCCCCGACGCCAGCTATGGCGGCCGGGCGCGTTGGAACCACGAAAGTAATGGTCAGGACCGAGATCGACAACGTTGAGTTCAAAGTTCCGACGGTTATTCCCTTCGTCGCCAAGGCCGACGGCACGCTTCAGGGCCCCTCAGAAGACGCGACCACCATCGACAATCATTCGGCCTACGGCATCCATGTCACCAACATGAAGATCGACGCCATGAACACCTGGACCATTGCTGCCGACGCCAAGGCCGGAACCGCGCAGAACTCCATCGACTTTAAGGTCGGCCCCGACGGCGCACTCCAGAACGCCAGCGCCGCAATGCAGGAGACGGGCCTCGATCTTTCCAAGAACGCAGCCTTCGACATGGGCTACCAGGGCATTGCCGGCGGCACGGACAAAATTAAGCTCAAGACAAGCGGAAACGTCGCCCGCGTCACGCGCGACATCTTCCGCGTAACCGGCGAAGGCGATCAGGTTGCAACGATCACCTGGACGGTCGAGCCCGGTGCGCACACGGCATAAGGCCGTCGCCCTGGCCGCCGCCGTCAGCATCCTAGCGTTTGGGCCAGCCATGGCCTTTGCCCAGCAAGAACAGGCGCAGGCCGCCACGCAAGTGACGGTCGACCTCTCGGAGCTCGACCGCGGCGACCGCGAGGAACCGTTGGCGCAGACAGGCGACAGACGATGGCTCTTGGCAGCAGGCGCCACAGCAGCAGGCGCGGGGACCGCCGGCCTCGGGCTGCACATCAAACGCAGCCAGAAACAAAACACGGACAGGCCGCACTAAATTAGCTAAGGAGACCCCATGGCATCGAAGAACCTTTTGCCCGTCGTCGCACTCTGCGGCGCGCTCGCAACCGGAACGCCTGTCGCCGCTTGGGCGACTCCCGTCATGGCAGACTCCTTACCAGCAGCCCTAAGCTCCGCACCAAATCCGTCGAGCGCCATTGCGTGCAAGCGTTTTTCGATCGCACAGGCCGCAATCTCGACCTCGGGATGCCTTCGTCGTAATACGGACGGCTCGATAGTCGTGGATATCAATCGTTCGAACAAGGCAAACGGCTCCCAGGCGGGGTGCGCCGTCTGCACGTGGCGCTCGGTTGTGCTCGATGCAGATGGCGATCCATGCAATTTAGAGCTGCGCATCGACATCGCTTCGATCGATGACTCGGCGAACGGAGCGAAGGTCGCCTTCGACGGTACGTTTTTCGAGAAAGGAGGCGGTATATGTCTGGGCTGCGCCGCCGCGAATGCAGACGACACGCAGCCCACCCTCTCATTCACGGCATCGTTGCGGCTGACCAAAGCCGGCACCGATGCCATCGCGGCGGGAGAAGCGTCCCTGCTGTTCTACGCCGTCAGCGCCAAAGACACAGACGCTCATTTCGAGAAGCCAGCCGGATCACTCAGCCTTACACGAGGGATAGAGGCAGGCCCTATTGAAATCGATGCCCACGCGCAAAGCAGGCAACGCATTCTTGCCGACCCGGCGCTTCTCGAAATGGAGTGGAACGGATCCGGAGCCATCGGAATTCTCCCCTCCGCGCTTGACGCCAAGACGCTCCCCTCAAACGACGAACCCATCAACGCAACCATACAAGAAGAGAGCACGGATAAAGAAGCAGGTGCGGGCGACACGCCGTCGCCGACAAACAGCGTCCCAGCTTCTTTCGAAGCACCGAATGAGCCCGCTACCGATCCAAACGATCCCGAGTTCGCGGACAGTCTGGGGCTTGCTGATCCTCAAGAGATCGATGAAGGTAACTGCTGCGTGCTTGCCGCGCTCGACCACATAGAGGTCATCGACGCTGCGAACATTGAAGTTGCCGCCGCCAATCAGCCCGTCCGCAAGTCGGCTATCATCGCATTTCCCGAATCCATCGAAGTCGTCTTTTTGCCATCGGGCGAGGTCGTGGCCCCAACACTGCTCACCTTGTTGGGCGCCAAGAATACTCGAAACGAAATTAAAAAGGTCACGGTTGTCGACCCTGCAACCACCGCCAAGCTGCGTCTATACGCCGTTGCCGCAAACGGAAGCAAGACCCTAGAATTCGATGGCGACACACTCCTAGCCTGGCGACGTCTGGACATTATGCAAGACGTCTCGTATCAGATCGAACTCGAAGGGTTTGATCGTGCCCGCGATGCCAATATCATCGCCGCGGCTATTGAATCCCCACAGCGGCTTATGACCCTGCGCTTTGAATACTATCCCTATGTCCCGACAACCACCTGAGGCTTAAATGCTGCGCATCATTCCTAACACCACTTATATAACGTATTAGATGAGTCGCGATGTGCCTCGCATTTCGTTCTGCTACGATTGCCACGTTGGCATCAATACAGGAGGGCTCATGCCGGGCTTGGGAACAATCATCAACGTTGTGCTTTTAGTTGCGGGCGGTCTTTTGGGATTAGCGGGCGGCCGCTTCATTACACCGCGCATCCAAGACACGCTCATGAAAGCATCAGGGCTGTGCGTCCTGTTTATCGGCCTGGGCGGCACCATGCAAAAGATGCTCGTTATCGATGGAGAGGCGTTGGCGACCACCGGCACCACCATGCTGATCGTCTCATTTGCCCTCGGTTCGCTCATCGGCGAGGCCATCAACCTGGAGGCCGCCATCGAGAACCTCGGCGAATGGCTCAAGCGCAAAACCGGCAGCGAAGGCGACAACGAGTTCACCAACGCCTTTGTCTCGACATCGCTCACCGTGTGTATCGGCGCCATGGCCATCGTAGGATCGATTCAGGACGGCCTGCTCGGCGACTGGTCCACGCTTGCCCTGAAGGGCGCGCTGGACTGCATCATCGTCTGCACCATGACGGCTTCGCTCGGTCGCGGCTGTATCTTCTCCGCCCTGCCCGTCGCCGTCTTCCAGGGAACGATCACGCTCTTTGCCGGCGCACTCTCCCCCATCATGACCGCCGCGGCCCTCGACAGCCTTTCGCTTGTGGGCTCCATGCTCATCTTCTGTGTTGGCGTTAACCTCATCCGTCCTCAGACCTTCCGCACGGCCAACATGCTCCCCTCCGTCGTCATCGCCGTCATCTACGCCCTCCTGTTCTAAATCTATCTACGCAGCGGTATCTCGAACATCTGTTTGATGCTGTGCTATGATATGAGGTCACCGACACCATATAGGGAGAGGAGAGGGCGGTGGCCGACCAGGACGTCAAGATGCTCATCGAGCGCATTATGGCCGAGGCCCGAACCCATCAGTCCGCCCGCTTCTCAAACGAAATCTATGCTGACGAGCCGATTCTCAAGACCGGTCGTCAGATGCAGAACTACCTCCCCGACCAGTACCGCAAGATGCGCGAGATATCGCGCTGGCAAGAGGATCCCAAAGGCGGCGCGGGACGTTGGCTATCGGAGGCGGAGCTCTTTTACCGCCAAGGCCTGCTGATGGCCGACTTCGAGGACGATTGCCCCTACAACGGCACCTTTAAGTCGTACTTTCCCACCTACAATGCCATGAGCGATCGACAGTTGCGCGGCTACTTTACCTGGCGTGCCCAAGTGCGCCGCGGCAATATCGAGGAGACATCGACCTCGTTTGCTTTTCTGTATCTTTACGAATTGATCTGCGGCATTGGCGTCGACAATCCGCGTGACGGCTATGACAAGATCAAAGCATTTTGGGATGCCTATCGCGCCTTTGAGCCCGGCATCGACCGGTTCGCACGCGTGTGGCTGCAGGACTACGCCGTGTTCCATGAGCTCGATCCCAAGCTGCTTCGCGACTCTAAAACCGTCGCATTCGACAACGCCCTCATCGAGCTGCGCCGCGCAGCGCGAGACCTTGTACCCGCGCCGGCGCCGTCCGGTCAAACCGCCAAGCGTCGCAAAACCTCAGAGCCCACGCTCCCCCTTCCGCCTGACGAGACGCGCGAGGAGCGACTCATGGCCGCCATCAACGCGCTCTCCACGTACAACCTCAATAACTCAAGGCTCGACCGCTCCCACCATCGCGATCTTCGCCACGTGGCATGCGCCGTGTATGTCCGTATGGCGCGCTACTATGACACGCACCGAAAGACCGGCATCGTAGCGAGCTTGTTTGGGGAGGAGACGGCCATGCCCTACACCATGTTTGCCTCGGCCGTGTTCTTTGCGCCCGAGCGCCACGAGGACTGCGAATATCGCCTGGACCCCATTCACATCTACCGCTGCCAAAATGGCTTTTGGGAATGCATGCGCATCCACGGCAGCAGACAAAAAAGTAGCAAGCTCGGTGAGATGATGCGCGCTTGTGATCAGCGCCTGCGCTTGGCACTGGATCCCGGCCATCCCCTTAAGGAAGAGAAGGTCCCCAAATACCTGGCTAAGATTATCGATGACGAGATCGCGGCATGGCTTTCATGGGATGCCGCACATCAGCCCGTCAAGATCGATATCGACCTGAGCCAGCTGGGGCACATTCGGAGCGCCGCCGCACAAACGCGCGAGGCGCTTTTGATCGACGAGGAGCGCGAGGACGGCACGCTTGCGGATGCCGAGGTGGCAGTTGCCGAGCGACGGGAAGCCGAGCCCGTGGCTGACACGATCGCCGAACCAGTCGTGACGACCATACAGCGGGACGAGGCTGGCGAGCCGACCATCTCCACCGAGCAGTTTGGCATCGTAGCCCCGCTCCTCGCACCAGCGCCCACGCCCGCCGACACCGCGTCCGCACTCGATCCCGCCGCAGACGCCTATCTTCGAGCACTACTCGAGCAAAACGCAGCGCAGGCGGAATCGGCGGTAGTGCAATCGGGACAGAGCGAGGACATGCTCGTCGACAGCATCAACGAGGCGCTCTTTGACCTGGTGGGAGACACCGTTATCGAATTCGGCGCGGCAGGGCCGCAGATTATCGAGGACTACGAAGCAAACGTGAGAGGATACCTAGACCATGAGTGATACCACATCCGCAGCGCCCCGCGTACCCAAACGCGTCGCCGCCGTCATTCTCAACTCACTCAAGGGCGGCGTGGTCCCACGCATCGGCCTTCCCTACATCACCGTAGGGCGCGAGGTCGAGATCCGCGCCCTGCTCACCGATTTAAGTCTCATCGCCGACGGTGGCGCGAGTTTCCGGTTTCTGGTCGGTCGCTACGGCGCAGGCAAGAGCTTTTTGCTCCAGACCATCCGCACGCACGCCATGGGTGAGGGATTCGTCGTCGCTGATGCCGACCTATCCCCTGAGCGCCGCCTGCAGGGCGGTCAAGGACAGGGCCTTGCCACCTACCGCGAGCTCATCCGCAATATCTCGACCAAGACGCGCCCCGAGGGCGGTGCGCTCAACCTTATTTTGGATCGCTGGGTCGCCTCGTGTGCCGACGTCGACGAGTCGGTCGTCAATGCCCAACTGGCCCCGCTCGAGGAGATGGTCCACGGCTTCGACTTCACCCGCATGCTCCGCCGCTATCGCATGGCCGTATCCGAGGGCGATGAAGAGGCTATGAGCCGCGTGACCAAATGGATTCGCGGCGAGTACCGCACCAAGAGCGAGGCACGCGCTGAGCTGGGCTCCTCGACCATCATCAGCGATGACGACTGGTACGACTACGTTAAGCTCATTGCACGCTTTTTGGTCTGCAGCGGATACAAGGGCATGCTGGTGCTCATCGACGAACTCGTGAATCTGTACAAGATTCCCAACGCGATCACGCGCCAATACAACTACGAGAAGATCCTGACTATGTACAACGACACGCTCCAGGGCAAGGCGCAGTACCTGGGCATGATCATGGGCGGCACGCCAACCTCCATCGAAGACCGCCGCCGCGGCGTGTTCTCCTACGAAGCTCTGCGCAGCCGACTCGCTCAGGGTCGCTTTGCGCGAGATGATCTCAAAGACATGCTCGCGCCCATCATCCGCCTGCAGCCGCTCACCTACGAGGAGCTGCTGGTGCTCATCGAAAAGCTCATGCAGATCCATGCCGGCTACTTTGGCTGGACGCCCACGCTTACCGAGAACGACTTGGTGAACTTTCTCAAGATTGAGTTTGGCCGCGTGGGAGCCGATACGCACCTGACGCCCCGTGAGGTCATTCGTGACTTTATCGAGCTGCTCGATATCCTGTGTCAGAACCCCGATGCAAATGTGGCCGAGTTGCTGCAAAGCGTCGGCGGCGACGCGCTGGCGCCGGCAGCCGCAACAGGCGACGCCGGCACCGCAGGCGGCGACCGCAACTTCGCCGAATTCACCATCTAACCTGCCAAAAAGGGACAGGTTTATTTTGGCTGGTTTTATCTGGGCAAACGTCGAGGCAGTAATGCAGCAAGCCACTGCCCACCGCGTTGAGAGATTCGTTTTTGAAAGGAGGCCCCGTGAACGCCTTTGACCGCTACGCCCCGTTTATCCAAGACTTCATCTACTCCCACGATTGGGAGAGTCTACGCTCCATCCAGGTTGCAGCAGCTGATGCCATCTTTAACACTCAGGACAATGTGCTCCTGACGGCATCCACGGCTTCCGGCAAAACCGAGGCAGCCTTCTTTCCCATCCTGACCGAGTTTTGGGAGAACCCGCCCGCGAGCGTTGGCGCCCTCTACATCGGCCCCCTCAAGGCACTCATCAATGATCAGTTCGTCCGCCTCAACGACCTGTGCGAAGAGGCCGATATCCCCGTCTGGCACTGGCATGGCGATGTTTCGCAGTCGCACAAGGCTAGGCTCATCAAAAAACCGAGCGGTATCTTGCAGATTACGCCCGAGTCGCTCGAGGCGCTCCTGATCCATAAGCACATGGCAATCCCTCGTATGTTCTGCGACCTGCGCTATGTGGTTATCGACGAGGTTCATTCGCTCATGCGCGGCGACCGCGGCGGTCAGACGCTCTGCCTTATCGAGCGCCTCTCGCGCATGGCGGGCGTGCAGCCCCGCCGCATCGGCCTTTCTGCCACCATCGGCGACCCCGAGCGCACGGGCGCCTTTCTCTCACAGGGAACAGGACGCGATTGCATCATCCCCCGCTTTGAGGAACCGCGCCGCGTGTGGCGCATCTCCATGGAGCACTTCTACAACTCGGGTCCCCAGGCACAGCAGTGGGGATTCGAGAGCACGGGTCCACAAGAAGCCGAGATGCTTGCTTGCGAGCGTATTGAGCCGGCGGCGCCCGCGGCGCTGCCGGCTGGCGCCCAAGACGTGCGCCACAGCGGACAGCTTACACAGGAGGAACGCCGTCAACGTCGTGAGCGGGCACGGGGCAAGGCCGCTCCCAAAGACCGTCGCACTTCTTCGGCCCCCGAGGGCGAAGTCGATATCCCCCTGGCCGATGAGCAGGCGCTCCTCAACCCCACCGACACCGCGCCCGAAAACGCCGATCCCGGCATGGGCTATATCTTTGAACACACCCGCGGGCGCAAGTGCCTGGTCTTTGCCAACTCGCGCGAGGAGGCAGAGGCCGTGTGCTCCATGCTGCGCAGCTACTGCGAGAGCCGGCACGAGCCCGACCGTTTTCTCATCCACCATGGCAATCTTTCGGCATCGCTGCGCGAAACGGCCGAGGAACTCATGCGCGATGAGGAGCAGGCACAGACAACCGTCACCACCTCCACGCTGGAACTCGGTATCGATATCGGCCGTCTGGAGCGTGCGTTTCAGATCGACGCGCCGTTTACCGTCAGCTCCTTTTTGCAGCGAATGGGCCGCACGGGGCGCCGCGATCTTCCGCCCGAGATGTGGTTTGTCATGCGCGAGGAGGAACCCGAGCCGCGCACGATGATGCCCGAGACCATTCCGTGGAAGCTCCTGCAGGGCATCGCGCTCGTACAACTCTATCGCGAGGAAAAGTGGGTCGAGCCGCCCGAGCTCGATCGACTCCCCTACAGCCTGCTCTACCACCAGACTATGTCGACGCTTGCCAGCACCGGCGAACTCACGCCGGCAGAGCTTGCCCAGCGCGTGCTCACACTCAGCTATTTCCATCGCATCTCGGCCGATGACTATCGCGTGTTGCTGCGTCACCTCATTAAGATCGACCATATCCAAGTCACCGAGGGCGGCGGGCTCATCGTGGGTCTCGCGGGCGAGCGCATCATCAACAACTTTAAGTTCTACGCCGTGTTCCAGGAAAACGAGGAGTTCACCGTTCGCAGCGAATCGGCCGAGCTGGGCACGATTGTCAACCCGCCCCCGCCCGGTGAGCGCATTGCCATCGCCGGACACTGCTGGATTGTCGAGGAAGTGGACTGGAAGCGTCACACCGTCTTTGCTACGCAGGTCAAGGGCCGGGTGCCGGCCTACTTTGGCGACTGCCCCGGCGACATCAATACACACGTACTCGAGCGTATGCGCAAGGCGCTCAACGAGCACGCGGCGTATCCGTACCTGATGGGTAACGCGCGGGCCCGTCTGGCGCAGGCTCGCCATACGGCCGAGATTTCGGGCGCGGGAACTAAGCCGCTCATCAACCTGGGTGGCGACACCTGGGTGCTCTTCCCCTGGTTGGGCAGCTACGCCTTTTTGGCGCTCGAGCGCATGCTCAAGATTAAATGCGCCGCTGAGTTGGGCCTTCGCGGACTCGACCCGTCACGCCCGTACTTTATGCAGTTTAAGATGAAGGCCGACGAGGAGACGTTCTTTGAAGTGCTCGCCGCCGAAGCCGAGAAAGACTTCGACCCCATCGACCTCGTCTATCCCGGCGAGGTGCCTTACTTTGATCGGTACGACGAATTCGTTCCAGAAGAGCTCGTGCGCAAAGGCTTTGCCGAAGGCGTGCTCGACATCGAAGACATGAAGCAGCGTGTCCGCAGCTGGCGCGACCATACATAAAACCGGTCTTTTCGGCACGGGGCTTGTTGAGCTACTTTGGCATGACCAAGGAGTGGCTAAAGGAGCCCCGTCATAAACAGACTGGTCGCAGGGAGACGCGCTAGTCGTGGAGGGCAGCGCCGAGAAAGTCAGCGTCGAAGGGCACGGCTTCGGCAAAGGCGTAGTTGCCGTCGCTGGCGATGAGCAGGTAGTTTTCCTCGCCGCCGAACTTCGCATCGCCACATGGGACCACCCAGGCGTGGGCGAATACCTCGAGTGCCGTGGCAGCGCAATCGCGCAGGAACGTCACATCGCTCCCCTCGCTTGCGCTCACGATATTGGCAACGTAGACGCCACCGACATTTAGGCTGCCCCGCACCAAACGCAACGCTTCAACCGTCGCCAGCTCGCGTACGGGCTCGGCACCGCCAAAGCAATCGCTCACGACCACGTCGTAGCGACGATGGCCCACACTCGTCACACCCAGATACGAGCGAGCCTCAGCAGTAATCACCCGCAAGCGGTCGCCCACCGTGCGCTCCAGCTCGTCCAGATAGAACCAACGGCGCGCCAGGCGCGTAATCTCTCCGTCATACTCGATGACGTCCATGCGCAAGCCCTCGTGCGACATCAGGGCGAATTTAGGATAGGCAAACCCGCCGCCGCCCAGCATAAGCATACGGTCGATGCCGTGACCATAAGCGTCGCGCATCGCATCCTCGGACTCAAACACGTCGTCAAACGCACGATAGTACGCAAAGACGGGCTCGGCCCAACGCTCACCGACGTAGCTTGCGCTTTGGTAGACGCTGCCTTGCACCAACACGCGAATCTCATCGCCGTCCCCATCGTGCACGCGCTTCACACGCGCCAACCCATTGCGGGTTCGCGCAACCTGCAGACAGGCAGCACGAACAGCGACGGCGGCCGCACCAAGTGCCGCGGCTCCCAGGGCAACGCCGGCAACGACGCCAGCAGAAACACTCGGCTTGTTCATCTAGAGCTCCTTTTGCAGATAGAGTCCATGATCGTAAAAACCCAAATGGCGATAGTACTCGCGCGTACCAATCGCGCTGATCACGTTGATGCGCGTATAACCCGCATCCCGGGCAATCTCGCACGCACGCTCTACGAGCAAACGCCCCAACCCGTGATGCTGCGCCGCCTGGCCCTGGTCGCCCACGCGTGCCGCCATGCCATACACGTGCACCTCGCGAATCATCGCCTCGTCCGGCGTCGTCGGCAACTCGTCCGCATGCGCGGCAACAAACGAATGGTCGGGCAGCGACAACCGCAAAAAGCCCGCGATCTTGCCCTGCGGCGTCACCCACTGCAAAAAGCGCTCGTGCGTCACCGGCGTCTCGTACGCCACCTCCTCGTCAAGGGTCAGCTCATCCAAGTCGGCGCCCGCCGTGCTGATCTCGCGATAGCGAATCTCGCGCACCGTCGCACCGTCACCCCGAGCAGCTAGGCGGTTCTCAACGAGCTGACGCAGGTTGGGTTTCTTGTTGCCCACCATAATGTCGTCGGAACTAAAGTCGCGGATCATGCGACTGATACGGCAGAACGCCGGCGTCACCACGATGTCGTCGGCCAGCACATCGAGCAGCTCTTCCTCGGTATAGGGACGCCACTCGCCGCGCTCATAGCAGCCCACCAGACGCGAGCCCTCGATGAGCGCACACGGATAGACCTTGACCTCGTCGGGCATAAAGGCGCCCTCGGTCATAAAGTGTTCGTAGTCGAGCTTGTCCCCCTCGGGCGTGGCGCCCAGCAAGTTAAGCATAAAATGCGCGTGGATCTTAAAGCCAAACAGGCGCGCAAGCGAAAACGCCCGTTCAATCTGCGCCACCGAAATGCGACGCTCGTTGATATCGAGCAGGTGCTGGTCGAGGCTCTGGATACCCATCTGGATCTTGGTGCAGCCCAGGCGGCGGATGAGCGTAAGCGCCTGCGGCGTTACGGCATCGGGGCGCGTCTCGATAACGAGTCCCACCACGCGATGCTTCGCCGTCTCGTTGATGCGCTGCTGACGCTCGAGCTCCTCCATCGTTGCCGTCTGCCACTCAGTGACCTTGTCCCACGGCGTACCGGGACCGTACAGACGACGCACCGCACGGTTATAGCCGCCCACGGCAGCATCCACACGCCCCTGCTCGTCGGCAACGCCGGCAGCAAGCTCGACCTCGTCTGTCGCAATGCCGGCGGCCCGATAGCGCTCACGGCGCTCTGCTACCACAGGCGGCAGGGCATCGGCGGGAGCGTCATCGAGCAGACGCCCCGCCTCGGCACGACTGATGCCCGGACGCGCCAACATGGGGTTAGCCGCCACACCAGCCACGGCATCGTCATTGAGCGCGCGGAAGAGCTCCGACATAAACCACGTCTGATACCCTTGCGGATAGTCGCTCCAGGTACCGCCGAGCACAATGAGCTCAATCTTATCGGTCGCATGCCCCATCTGCGAAAGCGCGGTCAGACGAGCGCTTACCTGCAGATACGGGTCAAAGCAATTTTGCTCCGCACGGGCGCACGCCGGCTCGGCGTGCAGATAGCTTTTGGGCATGCGCAGATCGTTGGGGCAAAATAGGCAATCGCCCGAGCATGGCCAGGGCTTGGTGATGACGGTAATGGTCGCCACGCCCGAAGCCGTGCGACGAGGCTTCATACGCAGGACCTGCAGCAGTTGACGCTCCAGATCGGAATCGACATTCCACGCAGCCCACCGAACCGGCTCCTCACGTTTAACCCGCTGGTAGAACGGCAGCAGACGGCGCTTGGCCAAATCGCGTTTGTCGGCACCCTCACGGCGCGCCTCGGCATGTATCAGTTTGACGAGCGCTTTGTCGTCCACGGTCTCGCCGCGACGCAGAGCCTCGAGTATGTTCAAGATAATCTGTTCCATGCCCCCCATTGTAAAGGCAAAGGCGCCGAAGCCCGTCACGGCTCCGGCGCCTCCATCAAAGAGCATGCCTATATGTACCGATCTCCGAAAACCGCATGTCACTCCGGATCAAACGACATGTCGCCCGAACCGACCTCAAAACGATACGTAGCAGACTTATCGCCGTTATCGAATTCAAGATTCAAAATGGTCTCGCCGTCGTAGCCAAGCGGAAGGAAATCGCTCTCGAAGTCGCCGCTGCCCAAGGTGAGGCTCGCCTTAAAGCCCGTCGAGTTCGGAACCGTCATCTCCACATCGCCCGAGCCCACACTCACGTCCATCGACTTCGCGGGGGCCTGGTAGAGCTCGAACGTCACATCGCCCGAACCGACCTCGGCATTCAGGGTATCGGTCACGGTGCCCGTAAACTCAACGTCTCCAGAGTCCAAAGTCAGGTTGAGGTCATGACACGCAATGCCCGCGACCGTCAGGTCACCCGATCCTACATTCGCTGTAATGCCCACCATGTTATCGGCAACTTCGCGCGGCAGCTCGACGGTAACCGTGCGGTCAATGGCGCGCTCGTCATCGCAATCGAACTGGCGAATCTTGAGTGTAGAGCCCTCGATCTTAACCAGATTCTGAGTGGCGGCATCGGAAGCAGACGCCCCCTTTGCAACGCGCCCGCTTTCGATGACACGTACCGGTCCGCCAGAGACACGTTTAACCTCGACCGTCCCCGACGTCACATCCAAGTCGAGCGATTGGAACGCGTCTTCGTCAAAAGTCGTGCTCGAAAGCTGCTGAGGCCGAGCGGAATAGTTCCCGCCATCCAAAAGATCGTCCTCGTCAACCGCATCGTCCATACCAGAGAAGCCGGATACAACATCGTCGAGATCCCACGGGCCATCAAAATGAATCAAAGTCCGCGAAATGCCAAAGACAAGCCCGATGATGAGCACAAACGCTCCGATGCCAACGCCCAAGCGTACCTTGGATTCATGCGAAAGCTTCATCATTCATCACTCTCTTTGGCAATCGGCTCAGCGGTAGTCGCGGTAGCCACGTCAGCATCAGATTCCGCAGAAGTATCCTTCCCCTGGGCCTTGACCGCCACCGACGCCGAACCAACCTGAATATCCCCGCGCGCCCAATCGCCATCGAGCGCACGCGCCACCCAGTGATAGATGGGAATCGTAAAGAAGATCAGTGCGGCAAAGGGGCCGGCACCAAACAGGAACATCAGCAAAAAGAACAGCAGCCAGCACACGGCCCAATACGGGAACGACTGGAACGGGCCCTTCACCGGAGTCGAGCCAACTGCGCTGCCACTCGTCGCCTGCGCCGTAGCGGCATTGGCGGCCTGCGCACTCCAGCTTGCCGCTTGCGCCGCCTTGGCGGCGGCGTCACTCGCCTGTGTTGCCGCCTCGGTGGCACGTGCCGCCGCCTCATGGGTGCGAGCACGCTCTGCTGCCTCGGCCTCGCGCTGACGAGCGCGGTCCTCGTTCTCAAACTCGATATCGTCCTCGATCTCATCGCTCGGATTGAGCAGCTCGTCCAAGCTCACGCCATAGAGCTTGGCGAGCGAGATCAGGTTCTCGGTATCGGGCGAGCTCTCCGCGCGCTCCCATTTACTGACTGCTTGGCGCGACAGTCCCAGCTTTCGTGCCAGCCCTTCTTGGCTAAAGCCTTTGCTTCGGCGAAGGTCGGCGAGCCGCTGCGCAGTTTCTACATTCATGGTTCCTCCTATGTGATGCCGGCCGTGCCGCCGGACCGTTTTTGTTCTTAAGGCGCCTTGCACAGTTAAAAATCTATCCGCCACCGCCAAAAGCATGCCACCTATTCTAGTGAGATTTTTGACAACCGGCGGTTGCAGGCACATATGAGCTGCGGAAATGTGTCCAAACAAAGCAATGAGCCGCAGCTCGGTTGTCCCCGTTGCGGCGTTAACGGTAGTATGGTCGTACTGTTTATTTCGCACCGCTAACGGAGGGAGTTCCGCGCCGTGAACCGCGATTTCGCCTCATCGCTCATCCAGCTCAACAACACGTTCTATCGCGAGCACTCCGCTTCCTTTTCCGATACGCGCCAGGCCCCGTGGCCCGGCTGGGTACGTACCATGAATATCGCGCTCGAACAGCTCGACGTCGCCACGATCGAGCATCCCGTCCGCGTCTTCGATCTTGCCTGTGGCAATATGCGATTCGAGAACTTTGCCGCCGGCGGCGCACTTGCCGCCAAGGGCGTCGATGGCGCAAACCCCTCGGCAGATGCCAGCTGCCCGTTTGAGTTCTATGGTGTCGACTCGTGCCAAGACCTGGCCATCGATGCACATGGCCACGCGCTGCGCATTCCCAACCTGCACTTCCAGGAACTCGACGTGCTCGACGCCCTTATGAAGCTCAACCCCGCCGAGACGCCCGACGTGCTTTTCGACGCCCCGCTCGCCGACATCTCGGTCTGCTTTGGCTTTATGCACCATGTGCCGTCGTGCGAGTACCGTGTACGCGTGCTCGACGCTCTGGTGCGCCAGACGCGCCCGGGCGGCATCATCGCCATCAGCTTTTGGGAGTTTATGAACGACGAGCGCATGGCGCGCAAGGCTGTTCGCGCCGAAGCCCGCGCCGAGCTCACCCCGCCGTTTGAGGGTTACGATTCCGCCCAGTTTGAAGCCGGCGACCACCTCATTGGCTGGCAAAACGACCGCCACGCCTACCGCTATTGCCATCACTTTGACGATCAGCAGATCACCGACCTGGTGCGCGGCGTCCGTACGTTCTACAAAAGCGGCGAGGTCCCCGTGCGCGAGCTTGAGCGCTTCCATGCCGACGGTCGCAGCGGCGAGCTCAACCGCTATGTGATTCTCAAGCGTCTGTAGGCACCGACGACTCGCCGCCGAGCCGCACCGCATCTTTCGGGCAAACTATGCCCACCCTTTTTCAACCCATTGACGGAACGCGCAGCTATGCGTTCCATACTTATGACCAAGGAGCCTCATGGGAGCCGTCCACGTTCGCACGCCTAAGAACTTTGTGCTCGAGGAGCGCCTGGAGCGCTACGCCGATGCGATCGAGACGAACCCCGAGGCTTATGCCGGAGATTGGCGCAAGGCCTGTGCTCCCGCAGGCAGCAAGCCCTTCGAACACCTTCACCTGGATCTTGGCTGTGGCAAGGGAACGTACCTTGTAGAGCGCGCGGCCCACGAGCCAAACACGCTCTTTATCGGCATGGACCAAGAGCCCATCTGCATCGCCTATGCCGCACAGAAAATCTGCGAGCATGAACTGACCAACGCACTCGTTCTGCCTCGAGGCGCCGCATCGCTGCCGCAGCTATTTGCCACAGGCGAGCTCGATGCCATCACCATCAACTTTCCCACGCCGCAGCCCAAGGCCAAGTACGCCAAAAAGCGCCTCGTCCATGTCGACCATCTGATGCTCTATCGCCCGCTCTTTGCAGCCGGCGCCACCGTAACGCTGCGAACCGACAGCAAACCGTTGCGCGATTACGCCCTGGGACAGTTTGCCGCAGCCGGCTACGATACGCTTTGGGTAAGTGACGACGTCCGCCGCGACCATCCCGAGCATCCCGAGACCGAATATGAATGCCGCACGCGCGAGATGGGCGCCGCCGTCTATGGCATTTGCGCTACGCCCGGCGCGGAACCCATCGAAGAGCAGCTCGCGGCGGGCCGCGCGCAGGAGCAAAGCCTTGCCTGCTACCTGCCCGAAAACCTCGATGAGCTCACCTACGTGCCTCTCGGCATGGAAGAGGCCGTCGAGAACTTCAGAAACCGTGCCCGCAAGGGCAAGAAGCGCCTGCCGCAAGAGTCCTAGGGGCTTCTGATGGTCGCGGCGTTGGCAAACAAGCGCAAATAGGCGCCAGCGAACGGCCCTCAAACCTAAGTGAGTAGACTATTTTGCAATAGCCAAGCACAGCCCGCATAGCGAAACATAAAACCGACGCTCCTATAAGTTGTCAATAGGCAGTTTGCGGGAGCGCTCCCTTCAATTCGCACAGGAGCTCGTAATACCTCCTCTCCAGTTTCGTCGACCGCCGTTTC
>CABRHX010000013.1 GCA_902470805.1 uncultured Collinsella sp. | reverse complement strand
CGGTCTTTCATGCAGCAGGGGCTCTCAATGTTTTTATGTCCTGCTCATATCGTCTCTTATTGATCCGTTGGGGACGGAGGAAAACGGATCACTTGGGGCTGACAAGAGGCCTGGTTCGGAATGGTCTGGACAGTTAGTCCAGATACGTATAAATCTGGGGCAGCTTGGGATGCGTTTTGAGCAATTTTTGATTGGGATGGGGCACGAATTGGTGTTTGGAAGGGAGAGTGGGACGTTTACATGGTCTCGAGGAGCCCAAATTAGTTGAAACAGGGGTGTTCGTGCCTGATCCAGCTCTAGGATTTATACGTATCTGAACTAACTGTCCACCCCAGTCTGGCGGCTGCCGATTCGGTGCGGTTCGAAAGGGTTATTCGACCCCATCGCGACCGGTGGTACTCTTGTATCCGTTTGAAATCGAGCGAAGGAGTGCCGCTATGGAGCAATCGAGCCTGTTTGGTGACGGTGTGGACATCGATACCGAAACGCCCGCGAGCGCGGATGCCGCCGCACCGACCGACGCCCGTGCCCAGGCGGCAGCGCGTGCAGCCGAGCTGCGCCACGAGCTCGATTACCACGCGTACCGCTACTACATGCTCGACGCGCCCGAGATCACGGACGCCGCCTTTGACAAAATGCTCGTTGAGCTGCAGGAAATTGAGGCGACCTACCCCGATTTGGTAACGCCCGACAGCTATACCCAGCGTGTGGGCGGATACGTGAGCGAGCAGTTTACGCCGGTAACGCACATGGCACGCATGTATTCCATGGACGATGCCATGGACCTGGACGAACTCGACGCGTGGCTCCAGCGTACCGAGGATGCGCTCGGTGCCGGTAGCGTCACCTATACCTGCGAGCTCAAGATCGACGGCCTGGGCGTGGCCCTTACCTACCAAAACGGCACCTTCGTACGCGCCGCCACGCGCGGCGACGGCACCACGGGCGAGGACGTGTCGCTCAACGTGCGTACCATCAAGGATGTGCCCATGCACCTGTCCGAGCCGGCGCTCGCTCATATGGGCGCCGACCGCGAGCGTACTATCGAAGTGCGCGGCGAGGTCTATATGCCTAAGGGCAGCTTTGTTCGTCTGAATGAAGAGGCCGATGCCGAGGGCCGCGACCCCTTCGCCAACCCGCGCAACGCCGCCGCCGGCAGCCTGCGCCAAAAGGACCCCAAGATCACGGCGCGCCGCGATCTGGCCACCTTTATCTACGCCATCGCCGATACTGATCCGCTGCACGTCCACAGCCAGCGCGAGTTTCTGGACTGGCTGCGTAGCGCCGGCTTTAGCGTCAACCCCAACGTGGCACGCTGCGCCACGCCGGCCGAGGTCCACGAGTTCTGTGCCCAGGCGCTCGAGCACCGCGGTGACCTGGATTACGACATCGACGGTGTGGTCGTAAAGGTCGACAGCTTCCAGCAGCAGCTCGACCTGGGCTTTACCGCTCGCGCACCGCGCTGGGCTATTGCCTTTAAGTTCCCGCCCGAGGAAAAGCAGACCGTCCTGCGCGAGATTCGCATCCAGGTGGGCCGCACCGGTGTGCTCACGCCGGTCGCCGAGTTCGACCCGGTGACGGTTGCCGGCTCCACTATCGCGCGCGCCACGCTGCACAACATCGACGAGATCCGCCGCAAAAACGTGCGCGAGGGCGACACTATCATCGTGCACAAGGCGGGCGACGTGATTCCCGAGGTTGTGGGCCCGGTGCTCGACAAGCGCCCGGCCGATTCGGTCGACTGGCACATGCCCGAGGTCTGCCCCGTGTGCGGCAGCCCCGTGGTTCACGAGGATGGCGAGGTGGCCTACCGCTGCGTGTCCATCGACTGCCCCGCGCAGCTCAAGGAGCGCTTGCTCCACTGGGTGAGTCGCGGCTGTATGGACGTCGACGGCCTGGGCGACGAGATCGTCGACAAGATGATCGCCGCCGGTCTGATCCATGATGTCGCGGACTTCTACCAGCTCACGGTCGACGACATCGCCGGCCTGGACACGGGCCGCGTGTACGCCAGCTCCAACAGCAAAAAGGGCGTCAAGAAGGGCGACCCCATTCCGGTGGGCCTCAAGACGGCCGAGAAAATCATCGCCGAGCTCAACAAGTCCAAGAGCCAGCCGCTCGATCGCGTGCTGTTTGCCCTGGGCATCCGCCATGTGGGCAAGAGTGTGGGCGAGGTTATCGCCGAGCGATTCCTGTCGATTGACAAGCTCATCTTGGCGAGCGAAGAGGATATCGCCGAGTGCGAGGGCATCGGTCCCAAGATTGCGGCGAGCGTCAAGCAGTTCCTGGCCGTGCCCGAGAACCTTGCCGTGCTGGAACGTCTGCGCCAAGCGGGCCTTTCGCTCGAGGTCGACTTGGGCGCCGCTCATGCGCAAGCCGCGGCCGAAGCTGGCGTGGCGGGCGAGCTCGCCGACGCACAGCCGCTTGCGGGTCTGATCTTCGTGCTCACCGGCACGCTCGTCAACCGCACGCGCGACGAGGCGGGCGCGGCGCTCAAGGTGCTCGGCGCCAAGGTTTCGGGCAGCGTGTCGAAGAAGACGAACTATCTGGTCGCCGGCCCCAAAGCGGGCTCCAAGCTCACCAAGGCCGAGCAGCTGGGTGTGCCCGTGCTGGACGAGGACGCGCTCGAGCAGATCTTAGCTACTGGTGAGGTGCCCCAAGCTTAGTGCATTGATGGTCTAATTGAAGAACCGCCCGGAAGCATGATGCCTTCCGGGCGGTTTTTACTTTGCTGGGGCAACGGGCACCGTGATCTGCGTCACGTAGGTTGCCGGATCATCGCTGATGATGTCGTCGATCAGGGCGATCTCGCGCGATGGACCGGCTGGCGTCAGGTTGTGTTCGCGCATATAGCTGAGCAGCTGCTCATAGCGTGGGGCTGCTTGCCCGTGCGTGCCGCGGAAGCTTATGGTCAGGCAGCGCGCGGCAGGTCGCGTCTCAACGTCGCCCAAGTACCCATCGGTGTCATCGAGCAGCAGAAAGACCTCGTCGTAGCCATCAAAGTCACCGGCTGCCAGGCGTTCGGGCGCGATACCTACACCCAGATTGCCCAGATAGGCAAAGGTTTCGTGCTGTCCCTGCTGAAGCTGGCGGATATGCCATCCCAGCGAATAGGCGTCGGTGGGATTGACGCGCTCGTGCAGCGTGGCACAGCGAAGTTCGGGTTCCTCGATTTCGCTAATGGTGTCGAGATCAGCATTCAAAGCGCCATGAAGCAAGGCAAGCCGCTGGTCAATCTTGCGCGACATGCGCTCCAGCTCACGCCGCTTGTGCTCAATTAACTCCTGTTGCTTGGTCAGTTGCCGTTGCATCAAATCCATATCGCGCGTAGTGACAAACTCGCGAATTTGCGCCAGCGGCAGGTCGAGAACGCGCAGGTTGCCGATGGTGTTGAGGGTAGAGAGTTGCCGGGATCCGTAGTAGCGGTACCCACTCGCCGGATCGACATATGCCGGCTCCAATAGCCCCATCTGTTCGTAATGGCGCAGTGTGCCCACGCTCAAATTGAGCAAGCGCGCCACCTCGCCAATGCGGAGCAGGCCCTCGGTGTGTTCGCTTGGCATGTCGGTCACAGGACCGCTCCTTTCGGTAAAACAGGGGAGAGGCGCTAGGCCTGCGTCGCCTCGCTACGCCACCAGCTTGTCAAAAGTTCCGCGCCGGTTGAGCACAGTAAATGCAATCACGCAGATGACCGCCGACAAAATCGATCCGCACGGCGAGGCGATGCCCATGGGAAACAACGTATCGGAATAGGCATTCGACAGCAGCCACGCACCGGGCACGCGAATGAGCGCCACGGCCAGCACGTTGTGCGCAAAGCCGATGTAGCTCTTGCCATACGCAGCGAAAAAGCCGCTAAAGCAAATGTGGATGCCGGCAAAGATTGCGTCGAAAATATAGCTGCGCATATAGCCGGTACCGGCCGCGACTACTGCGGCGTCCTTGGCAAAAAAGCCAATAAACGCCGGCGCCACTAGCCACATCAGCACCGTGATCAGACAGCCGTACACCACCGAGATCGTCATGGCATCCTTGAGAACTTGACGCGCGCGGTCGCCCTTGCCCGCACCGGCGTTTTGCGCCGTGAGCGCGCTGACGGTGGCGCCCATGGAGCTCGGCACGATGAACAAAAAGCTGATCATCTTCTCGACCAAGCCCACGGCGGCGGCGTCGACCAGCCCGCGGTGGTTGGCGATAACGGTGATGAACATAAACGCTACCTGAATGCAGCCGTCCTGCACGGCCACGGGCACGCCAATCTTAAGGATGCTGCCGAGCACCTCGGGCTGGGGGCGCAGGTCGCTGCGCTTGACGTGGATGTTCGTGCGGCGGCTCTTGAGCCATATGAGTGCGAGGGCAACACTTGCCGTCTGTGCGATTACCGTGCCGAGCGCCGCGCCCACGGGGCCGAGCCCCATATGGCCAATGAACAGAAAGTCGAGCGCGATATTGATGACGCACGCCACGCCGATCACATACATAGGCGAGCGCGAATCACCCAGGCCGCGAAAGATGGCCGAAAGAATGTTGTACGCGGCGATAAAGGGAATGCCGACAAAGCAAATACGCAGGTAGGCGGCGGTTCCTTCGACCGCCTCGGCCGGCGTGCCAATGAGTGCCACGATCTGCGGACACAGTGCGAGCAGGACAGCGGCCAGCACCACCGAGACACCCATAAAGAGCGTGATGGTGTTGCCGATGGCGGTCTCGGCGCGGTCAAACCGGCGCGAACCCACGGCGTGGCCGACGATAACCGTCGTTCCCATGGCCAGACCTACGAGCGTCACGGTAATGATATAGAGCGTCTGCGCGCCGTTGCCCACGGCGGTGATGCCGGCGGCGCCGCTAAACTGCCCGATAAAGTACAGGTCGGCCATGCCGTAGAGCATCTGCAAAAAGTACGAGAGCATATAGGGCAGGGCGAAGACCGCGATGGTCTTGAGGACGTTGCCGCGTGTGAGGTCGTGTTCCATGGGCGGGCACTTTCTGGCTTGGTTCGTTTACGTACCAGTGTAGTGAAAACCCTACAACGATTGTAGAGTCAAGGTCCATGTTGCCGGTGGGGCGAAAAAACCGCGCCTTCAATCATTTCCATTTGAATACGGGCACGCGCCGTGTGGGCTTAGCGCCTGCGCCAACCTTGCAGAAATCGATTTCGGAACACTTGACACCATCGCTCGGCGCGCAATAATACGTGCGTTTGCGAACAATGTTTGATGGGGGATGAACCTGCGTGCGCAATCTCAAAATACTGTTTTCCTACCTGGGGGCATACCGTCGCGATGCCATTCTCGGCGTGATGTTCGTCTCGGTCGAGACCGCGCTCGAGCTGTTTATCCCGGTCATCATGGCCAACATCATCGACGTGGGCGTGCCCACGGGAGACGTCAATTACATGCTGCTGCAGGGCGCGTACATGTTGGTGTGCGCTGCGCTTTCGCTGGTACTGGGCTTGGGTTATGCCCGCACGTCCGCCCGCGTTGCCTCGGGCCTAGGCGCTAACCTGCGCGAGGCCGAGTACAAAAAGATTCAGACGCTCGCTTTTGGCAACCTGGACAACTACGACGCCAGCTCGCTCGTCACCCGCATGACCACGGACATCACCGTTATCCAAAATGCTGTGGGCAACGGCTTTCGCCCTATGGTGCGCGGCCCGGTGACGCTTATCGTCGGCCTTATCTACGCGCTGATGCTGTCGCGTCCGCTCGCCACCGTCTTTGCGATCATCTTGCCCGTGCTGGCAATCGTACTGGGCGTCATCACCTACCGTGTGAGCCCGCTCTACCGCCAGCTGCAGACTTCGATGGACCACCTCAACGGCGTGGTACAGGAAGACCTCACCGCCGTGCGCGCCGTCAAGGCGTATGTGCGCGCCGAGCACGAGGAAGCCAAGTTCGATACCGTCAATACCGAGCTCGCGCATACGGCGACGAAGACTTTCGGCAACGCCGTGCTCAACCTGCCGGTGTTTCAGCTGTCGATGTATGTGGCCGCCATCTCGATCCTGTGGATCGGCGGGCGCATGATTATCGCCGGCGAGCTGGGCGTGGGTTCGCTCACGGGCTTTATGAGCTACGTGCTGCTGATCATGAACTCGCTCATGATGATCTCCAACGTGTTTTTGCTGCTCACGCGCGCGCTCGCCAGCGTGGAGCGCATTTCGCGCGTGATCGACGAGCAATCGCTCATCCAGGCCCCCGCGGCAGGCGTGGCTGTGCACGAGGTCGCCGACGGAAGCGTCGAGTTCCGCGACGTGTCGTTTAAGTATCGCGCGGATGCTGCCGAGGACGTGCTCGAGCATATCGACCTTCGTATTGAGCCAGGCTCCACGGTGGGTGTGCTCGGCGGCACGGGCTCGGGCAAGAGCTCGCTCGTGCAGCTCATCGCGCGCCTGTACGACGCGACCGAGGGCGCCGTGCTCGTGGGTGGGCGCGACGTGCGCGACTACGACCTGGCTGCCCTGCGCGACGCGGTGGGCATTGTGCTGCAAAAGAACGTGCTGTTTACGGGCACCGTGCGCGAGAACCTGCAGTGGGGCGCGCCCGATGCCACCGACGAGGAGCTGCTACGTACCTGCCGTGCGGCGTGCGTGGACGAGTTCCTGGACCGCATCGGCGGGCTCGACGGTGAGTTGGGCCAGGGTGGCGCCGGTGTTTCGGGCGGGCAGAAGCAACGTCTGTGCATCGCGCGCACGCTCCTCAAACATCCGCGCGTGCTCATTTTTGATGACTCCACCAGCGCGGTCGATATGGCGACCGATGCCAAGATCCGCGAGCATATCGCGCAGATTCCCGATACGACCGTGATCATCATCGCCCAGCGCATCGCGAGCGTGATGGATGCCGATCGCATTGTGGTGCTGGACGACGGGCGTGTCCATGGCGTGGGCACGCACGAGGAGCTACTGGCGGATGACAACATCTACCAGGAGATTTACGCTTCACAGATGGAGTTCGCGGGGGATACGACCGCAGATGCCCCGGCCCGAGAAGGAGGTGAGCGCCATGCCTAAGACATCCGCTCAGGCCCGTCCGACCAATCTGGGGCAGACGCTGCGCCGCCTGCTCAGCTACATGGGCCACGCCAAGTTCTCGCTGCTTGCGGTGGGCGTGCTCGCCTCTATCGCCGCCATCGCGAGCCTTGCCGGCACCTATATGGTGCGCCCCATCGTTAACGGCTTGGCTACGGGTGGGGAGGAGCTGCTCACTAAGCAGGTTCTCTTTACGGCCGCCATCTACGCCGCGGGCGTGCTGTCGGCCCTGGGCTATTCGCAAATCATGGTGCGCGCGGCCCAACGTGTGGTGTCCGACATCCGCCGCGACCTGTTCGCACATATCCAGACGCTGCCGCTCAGCTATTTCGATAGCACGCGCTCGGGCGACATCATGAGCTTCTTCACCAACGACGTCGACACGGTCTCCGAGGCACTCAACAACAGCTTTGCTAACGTGATTCAGGCGACCATCCAGGTGATTGGCACCACGGCCATGCTCATCATCCTCAACTGGCAGCTCACGATTATCACGCTCGCGTGCGATGTTGCCATTGTGCTGTACGCGCGCTACTCGGGTGCCCGCTCCAAGCGCTTTTTTGCCGCCCAGCAGGCATCGCTTGGCGACTTGGACGGATACGTCGAGGAGATGGTCTCGGGCCAAAAGGTCATCAAGGTCTTCAACCACGAGCAGGCCAACGTGGCCGGTTTTGACACGCGCAACCAGGAGCTGCGCCGCACCGGTGGCGCCGCGCAGGCCTATGCCAACTCGATGGTGCCCATGACCGTGGTGATCGGGTATGCCAACTACGCGATCGTCGCGGTGGCGGGCGGTATGCTCTGCATCAAGGGACTTGCCGACGTGGGCGCGCTCGCGAGCTACCTGGTCTTTGTGCGCCAGGCGGCCATGCCCATCAACCAGTTCACGCAGCTGGGCAACTTCTTGCTCAACGCGCTGGCCGGTGCCGAGCGCCTGTTCGCCGCGATGGACCTTGAGCCCGAGGTGGACGAGGGCTGCGTGGAGCTGGTGCAGACGGGCGACGCGGCGTGGGCGTGGAAGATTCCCGAGGGCCAGGGTGTGGGCACGTACGGGCATCTGCACGACGTGGCCTCAGTCGATGACGCGGGCCGTGCGGTGGCCGCCGACGGTACCGAGCTCACGTGCGGCTTGGTCCCGCTTGCCGGCGACGTGCGCTTCCATGCCGTGGACTTTTCCTACGTGCCGGGCACCCGTGTGCTCACGGACCTCAACCTGTTTGCCAAGCCGGGGCAAAAGATCGCGTTTGTGGGCTCGACGGGCGCCGGAAAGACGACCATCACCAACCTCATCAACCGCTTCTACGAGGTCGATGACGGCGAGATCACGTACGACGGCATCGACGTCAAGCACATTGCCAAGGCCAGCCTGCGCGGGTCGCTCGGCATTGTGCTGCAGGACACGCACCTGTTTAGCGGCACCATTGCGCAGAACATCCGCTTTGGCAAGCTCGATGCGACCGACGAGGAAGTGCGCGCCGCTGCCGAGGCTGCCTGCGCCGATTCGTTTATCCGCCGCCTGCCTAGAGGCTACGATACGCCGGTCACGGCCGATGGCGCCAACCTGTCGCAGGGTCAGCGCCAGCTGCTCGCCATCGCGCGCGTGGCCGTCGCCGACCCGCCGGTGCTGATCCTGGACGAGGCCACTTCGAGCATCGACACGCGTACCGAAAAGCTCATCGAGCGCGGTATGGACCGCATCATGCGCGGACGCACCACGTTTATGATCGCGCACCGCCTGTCTACCGTCCGCGACGCCGACGCCATCATGGTCCTCGAACACGGCCGCATCATCGAGCGCGGCACGCACGAAGAGCTGCTCGCCCAGCACGGCGAGTACTGGCAGCTGGCGCATGGCTTAAAAGAGCTGGACTAACCCGTTCGGTCACGGTGTTTTGGCTCTCCATACTCCTAACTTCGCCTCAAACCGTCCCAACATTCGACGTTTTTCTCGATTTTGAGAAAAAGCATCGAATGTTGGGACGGTTTTTCTGTCATCCGATCGGGTGGAATCGCTAACTTGCATGCGAAGGTGTGCGAATCCGCGAGCAGGGGAATAAGGTTGGTTATCCGACCCATTGGAGGGCTCATGGACCTGCCGATCGTCCTGTCCCATAAGACTGCCTGGCTGTACCACAACGTGGTACGCCCGTCCGAGCCGCTTTCGCGAGCAAGCAGTCTATACGATGAGGACTCGATTTCCAACGAGGCGCAGTCGACCGCGGACCTGCCCAAACTGGGGTTAGATGCCAAGGGGCTGAGAATATCTGCAGCGGTCGAGATCGTTGCCGACTATCTGGCCTCACTTGGCATCCCGCATGAGGAGCTCGATCGTATTGACACGCTGGTCAGCTTCGATTTTGAACGCTCTCGGCCGGCGGGTCTCCGACGACATGTGTTTGGGGTGCCCATCCCTTCGGACCATCTTATCGAGGTAGCAGAGGGTCTCTTGGTGGTTGACGAGGCCATGTGTTTTGTCCAGGCGGGCTCGTGGATGAGTGAGCCCCAGCAGCTGGAATATGGGTATGAAATCTGCGCCCGATACCATTTGAATCATTTGTCGTCAGGCGGTTATATCGAGATGGGGCAGAGGTATACCGTTGCCGACTTGATCGCTTATTGCGATGAGAACCGATCTCGTCAGGGGGCTAAGCGTGCGGTCGCCGTGCTCAAGCGCGTGCACGATGGTGCGCGGTCGCCCATGGAGACGGCCACCGCAATCATGGTCGTCGCGAAACGTTCCCAGGGCGGGCTCGGGTACACCAGGGTTGAGCTCAACCATCGGGTCGATGTTCCCAACGAGTTCAAGTATCTCGCAAAGGCCGGGTATTTCGAGATCGACGTATATGCGCCTGCGAGCGGTACGGGGATTGAATACAACGGCTCGAACCATCTTGATAAACAGCGCAGCGCGTCGGACGCGGAGCGTATGACCGTGCTGAGCGCGCTGGGCTTTAGGATGATCGTCCTCACCGGGACTCAGTTTGCCCACCAGCTGCAATTGCACCGGGCGATGAATGCCATCGCGCTCGCTATGGGCCTCAAGTGCGACCGAAGCGAAGCGTTCCAGAAACGTCAGAACGACCTGCGAGAATTCGTGATTCGCCACTGGAGCGGCGGCCTCTAGGGGCGTCTGGCTCGTCTTCCGAGCTCTACGGACACCTAAACCGTCCCAACATTCGACGTTTTTTGCCAATATCGGGAAAAGCATCGAATGTTGGGACGGTTTGAATGCTGAGGATGGGCTTGGGAAGGCCGTCTTGCCGAATGGCATGCCCTGTCGTACGCGTGTCGACCCGATTTCTGTGTGCGGTACTATATTCCCTGAAGAATAAATCGCTGCACGAGGGGAGGGCCGTGTGGACGAGCGCGTGCAACATGACGGTTTTGGCCGCGATATCAACTACCTGCGCATTGCCATAACCGACAAGTGCAATTTCCGCTGCATCTACTGTATGCCCGCCGACGGCGTGGCGCCGCGTGCACACGACGAGCTGCTCAGTGCCGAGGAAATTGCTCGCTTTGTGCGCCTGGTGGCGGGGGAGGGCATTCGCCGCGTGCGCCTGACGGGTGGCGAGCCGCTGGTCAGCCGCCGCATTATCCCGCTCATTCGCGACATCCGCGCGATCCCGCAGATCGAGGATATCTCGCTCACCACCAACGGCGCCCTGCTGCCCAAGCTGGCGCCGCAGCTCAAAGACGCCGGGCTCGACCGCGTCAACATTTCGCTCGACACACTCGACCCCACGCTCTTTGGAAAGATCACGCGCCTGGGTCGGCTCGAGCAGACTATGGCGGGTATCGATGCGGCGCTGACCTGGGGCTTTGGGCCGGTTAAGGTCAACTGCGTGGTCGTCCGCCGCCTCAACCAGGACGTGGCGGCCCTCGCGCGCCTGACCGTTGATCGCCCCATTCACCTGCGCTTTATCGAATACATGCCCATCGGCGACGAACACACGAGCTCGCATTGCGCTGTGGACCCGCATGCGCCCACGCTCAATCCCGAGCTGTGGGACGCGAGCGATACCGTGCCGAGCGACGAGCTGCGGGCGCGCATCAATGCCGGCGCCGCCGCAGCTGGCCTGGGCGGGCTTGAGCCACTCGACATCAACGATGCTCCTGCCGGTGCCGGTCCCGCACGCTATTGGCGCTTTCCGGGCGCAGCGGGCACGGTCGGCTTCATTAGCGCCATGTCCAACCATTTTTGTGCGAGCTGCAACCGTTTGCGCCTGACGGCGGACGGCAGCGTGCGCCCCTGCCTGTTCAGCGATGCCGAGTATTCGGTTCGCGAGGCGCTGCGCCGCGGTGATGATATGCAGGTACTTTCGATTTGGCGCGATGCCGTGGCCCACAAACCGCAGGAACACGCGATAATTGAGGGCACGCAACGATTTATGTCCCAAATCGGAGGATGATCATATGGCCAAGAGCAGGTACGCCGATGCCACCAAGGCCGCTCGGAGGGCCGCGATGTCTGCCCACAAAGCTGCGGCAGCCAACAAAGACGCCACGGCCGCGGTCGCGCAGTCGTCCGCGAGCGACAACGCCGCCGTGCCCGCCCGCGACGCCCGCCGCGACGAGCTGACGCACGTGGATGCCAAGGGCGAGGTGCGCATGGTCGACGTGTCCGACAAGGCCGAGACGCACCGCATCGCCATTGCCGAGGGCACCATCCTCATGCATCCCGAGACGCAGGCCATGGTGCTGCAGGACCGCGCCAAAAAGGGCGATGTGCTCGCCTGCGCGCGCGTGGCGGGCATCATGGCCATCAAGCGCACGAGCGACATCATCCCCATGTGCCACCCGCTGCTCATCACCAAGAGCAAGTGCGATATCGAGCCCATCGCTCCGGCGGGAACGCCGGCCGACGAGACGCCCGAGGGCTGGGCGCCGGCGCGTCCCGACGGACAGGTCGGTTTTCATGTGCTGGTCACGGCTGGCGTGACGGGCAAGACGGGCATTGAGATGGAGGCGCTGACCGGCGCGAGTGCCGCGTGCCTAACGATCTACGACATGTGCAAGGCCGTCGATCGCGGCATGGAGATTGTCGACGTGCGCCTGTTGCACAAGGAGGGTGGCCGCTCGGGCGTGTGGGACCGCGCAGAGCGTCAGGCCGCTGCTGTTGAGGCCGTGGGAGCCGCGGGCAACGCGCCCGCGAGCGCACCCGTCGCCGTCGCGCCCGCAGCTCCGACACCGGCCGTCCCCGCGATCGCGTTTATCGGCTACCAGAACTCGGGCAAGACCACACTTGTCGAGAAAGTCATCGCCGAGCTTACCCGTCGTGGCCTGCGTGTGGGTTCGCTCAAACACCATGGGCATCACGGCTTTGATATCGACGTGCCCGCCAAGGACACCTGGCGTCATCACCAGGCCGGATCCAAACACGTGGGCCTCATTTGTGCCACGCGCTGGGCGGAGTACGCCGACACGCGCGAGGAGGACGAGATGCCCGCGCGCGAGCTGCTGTCACGCTACAACGACGTCGACGTGGTGATCATCGAGGGCTACAAGACCGAGGGTTTCGACAACATCGTCGTCGCGCGCTCCGGTGTCGATCGCTTGCGCGGCAAGAGCTCGCTTGATCTGGTCGACGGCCGCACGCTGGCCTTAGCCTGCAACGAGGCCCTGGCGCGCCAGGCCTTCGACGCCGGCTTCGCGACCCGAGCCATCAACATCAACGACGCCCGAGCCATCTGCGACCTGATCCAAGACCACCTTCAGGCTTGACGCTGCGCCGGCCCCAAGCACCCCATCTCGCCCCTCAAGCCGTCGCTCGCGTACCAAAGTACGCGTCGCTCCTCTTTCGGGGCGACCTGGGGCACTTGGAACCGGCTCGCTACGCTGCCATATCATTGGGCCACCACAGGCAGGCACCTTTGTGGTGGCCTTTGCTTTGGTAGATTTTTGGGACATGCCTTAAAATCTACCAAGTAGTTCATCCGGGCGAAGACGGAGAGAAGGGGCCCGATGCGTCCTTAACGTTACATACAGAAAGATTGAGTCGATGGTCGGCGGTCAATGCCTGCGGCCCGTATTCATATGCAGCAAGGAGCCCACATGTCTACATCTCCATTTCCTAAATCCCAACCATCGCTGTCCGCGCGGGCCAAGCGCCTGGTGGCAATGCGATTTCTCATCTACACCGGCTTCCAGACCAGCTACTTTATCGGCGTTATCGGAACGCTCACCTATGCGGACGGCGCTTCGGTCGTCGCGACGTCGCTGGCCGTCATGTTTATGAACGTCTTCGTGATCCTGGGGTCCTTTGCGGGTGGCGCGGCGCTCGACGCCTGGGGTCCGCGCCGCCATTTCTGGCTGAGCATCGTCGGCACACTGGCAACGGGCGCGGCGATCATCGCCTTTGGCGACGCGACCGAGACGGTCCTTGCCGGCGCGGTACTCTTGGGCTTTGTAATGGGATTCGCCCAGCCCATCGCCACGTCCTATCCGGCCTATCTCACCGACGACCCTGTCGAGCTCAAAGACATCAACTCCACCATCACCATGTTCTCCAACGTGAGCATCATCGTTGGCCCCACGCTGGGCGGCTTTGCCGCGGCGGCTGCATCGTCGCGCGCGGTGTTCGTGCTCATGATGCTCTTTACCGTGCTGGCGCTTATCGCCGGCTGGGGGTTTAAGCCGAGGGAAGGCCGCATCGCCGGGCGCGCGGGCCAAAGCTCCAGCCCCAACACGCCCGCCCGCGCCACCTTCGCGACCAGCATCAAGACGGTCTTCACCAACAGCGTCCTCGCCCTGCTCTTCTGCATCATCTTCCTTTCGAACTTTGGCTACGGCGCCTTCGATCCGCTGGAGTCGTTCTTCTATCGCGACGTCCTGCACGTCGGCGTCGAATGGATGGGCTGGCTTTCGTCGGCCTGCGGCGTGGGCGCGGTGCTGGGCGCCGTGGTCGCGCTTCGCATGCCGCCGCGCTTCGTCAGCCTTAAAACGTTGCTCGTGGCGCTTATGACCGTAGGCCTGGGAAGCCTGCTCTACGTGGGCACGCCGTACGTGGGAGTGGCCCTTATCGGCCAGATCGCCCTGGGCGTGGCCTGGGGCGTCGTCAACCCGCTCCACAACACCATTGTGCAAACGACGGCCCCGCTCGAGCAGCTCGGCCGCGTCAACTCGGTCATGGGCTTTGGAAACATGTTCGCCGGCGTGGCTCCGCTGGCGATTGCCCCGTGGCTGGCGGCGACATTTGGCGTGCAGCAGACGCTCATCGGGGCGGGCATGGTCGTGACGGCGGTTCCCGCGGCGTTGCTGCTGTTTGGTCGCTGGCACTTGGATCGTGCCGCAAAGCAGTAAAAAACCATCACAACATTCGATGAAAATCGCGATTTTGCGGAAAAGCGTCGAATGTTGTGATGGTTTGCGCCCCGGGCCAGGCCATCCTGCGAGTCCGGCCACCACAAAGGGGCCAGGCACCTTTGTGGTGGTTTTTGCTTTGACGGGCCGCGCCCGCGCTTTGGTATACCATGAACGCCACATCCAGATACACCCCACACCGCCGCACAACCCAGAAAGGCCCCCATGGACGCCACCTTCAGCCACATCAAAGCCGTGTTCTGCGATATCGACGGCACGCTGCTCACGAGCCAGCACACGGTGTCCCCGCGCACCGTGGCGGCGATCCGCGCCTTGCGCGAGCGTGGCGTGCTCTTTGGCCTGTGTACCGGGCGCGACGCCCACGCGACCGAGGCCATGTACGAGCTCTGGGGTATCGAAGGCCTGGTGGACGTGCTCGTGGGCTGCGGTGGCGCCGAGGTCATCGACCGCGCGCACGACATCAACGAGCTGAGCTATCCGCTGCCGGGCGAGACCATCGCGCGCATTTGCGAGCACATGGCAGACCTGCCGGCAACGCCCGTTTGCCCTCGGGACGGCGTGCTCTATGTGCCCGAGAGCAATGCGTGCGTCGAGCGCTTGTCGCGTGTCGACGGCGTGCCCTACAAGGTGGTCGACTTTTCCGAGTTTTTGCGCGAGCCGCAGGCCAAGGTGATGTTTACCATGGCGCCCGAGGCGATGCCGCAGGTCATCGAGCGGGCGTCGACGCTCGCCGACGACACTGTTAAGGCTGCGGCTCTGCAGACCACGCAACGGCTCTACGAGTTCATGGATCCGCGCGTGTCCAAGACGCGCGGCCTTGTGCGCGTGGCAGAGCTCAACGGCATGGAGCTCCGGAACATCTGCGTGTTTGGCGATGCCGATAACGACACCTGCATGGTGGCTGACGCCGGCGTGGGCGTGGCCATGGCAAATGGCAGCGATGCCACCCGCTCCGCAGCCGACTTTGTAACCGCGAGTAACGACAAAGACGGCATCGCGGTCTTTGTCGAGGAGCATCTGCTGTAGCGCCGGGGGAGAACCATCACAAAGGGGACAGGCGCCTTTGCGGTGGCCTCAGGCGATTTGGGCGAATTGATGCCTAAAATCTGCGCGTAAATTCAAATATGGTTGTCTGAACATTACGCTTCCAACCACCGATGGGCTAAAGATATTCTCATCAGTTTGGCAGGGTATTACTCCCGGTAAATGACCTACCGCTCATGGTCGATTTTCGACTGTTTACAGGATGTTTACTCTTGAGCAAAATGTTGTGCAAATAAATCTAATGCTATTAAAAAATGATAGACAACTATATTACCAGCAGAAACAAAAAAAGATAGCGAATAAACGAAGGTAAATCTGAGCAAATGTCAAGAGAATTGAGAATTCGCTACAAAACAATCGGTTATCTTGTTCAGATGTTCAAACAATCGCTACAATATGGATTACTAAGCGTGCGCAATTACAGATTGCGCAGATACGTTTGATAGTGAAAGAGCAAGATCGCGGTCTCTTGGGGAGGAGACATCGATGAAAGCAAATTCAGACAAATCTAAACAGAGTAATAAAGCGACGCGCCGTGTACTGGCAGGCGTCTTGTGCGGAGCCTCCGTTTTGAGCCTGGTACTGTCGCTCGTCATGCCTCCAATCTCGCAGGCCATTGCCAACGATGCCCAGACGGTTTCTACCGAAGAAACTGTGATGGGGGGTTCCTCAAGTGAGTCTACTGGTGTAGACAGCACCACTAACGGGGGTGCCGAAAAGCAGATTAGCGATGATGCCGAGAATGGCGCGAGCGAAGACGCCGCTGCCGCGGGACTGCCGTCCGACGACGCGGAGGCCAAGGGCGCCGCGCAGCCTTCCGATACACAGCCTTCTGATGATGAAACTAACGATGAAAACGCTATCGCTCCCGCTACCGTCAGTGCCGATGGCTATAACGAGGTGAAAGGTAATATTGCTGAGACGTTCACCAATGGCGGCAAGTTCCGACTGACGGATTTTGCCTATTCGGATAAGCAGATCACCATCACCAAAGACACTGCTATCGATCTTGCGGGACACATGCTCTACCGTGGTTCCGGCAACAAAGACTCCTTCTTTGTGGTCGAAAATGGAGCCACACTCACTATCGAGGATTTAGGTAAAACAAAAGACGAACAGACCCTGGTCGAAACGACGGCGGGTCATCTTGCGTCTATGGAATGGGAAACAGGAAACGGCTCAAATAGTGGCACTCCTAAGAGTCTTACTTACTTTGAGACCAAGAGCACGCCCAATCAAGATGGACTCGGCACAACCGAGACTACGATCAGGCATGTCGTTACGGGCTTTGGCGCTATTGATGCGGCATCGGACAGCGGTTCCGTAAAGCATGTGGTCACCGTTAAAGAGGGCGGCACGCTCGATCTCAAGGGCGGCATGATTACCACGGCCGCCAATCTGAGCGATGACGGCCATGTGATTTTTTCTGAGGGTAAAGTCAAAATCGAAGGCGGTTACGTCACCAATGGCAACGGCGGTGGCTGGGGCGGTGGCCTGTGCATAACGGGCGAGAAGGCGGGCGCGAATGCCAGTCTCGAAATGACAGGCGGCGTGGTCGCGGGAAACAAGTCGGGTTCTGGCGGCGGCATCTATGCTGACAAGGGAGCCACCCTGAAGCTTACGGGCGGAATTATCTCTGGCAACGCTACGTATGAAAACACTTGCAACAGCGGCGGCAGTCCCGAAAATGGTTATGGCGGCGGCGTCTTTACCAAAAATGCTTGCGTTAGTATCAGCGATTCGGCAAGCATTACTAACAATCGTGTCGATTCCAATATCTCTGAATCGTTTAACAATGGCCTGCTCGGTGGCGGTGGCATTGCATGTGTAAATGGTGGCAAGCTCAGTATAACGGGTGGCTCAGTTACTGCTAACTACTCCCATGAGGCTGCCGGCGGCGTTTACGCTGGTTTTTACAACCAGACCATCGAGTTTGAAATGACTGGCGGCACGATTGCCGGCAACGTGGCGGAGAACGCTGAGGGCGGCGGTTTGCGTATCGCTGGCGGTGACAACACTGGTACGATGGCAACAATTAGCGCTGGTGAGAACAGCAAGATTTACATTACGAACAACAAGACTATGACGGGTAAGGATCGCGGCGGCGACTGGGGCGGCGGTGGTGTCTTTATCCAGAAGGGCGGCAAGCTCAATATCGTAAAGACGTTGATTGCCGAAAATGAGGCTGGCGGCTGGGGCGGCGGCGTTGGCGCTTGCCCTACGGGCGAGACGATTGTCTCGCACTCAAATGGTGCCGCAATCTACAACAATACGGATCATGGTTTAAGTGATCACATGTCTGCCGGTGGTAATGGCAAGAACGAGGACAGCGATGCTGAGTACATTACCGATCCCTTCAAAAACGCCGGCCACAAGGATTTCTTCCTCGTGCGCAGGAAAGGCAGCGATAAGACGGTCGCAGTCGTTCTTGGAAAGATGCTTGGCAATCGCTCTGCTGGCTGGAAGGGCACCTGCGATGGCCAGGAGATCACTATCGATCCTAATGGCGGTGCCGAGGCCACGTACATGTTCGGCTTGGAGGCCCATCCGACTGAAGATGCCATAACAAAGGCACAAGCCGCAGCTACGACCATCATCAGCGGCAACTACTCATACACCCATGGCGGCGGCATCATGACCAACGGCGATCTCACCGTCGGTGAAGTCAGTGAACTGAGCGTTTATCCGAACATGAGGCTCAACGCCACTAAGGTGCTTGTAGATGCAGACGGAAACTCGCAAAAGCTTGAGGGACACGGGTACAAGTTTAAGGTGCTCCGCGAGGATGGTGCCACTGAGCCTTCTTGGAAAGATGACGACACATTTGATATGGGCGATTGCAGTGTTGCGGGCGAGGCGACTGTTAATCAATCAAACGGCAATATCACCTTCGACTCTGGCAAGGACTATTCTTCGGGACAATACGTTTTCTATCTAGTTGAGGAACCCATCAGCGGTCAAAACGAATTGGACACCAGATTCGATAAGACCATTTACAAGATCGTAGCAACAGTTGATAGCAATCCGTACAAAACTAAAAAGCTCATGAGGATTGATATTAATTATTACAAGGTAAATGGAGTAATCGTCTATAAAAAGGGCGAGAAGGACATCGACTTTAAGCAACTAAATTCCGGTTACTCCGTTGATTACTTGAATGATCGCACGACAGCTGTGGTGACTATCGGTGACAGTAGCGACAACCCGACCTTTACCAACAAAATCGTGCCGTACGCCTCTACCGGCTTTTGGACGCCTGCGGCGACTAAGGTCGTTAAGGGCGGCGAGATGAAAGAGTTTACACTTCAGCTTGCGACCGATGACAGTTTTCAGAAAATTATTCGTGAGACCAAAACTACTGGCGATAACAAGAAGCAGACGCTTTCGTTCTTAGATGGCTCTGATAAGGGGATTAAGTACTCGCTCTCTGATATCACGAAGAATCCCTTCACTGCCGGTGACCCTACGGGCCGTGGCGCTTCCAAGACCTTCACGTACTACGTGCGCGAGAAGAATGAGAGTTCGATTTTCTCGCATTACAAGTTCGATCAGTCGGTCTATAAGCTTGACGTCACGATGGCGGATCAGAAAAATGGCAAAATCGTTGCCACGAAGGTGACCTACACAAAGATTAAGGACGCTGACGGCAACCGCATCGACGAAGCCCCGGTGAATTACAACGACGGATCCGATACTTCTAAGCCAACCTCCACCCCCACCTTCACCAACACCTACTCCACTTCTTTGCCCCTTTCTGGTATGTCGGGCGTCACTCTGACGTACCTTGCCGGCGCGGCGGTGCTTTGCGCTGCTGCGGCCTGGATGCACATTCGTCGCAAGGCGAATGCGAAGGGAGGTGAGCGTCGTGAATAAGAAAGTTTGCTCCTTCCCGATCTTGTTTGCGCTGCTTGCCCTCCTGATCGGCACCTGCGCGGTTGTGTTCCCCGCTTCCGCGCAGGCCGTGCCGACCTCGGCCGGTTCCATCACGGTGAGAGGCACCGTGGCGCGCAGCTACGACGCCTACCAGATCTTTAGCGCTAACGTCGTCGACGGCGACAGCGACGCCAAGATCGCCACCGACCTCGCCTGGGCAAGCGACGCCGTGCGCGACGCCGCGCTGCCTGTGCTGCACAGCGCCGGCATGCCCAATTCCCAGGCCACCGCACAGGAAGCTGCCGAGTGGCTCAACACCGATTCCCACCTTACGAGCGCGCTGAGCGCACAGCTCGCTCGTTCCCTCCAGAGCTCTGACGCCGTGCCCGTGGCCCTTAACGCGGGCACGGCGGCCGAGCTGTCCTGTGGCTACTGGCTCATCGTCGCCGACGACGACGCCATTGCTCAGGGCGAGGTCGGCACCGCGCCGATCATGGCCCTGGTCGGCGGCAGCGCCGTCACCGTCAAGTCCAAGGCGGCGACGCCCAAGGTCCAAAAGCACGTGCTGGAGGACAGCACCGCCGCCTGGCAGAAGGCCGCCGACGCCACGGTCGCCGACGACCTGTACTGGCGCCTCTCGGCCACGGTCCCGGCGGGCCTCACGGCCTACGACACCTATACGGTGCAGTTCGTCGACACCATGAGCGCGGGGCTCGACCCCTCCAAGGTCGCCGCGAGCATGCGCGTGTACGTGGCGGCGGGCACGGACGGCGGCTTTGACGCGGTCCAGACCGGCAAGGACGGCCGCGTCGGCACCGAGCCCGCGAAGGGCTGGACCGACATCACGGCCCAGTGCGCCACCAAGGTAGCGGCGGACGGAACCTTCACCGTGCGCACCGGCGACCTGATCGCCGCGCTCGGCGGGGCCGACGCCTTTACCGCTGGCGCCCGCGTGGTCGCCGTGTACAACGCACCGCTCAACAGCGCATGCAACCACGGCATCGCGAAGGGCAACCCCAACGAGGTCTACCTGCGCTACCCGCGCTCTCCCTTTGCCGACCAGTCCGGCGATGCCGGCTTCACCAGCACGCCGAGTGACGACGCGTGCGCCTACACCTGGGATCTCGCGCTCACCAAGCGCGGCAGCGACGGTGACAAGCCGCTTGCCGGGGCAGTCCTGAGCATCGTCGACGACCGCGGTCGCACACTGGCGGCCGACGGCACGTGGGATGCGGATGGCAAGGCCACCGTCACCACGGGCGAGGACGGCCGCGTGACCGTCTCGGGCGTGGACTCGGGCAAGCTGGAGGTCCGCGAGCTCAAGGCGCCCAAGGGCTACACCGCCTTTGAGGGCACGCGCTCCGTGACGGTCAAGGCCGAGGGCCTGGACGTCGACCAGGTGGCCGCCGCCAAGCCCAAGCTCACCATCACGGCCGAGTCGCCCCTGCGCGCCGACAGCGCGGACGGGTCGACGGGCAGCCTGGAGGCGTCGCTCATCAACACGCCCACCGGCACGCCCCCTAGCATTACCACCGGAGGCTTTATGCCCTCGACTGGCGATATGGCAATGTACGCCGCGGCCGCCGCAGCGGTCGCCGGAGCCGCGCTCATCGTGGTCGCGCTCCTGGTCAAGCGGGGAGGTGGCAGCCATAAAGAGTAGCTGGCAGCCCCGCAGAGAGCGGGGCGAGACATAGCGAAGCAGATGCTAAGACACAGACAGATAATGACCGATCGAATGAGAACCAACCGGAAAACGGAGGAAAAGAAGATGAGCATGAGCAAGAACATCGCACGCCTGGCAGTAACCGCCGGCCTCACAGCAGCGCTGAGCTTCGGCGGTGTGATGGCGCCGGTGACCATGGCGTTTGCTGAGGAGGGTGCCGCCCCCAGCTATTCGCTCACGATTAGCCAGGCCGCGGACAATGGCCCCACTTTGTTCAAGGCGTATCAGATTTTTACTGCTGACGTTATGGACGGAACGTCCGGTAAGGTTACGTCCAACGTTAAGTGGGCGAGTCCTGCCGCAGAGAATGCGGTCCTGGACGAGCTTGTTGCTAATAAAGTCCCTGGAATTACCAAAGACTCGACTGCTTCTGATGTTGCCGACTACCTTTCCACGATCACTGATACCACTAATACCACAAGTTTGCCGCAGGGCAGCATCCTTAACAAGATTGCCTTGGCTGTAGAGAAGAGTGTTACCGCTACGGGCAATTCCTTTGCTGCCGGTTCCACTTTCACCACTACGAAGGCCGGCTACTACCTGTTCATGACCGATACCGACTCGCTCAATAAGAAAGAGAAGCAGACCGGTACCTCGCCGATCTTTGCGGTCGTGGGCGGCGACGCAGTGAGCGTTACCGAGAAGACGAGCATCCCGACCGTGATGAAGCAGATCAAGGACGATGCTACGGGCGTCGAGTGGCATGACAAGGCGGACTCCCAGATGGGTCAGACCGTTCAGTACAAGCTGACCGGCACGGTTGCAAACAATGTCGACACGTTCGGCACCTACTATTATGAGTTCTACGATGAGCTGTCTGCCGGTTTGACTGTTGATAAGTCCTCTGTCAAGGCCGTGATTGGTGAGACTCCTATCACGCCTACTTCTGTGACCGTGTCTAATCCCGATTCAAATGGCAAGACGGTCTTGAGCGTAAAGTTTGACGATCTTAAGGCTGCCGCCGGGGCGGCCGGTGTCACTGTTGACGAGGACACAAGGGTCGTTGTTAGGTACAGCGCCAAGCTCGACCCGAAGATGTCCCAGCATGTTGTTGTCGGTGGCACGGGCAACTCCAACACCGTCAAGCTCATCTACTCCAACAACCCTGGCCACGATACCAAGGGTGAGTCTGTGCCCGACACCGTGCGCGACTACACCTATGCGCTCAAGCTCGTCAAGAAGGACGCGACTGATGAGAATAAGAAACTTGCCGGCGTAAAGTTCACCATCTGTGCCACTAATCCCGACGATACTACATCCAAGGGCATGTATGTCCAGGATAATGGCTCCCTCGATAAGGAGCCTTATGAGTTCACGACCACCGACTCCGGCGAGATTAACGTCAAGGGCCTCGATGCCGGCACCTACACCGTCAAGGAAACCCATACGCTCGCCGGCTACAACACCATCCCCGATTTCACCTTCACCATCAAAGCCACTGGCCTCAACAAAGCAGAGGGCGTGGGAGAAAACAAGCTCACGGTCAAGACGAGCACCAAGGGTTCCAATTTGGTCGAGGTTGACACGACCAACACGGATAACGGTACTGCTGCTTTGATTGTCAAAAACAAGCAGGGCTCCGGTCTCCCCCTCACCGGTCTTAACGGCGTGACCTTCACTTGGATCGCTGGTGGCGCGGTGCTGTGCATCGGCGTGGCGCACCTCATCCGCAGCCGTAAGCAGGCTGAGGAGTCCGAGCAGGAGTAACGCTCGCACACCCATCCCTTTGGCAGGTGGGATGTGATGGCCATGAGACTTGCGGACACTTTTCTCGTCCATCCACGTTCTTGCTTTGCCATTCTCTTTTCGGGGCAGACTCCGTACTGGAGTCTGCCCTGTTTTTTGGACAATGCAGCCAGCCTCCATCGTCCGATGCAGACTCGTTCGTCATCGCGTTTCTTGACTCGTATGAGGTTCGGTTTAAGGTCCGTAGGCGCACGCGCGGTGCGGACGGCAGAAGGCATTTGCGCCGCAACAAGCGCAAATAAGAATGCCCGGGGTTAGAGGCCCGGGCATTTAACAACGTCGGAAACTGGTCGCCCGCGCTCCTAAGTACTTACGCGGGGTGCGTCGTTTCCTGTAGTTTTTGTATCCCGAATCGCTTCGCCGATCCGGGACATTTTGAAAACGCAAATGCGTCGGGCAAACCCGGACAATGCGGCCAGGCTCCGCCGGACGAGGAACCGTGTGTGTAACTATCGAACAAATGTTTGTCAAAATCGCGTTTACCAGGCGTAGGTGCATACACTCGCAGTAAAATATCCTTGCGACGCATCCCGTGCGCGGGCGGCCGACGACTCGATCGGAGGTCACCATATGCTGAAATTCCTTAACGCGCTCGCCGCCCTCGCGGCGGTGGGCACGTTCGTCATCGCGTTTCTTGACTCGTATGAGGTTCGGTTTAAGGTCCGTAGGCGCACGCGCGGTGCGGACGGTGGACGGCATTTGCGCCGCAAGCGCAAATAAGAATGCCCGGGGGTCGGATCCCGGGCATTTAACAAAAACTGAAAACTAGGCCGCCCGCGCTCTCGTACACTTACGCGGGGTGCATCGTTTTCTATTGGTATTGTATCCCGAATCGCCCCGCCGATTCAGGACATTTTGAAAACTCAAATGTAGGCTTAGGCACGAACGGTATCTCTTTAATTCCGAAAATTATGTATAATTCCAATATGAACTGGAATCGAACGAAAACAATGGAAATGAACGAAGCGCTAATCTATTTACAAGAAGCACTAGGCCTTTCCGCCAAGACCAAAACTTGGCCTGGATCCGCACGCTTGCCGCTGCATCTGCGGGCGATTGAGGTCCGCGCTGTTGACGCAAACGGTTTTTCGTTTTTGCTTGCAAGTTTGCCTACTGGCGTCGGGCTTCCCGAGGCTAAGAGAGTCTATAGCCAGCTAGCCTTGCGTGCGGAGACTCCTGTTGTTGTTTCGTTTCCTGATGCTGATGCACGTCAGCGCAAAGCATTGATCGCACAAGGGATTCCCTTTGTCTGCCCAGGCAGACAGGCTTTTCTTCCATTTATGGGCACAGCCTGCACGGAGAGGGGCGGTGCCCGGTTTCGCAACCACGCGACCAAGATGTCACCCAACGCGCAGGCTGCCGCAATCTGGGGAGCAGCCCAGGAGCCATATCGTCCCTATGACCTTTGTCGTGCGCTTGGGATTTCGGCAAGCCGCGCGAGTGAGGCCATAACCGAGCTTGTTGACAGGGGGCTCGCGAGACGCGAGCGTCGCGAGCGACGTGTCTTCGTGTTCCCTGTTGCCGTTGATCTTCTGCTCAGCGAGCACATGGCAGAGCTCTCCTCGCCTGTCTCGAAGGTCTTTTTTGCAAGGAAGACGCAGCAGATCGACTATCTTGTTGACGCCGGGGAGACGGCGCTCGCTGCGCGTTCGATGCTCGCTGCGCCGGGCATGGAACAAAAGGCCGTCTTAAAAAGTGCATGGCGTCAACTGAGCGACCTCGAAGTCGCAGATGGGGAGTTGCCGGATAACGAAACGGCGATGATCCAAGTGTGGCGCTATGCACCCGTGTTTGCCGGCTCCTCCCGTGTCGACGACATTTCGCTTGCGCTATCTTTGGCGGCAATCGACGATGAGCGAATTCAGCTCGAAGTCGATCGCATTTTTGGAAAGGAATATCCATGGCAAGAAGCGCTGTAGAAGGTCTCCAAGAATTTCAGCAGCATATGCAAGAAGCTGCAGGATCGTATGCTCTTATCGGCGGCACGGCATGCGACATTTTGCTCGCGGAGGCGGGACTTCCGTTTAGGATGACTCACGATTTTGATGTGGTAATTGTCGCCGATGACCGGTTGCCTCAGACGGCAGAAGCTATATGGACTTTGGTGCGTGATGGCGGCTACCGCTGCGGCTGGGGCGAAGGCAAAGGCTCATGTTTTTATCGGTTTACAGAGCCTAAGAGGCCGGGTTACCCCCATATGATCGAACTCTTCGCGAAGTGCCCCGACTTTCTAAAGGGTCGTGAGGGGATTGATGTGGCGCCAATTCACGTTGATGAAAACATAAGCAGTCTTTCGGCAATTTTGTTGGACGATGCTTACTACAGCTTGTTTCTTCAGGGAATTCGGACCGTAGGCGGCGTTTCGGTCCTGGGTACGGAATACATTGTCCCGTTCAAAGCGAAGGCGTATCTCGACCTAAAAGCCAGAAGGGAAGCGGGGGAGAACGTTGATTCGAAGAAGGTAAAAAAGCATAAACGCGATGCGCTGAGGCTTGCTCAGCTGCTTGGCGAGTCGGAAGGTGTCGACCTGGGCGGAGAACTGAAGGACGATATGCTTGCGTTTGTTAAAGATTGCGAGGTGGGCGACGTCAATCTGAAACAGATCGGGGTTGCGGGCGTAACGATGGCGCAGTTGCTCGAGACGATGAAAGCAACATATGGCTTGATTGGTTGAGTGGGGTTACGTGGCCCGAACGGTGCAGCCTGGCTGCGTTGTCCGGCGCATGAGCTCGCAATTCGGCTATTATTTGTTTAGACAACTTGAGTTGTAGAGGAGTGACCGGCGATGGTGCAGGGCGCCAAACATATGAAGAGCAATAACGCCGCGGACAACGGCGGCTCAAGCCCTCAGCCCAAACCTCAACCAAAGCCCAAGGCCAAGCGCCGTCGCAAGCGGCTGCCGCGCTGGGCCGACCGGCTCATCACCATCGTCATCATCCTTATTGGTGTGGGCCTTATGACCTGGCCGTGGATCTTGGACCGGCTCGAGGCATCGGGCGTGTTCAACCAGATCAGCACGGTGTCCAGCACCGTGGACGCGCTATCTGCCGAGGAGCGCGAGCGCATCCTGCTCCAGGCGCGCTCCTTTAACGAGCAGCTGGCGGGCGAGGCCACCGAGCTTCCCGCCGACCAGATCGAGCCCTACGCCCAGCAGCTCATCTTTGACCGCGATCCCATGATGAGCTGGGTCGAGATCCCCTCCATCGACGTGAGCATGCCCATCTACCACGGTACGAGCGAGGAAGTCCTTATGGCGGGCGTCGGCCACCTGGAGGGCACGAGCCTACCGGTGGGCGGCACCTCGACGCACTGCGTGCTCACCGCGCATTCGGGCATGCGCAACCTGAGCATGTTCGACGACATCCACTCGCTGGAGCCCGGCGACCTGGTGCTGCTGCACACCATGAACAAGACGCTCGCCTACAAGATGGTGGACTCCGAGGTGGTGCTGCCCGAGGAGATGGAGTCGCTGACCATCGAGCCCGGCGCCGACAAGGTGACGCTTGTCACCTGCACGCCCTATGGCGTGAACGACCATCGCCTGCTGGTGCATTGCGTGCGCACCAAGTACAACAAGAAGGACGTCGACAAGCAAAAGTCGCTGGCCGGTCGCCACTGGGGCAAGCGCGAGTTTGCCGTGCTCATCGTGGTCGTAGCCATTGTGCTGTTGCTGCTGGACATCGTGATCCACGCGGTCCGCAAGCGCCGCAAGGCCAAGGCCTCGGCATAAAGCATCGTTCAGAGCCACCATAAAGGGGACGGGCACTTTTGTGGTGGTCGGGACTTCCAAACCATCACAACATTCGATGAAAATTGCGATTTTGGCGAAAAACGTCGAATGTTGTGATGCTTTTCGTTGTGGGCGGGACGGCCTTCGCTGCGGGCGGGACGGTATTTGCTATGGACGGTGCGGTTTCGCTGCGGAACCGCCAGCCCGTCGCCTGCCAACCGTCGCCCTCGTTACGTTTTCGCTGCATTTGGGTAAAGCGCCTGCTCCAAGCCGGCGCCGCCCTGTATACTAGAGCGGTTTAACTGTTATGCGGAAGGGAGCGCCTATGGCACTCAGCGAGAAAGACGTGCGCGGCACCGCCGAGTACGCAAAGATCGCACTGACCGATGACGAGCTCACCCAGATGACGTCCTACATGAACGACGCCGTCCAGATGCTCGAGCCCGTCCTGCAATATGACTTGCCCGACGTGGAGCCCACGTTCCATCCTATCGGAAGCCTGTCCAACGTGATGGGCGATGACCTGCGCGAGCCCGAGCGCGACCTGCCGCTCGATGTCGCACTCGAAAACGCCGGTAGCGCGCGCGACCGCTACTTCCGCGTGCCGTCCATTTTGGGAGAGGGGGAGAGCGAGTAATGGCGCTAAGCTTCGATTCCCTTACCGCCGCCCAGATCGCCGCGGGTGTTGCCGCCGGCGACTTTACCGCTACCGAGGTGGCCAAGGCCTCCCTTGCCGCCATCGAGGCGCGCGAGGGCGGGGTCCAGGCATTCCTGCAGGTGGCGCCCGAGCTGGCGCTCGAGGCCGCCGCGCGCGTGGATGCCGACCGCGCCGCAGGCAAGCCGCTGCCCCCGCTCGCGGGCGTGCCGCTGGCCATCAAGGACAACATGAACCTCGTGGGCACACGCACCACCTGCGCTTCCCGCATGCTCGGGGACTACCAGAGCGTCTACACCGCCACCTGCGTCCAGCGCATGCTCGACGCCGGCTGCCTGCCCATGGGCAAGGCCAACATGGACGAGTTTGCCTTTGGCAGCTCCACCGAGAGCTCGGCGTTCCACCGCACCAACAACCCCTGGGATACCGAGCGCGTGCCCGGCGGCTCCTCGGGCGGCTCCGCTGCCGCCGTCGCCGCGGGCGAGGTCGCGCTCTCGCTGGGCTCGGACACCGGCGGCTCCATTCGCCAGCCGGCGTCGCTGTGCGGCGTGGTGGGCTTTAAGCCCACGTATGGTGCCGTGAGCCGTTACGGCGTGGTTGCCTTTGGCTCGTCGCTCGACCAGGTGGGCCCCTTTGGCCGCACGGTCGAGGATGTCGCGCTGGCCATGAACGCGCTTACCGGCGCGGGCCACGATCCGTACGACTGCACCAGCCAGGATTGTGCCGTCGACTTTACCGGGCACCTCAACGACAGCATCGAGGGCAAGCGCGTGGGCATCATCCCTGCGTTTATGGAGGCCGAGGGCCTGACGCCCGAGGTCAAGGCCGCTGTTCAGCGCGCCGCCCAGGAGCTGCAGAACCAGGGCGCCGAGCTGGTCGAGGTCGACCTGCCGCACCTGGACGCCGCCATCGCCGCCTACTACGTTATCGGCCCGGCCGAGGCGTTCTCCAACCTGGCTCGCTTCGACGGCATTCGCTACGGCTACCAGGAGGAGGGCTGCGCCAACCTGTCCGACCAGAGCTCGCTGTCGCGCGCCCACGGCTTTGGCGCCGAGGCCAAGCGCCGTCAGATGCTCGGCGCCTACCTGCTGAGCTCGAGCGTGTACGACAAGTACTACTACGCTGCGCAAAAGGCCCGCACACTCATCACGCAGGACTACGACGCCGCGTATGCCAAGGTGGACACCATCCTCATGCCCGCCTCGCCGCGCACGGCCTTTAAGTTTGGCGAGATTAGCGACCCCATGCAGATGTACCTTTCGGACCTGTACACCATCTCGCTCAACATTTGCGGCAACGGTGGTATCTCGGTGCCGCTGGGCCTGGGCGAGGATACTCAGCTGCCCGTTTCTGCCCAGCTGGTGGGCCCGGCGTTTAAGGACCGTCAGCTGCTCACGTTTGCCCGCGCCCTTGAGCGCGGTTTTGCCGATACCGCCACGGGCGCGCCCGCGCTTTCCGTCGCGCCCGATTTTGCCGGGAAGGGAGGCGAGCTGTAATGAAGGAGCTTTCCGAGGTCCTGCAGGATTGGGAGGCCGTGATCGGCCTGGAGATCCATACCGAGCTCACCGCACTCGATACCAAGATGTTCTGCAACTGCAAGCTCAGCCACGATGACGAGCCCAACGCCAACGTGTGCCCGGTGTGCCTGGGCCTGCCCGGCGCCCTGCCGGTGCCCAACAAGCGCGCCATCGAGAGCATCGTCAAGGCCGGCCTCGCCACCAACTGCGAGATCCAGCGCCACTCGATGTTCTACCGCAAGCACTACTTCTATCCCGACATGGCCAAGAACTTCCAGACCACGCAGGGTCCGGTCGCCTTTGCCATGTACGGTCACCTGGATCTGGATGTGACCGGTCGCGGTGCCGCCGAGCGCCCCGACTGCGCATTCGGCGAGGCCGAGGCCCAGAGCCTGGCGAGCGCCTCGGCCAACGCCGAGGGCCTGTCCACGTCCATGACGTCGACCATGCGCGAAGGCAATCAGCGTGCCGGCCATCTGGCCAGCTACGACGCGTCCAACCTGCAGATGCCCGTGCGCCGCGAGGACGGTTCCTACACGGTGCCCATTCGCATCCTGCGCATCCACATGGAGGAGGATGCCGCCAAGATGGTGCACGTGGGCGGTGCCGAGGGCCGCATTACCGCCGCTGCCGAGTCGCTCGTCGACTACAACCGCTGCGGCACGCCGCTGATTGAGCTCGTCACCGAGCCCGACCTGCGCACGCCCGAGGAGGCTCGCCTGTTTATGGAGAAGCTCCGTCGTATCTTTGTGACGCTGGGCATTTCCGATTGCTCCATGGAGAAGGGTTCCATGCGCTGCGACGGCAACGTGTCGCTGCGCCGCCGCGGCGAGACCAAGCTGGGTACTAAGACCGAGCTTAAGAACCTCAACTCGTTTAAGAGCCTGCATGACGGCCTTGCCTACGAGATCTGCCGTCAGGCCGAGGTGCTCGAGGAGGGCGGCATCATCTATCAGGAGACCCGCCACTGGGAGCCCAGCCGCAAGCGCACTGTGGTCATGCGTGTGAAGGAGACGGCCGACGACTATCGTCTGTTCCCTGATCCCGACCTGGCGCCGTTCGATCTGGACGACGAGTTCATCGACCGTTGCCGTGGTGAGATTCCCGAGCTGCCCGATGCCAAGCGCGTCCGTTTTGAGGCCGACTTTGGCATTAAGGCGGCCGACGCCGAGCAGATTGCCGGCGACCCCGAGTTTGCCGACTTCTTTGAGGCCGCTGCTGCCGGTATGGCCGGCAAGGAGGCTCAGACGGTCGCAAACCTGCTGGTGAACGAGATGATCGCCTACCTTAAGGGCGCGGGCGTGTCGCTCGCCGAGTCCGGCATTGCGCCGGCTCAGGTGGCGGCGCTTGCCAAGCTGCTGGCGACCGATGCTATTAGCTCCAACCAGGCGCACGAGGTCTTTGAGGCCATGGCACAGACCGGCGACGACCCCAACAAGATCGTCGACGAGCGCGGCATGCGTCAGGTGAGTGACGCCGGCGCGCTGCAGCCGATTGTGGACGAGGTGCTGGCTAACTGTGCCGAGCAGGCGCAGCAGTATCGTGACGGCAACCAGAAGGTCATCGGCTTTTTGGTGGGCCAGTGCATGAAGGCGAGCCGCGGCAAGGGCAATCCGAAGCTCTTCAACGAGTTGCTGAGAACGTCGCTCTCGTAGCTGCGAGGCCGGGGAAGCCCCGAGTCGCCGGGGTGTTTCCTCCAAATTTCAAACAGTCCTATGCAAGACGAAGGCCACATTTAGTGGCCTTCTTTGCATGCGGAACTCATTTGGAGCAAACACCCCGGCGACTCGGGGCTTCCCCGGCCAGACGACTCGGCCGTTCGGGTCAGGCGGGCTGATATAAATAGAGTGAATGGGCGCGCTGTGGGCGCGCCCATTTTTGTGCGGGTGACAAATGGACTGTCCCTTTGTCAAATTGCAATAAATGTGATGAAAGTGTGTCGAAATGAGCTTAAAACTTCCGTAAATGTGATAAATGTCACGTTTTACCTAGGGTAAAATGTGGGAAATATCACGTTTACGGAAGTTTCTTTGCGGGAGGTTCGGTCATGCAGCGAGATATCATTGCCAAGCTTAACGCTTGGAAAGCGTCGGAATATCGTAAGCCGCTTATCCTTAAGGGGGCGCGCCAGGTTGGAAAGACGTGGGCGCTTAAGGAGTTCGGTCGAACCTCGTACCGCAATTTTGTGTATCTGACGCTCGAGGAACCGTCACCTGGGGTACAGAGCGAGTACGCTCAGTTTTTCGAAGGTACGCGCGATCCTCGGCGGATCATCTCAAACCTTTCCCTGGCACTTGGACAGCCTATCGATCCCGGCGAGACGCTGCTTATTATTGATGAGATCCAGGATTGCCCTTCTGCAGTCGGCGCCCTTAAATACTTCTGTGACGAGGCCCCCGAGTATCACGTCGCATGCGCAGGGTCTTTGTTGGGCGTTCGCTTGTCCCGTGAGACCAGCGCTTTTCCGGTGGGAAAGGTCGAGTTCATGGAGATGCGCCCCATGAGCTTTTCCGAGTTTCTGAAAGCCGAGGGCGCTGCAAACTACGACGAATACCTTGGCGGCCTGGATCAGATCGAGACAGTGCCCGATTTCTTCCATGTCCGTCTCGTCGAGCATCTTCGTCGTTATTTTGCATGCGGCGGCATGCCAGAGGCTCTTGGCCGGTGGGCGGAGACGGGCGATATCGTTCAGGTCGATAAGGTGTTGTCTGATCTCTTGGATTCCTACGAGCGCGATTTTGCCAAGCATGGTGGCCGTGCGCAGTTCGCCAAGCTTTCGCAAATATGGAACTCGATTCCAGCTCAGTTGGCGCGCGAGAACAAAAAGTTCGTTTGGGGTGCGGTGCGCGAGGGGGCTCGTGCTCGAGAATACGAGGATGCTCTGGAATGGCTTGCCGATGCTGGGCTCATCACGGCGGTTCGCCTTAATGCTGCCGGTGGTGTGCCGCTCTCTGCGTACGATGACCTCAAGGCATTTAAAGTCTACTGTCTTGATGTCGGCTTGCTACGCCGCATGGCAAGGCTGGATGCGTCCGCTTTTGCCATCTCGGATGCGCTATTTTCGGAGTTCAAAGGTTCGTTCGCCGAGAACTATGTGCTTCAGGCATTACTTTCACAGTTAGATGCTGCTCCGCGTTATTGGACAAACGAGAAGCCGAAGCACGAAGTCGATTTTTTGATTCAAGTCGGAAACGAAATCGTTCCCGTCGAGGTCAAATCGGGAGAGGTCGTTCATTCCAAGAGCCTTAAGTACTATGCCGACAAGCATGCGGAGACGACTCCATTGAGGGTCCGCTACTCACTTAAGAACCTAAAGCTCGACGACGGGGTGCTCAACATTCCGTTGTATTTGGCTGATCGATCTGCCCCTCTTATCAAAAAGGCGCTTGATTGTGCACATCTTGACGTTTAGATCCTGGGCGAGCTGATGGGCGGCGGCTAATTAAATCGCTCCGTAACGGCCAAGGAGCTTGGACCTTAGCGGTGCTTGCTTCGCCAAGCCGTGGGTGTCATGCCGGTGTATTGTTTGAACGCTTGGGCGAAGGCCGCCTGTTGGGGATAGCCGAGTCGCTCGGCTACTTGAGCTATCGAAAGGGGGCTGTCGGCCAAAAGGTCCTGCGCGCGTTCCATACGATGCCTCCGCATATAGGAGCCCAGTGATTCGCCCGTCTGGACTTTAAAGGTGGCGCAGAGTTTGGAGCGGCTTGTGTAGAGCCGCTCGGCGACCTCGTCCACGCCGATGCGACGCCCCTCGTCAAGGGCGCGCTCGACAGCCAGGATCGCTTCTTCGACAATGTCCAGAGCGGCCTGTGTCCCTTCGGCCTGACGTGCCTGCTTGTGGGCTGTTCGCGCGTACGCCAGCTCGGCAACCATGGTCTCTACGGTGCCCTTCATGTAAAGATGCCCGCCCGTGACACGAGCGCGCGTCTCATCGAGACGGCAGAGTGTCCGATCGATCGCCGATAGCGCTTCTTCGCCCCACGACTCGGCAAAGGCGTCAAAAAGCCCAGCGAATTCGCCGGGGTAGCGGCGTTCGAAATCGTCGAAGTATCTCGGTAGGAATAACACCGAGCGCGAGTGATAGAGCTGTCCGGCGTATAACGGACTGAGCTCGTTTCCGCAGGTATCCTGGATAAAACTACAAATTGCATTGCTCGGCCACGACCCGCGCAACGGCTTGAGGTTTGCGGGTGTTATGCCTATCTCGGGCATGCAGGTGAGCGTGGCGCTGCTGATTTGGCTCACGCAGGCGTATGGCTCGGGTGTGTATTCGGCCAGGTACATATCGTGCGTCGGGGTGATGAAATGCTCCATGACGATGCAGGTGGGGGAGAGGGGCATGATCCATGCGCGTCCGTGCGCCCGATCGTTTGCCACCTCGCCGGTAAAGACGGCGCCCTTGCCGGAAAGCTCCAGGCCAAACTGCTCAAACTGCGGCGCGTAGAGCTCGGTTATGTCGGTCGCTGCCTGCCGTATTTGCAAAAGCGTCCCTTTCCTTTGCAGAAACGTCCACGCCTGGCTTGATTGTGAGCCATGGCTAACACATCAATGATAAGTTCATTACGGTTAACTCTCAAGCCGTTAGAAAGGAATCTCATGGCAAAGGAATCAAAAAAGGAAGGCGGCGGTATCGGCGAGCTGCTTGCATATGCCGGTGACCGCAAATTCCTAACGTATTTGGGCATGGCGCTCTCAGCGCTCTCGCAGCTGCTGAGCTTTGGCCCGTACGTGTGCATTTGGCTTGTCGCGCGCGATCTGATCGCCGTGGCACCTAACTGGAGCGAAGCCTGCGACATCGCGATGTATGGCTGGTGGGCCGTGGGTTTTGCGCTGGCAAGCATCGTAGTTTATTTCGTGGGGCTCATGTGCACGCACCTGTCTGCGTTTCGCTGCGCGTCCAATATCCGCAAGACTACGAGCGAGCACCTGCTTAAGCTGCCGCTTGGCTTCTTTGACACGCACGCCACCGGTGAGCTGCGCCGTATTGTAGACGGATGCGCCGCCTCTACCGAGACTTTGCTCGCACACATGTTGCCCGATATCGCCGGCGCCACCGCCATGGTCGTGGGCTTGCTCGTGTTGCTATTCGCCCTCGATTGGCGCTTGGGCACGGCATGCCTCATCTCGGTGGCCATTTCGCTTGGTGCCATGGCCACCATGATGAGCGGCAAAGGCGCCGAGTTCATGAAGGCCTACATGGGAGCGCTGGTCAAGATGAACAAGACCGGCACCGAATACGTACGCGGCATTCCCGTGGTCAAGGTGTTTCAGCAGACGGTCTATTCCTTTAAGGCGTTCCACGACGCGATCGCCGAATACGCCGACATGGCGCAAAACTATGCGGGCACGTTCTGCCGAGGTCCGCAGGTGCTCAACCTTACCGCGCTCAATGGCCTTGTGGCATTTCTCTTGCCCGTGGCATTGCTGTTGGCGCCGGGCGAGACGGACTTCGCGCACTTTATGGCCAACTTCACGTTTTACGCGATCTTTTCGGCCGTGGTGCCGACGGCCATGACCAAGCTCATGTTTGTGGGCGAGGCCTCTCAGATGAGTGCCGATTCGCTGGCGCGTATTCGAAGCGTCATGGAATCCAAGCAGCTCTCCGTGCCCGCCCAACCCAAGCACCCTGCCGGCGGCGACGTGCGATTTGAGGACGTGAGCTTTACGTACGAGGGTGCCGAAGCACCTGCCGTTAGCCATGTGAGTTTCAGCGTTCCCGCTGGTAGCACCCTCGCCCTGGTGGGTCCCTCGGGTGGCGGCAAGTCAACCTGCGCAAGCCTGATTCCGCGTTTTTGGGATGTTTCCGCAGGTCGCGTGCTCGTAGGCGGCGTAGACGTTCGCGACATGGACCCGCACGAGCTTATGGACCAGGTTGCCTTCGTGTTCCAGACCAACCAGCTGTTCCGGCAAACACTTGCCGATAACGTGCGTGCCTCCAAGCCTACGGCCACTGACGACGAAGTGCGTGCGGTCCTCTCCGCAGCTCAGTGCGACGACATTGTGGCCAAGCTCCCACAGGGCATCAATACCATGCTCGGTGCCGGCGGAGCATATCTTTCGGGCGGCGAGGTCCAGCGCGTGGCACTCGCCCGCGCGATCCTTAAGGACGCACCTATCGTGGTGCTCGATGAGGCCACGGCGTTTGCCGATCCCGAGAACGAGGCGCTCATCCAGCGCGCCTTTAGCAAGCTGGCGGCGGGTCGCACGGTCATTATGATTGCGCACCGACTCTCGACTGTAGTGGGCGCAGACCAAATCGTGGTGCTCAACCAGGGCAGCGTACAGGAGTCGGGTACCCATGCCGAGTTGCTGTCCCAAGAGGGTCTGTATGCCAAGATGTGGGCCGAATACGAACAGGCCGCGAGCTGGAAGATCACTGCTGCCGCGGATGTCGCGGTGGCGAAGGGAGGCGAGGCCTAAATGTTCGCCTCATTCCAAAAGAAGTATTTCCTATCCGATAAAGGCGTCGCCGGCGTAAAACGCGGCATTTTCTGGACCACGCTCACCAATCTTGTGACCATGGCCGGCATGGGCTTTTTGTTCCTGGTCATGGCCGGCTTTGTCGAGCATCTCGTCACCGGTGCCGACCTGCCGGATGCCCTGCCGATCGTGGGCGGCCTCCTGGTCTTTTTTGTGTTGCTCTTTGCCTCTAACTGGCAGCAGTATTACTACACCTACTGCATCTTTTACGAGGAGTGCGGCAAGCAGCGCATGGGGATTGCCGAGCGCTTGCGCAAACTGCCGTTGTCGTTTTTCGGCCGTCGTGATCTGGCCGATCTAACCGAAACCATCATGGGCGACGTTCAGACTATGGAGCATGCCTACAGCCATGTGCTGGGAGAACTCTGGGGCGCCATCATCGCAAGCGCCATCGTGTTCGTGGCGTCGCTGTTCTTTTGCTGGCAGCTGGCGATTGCGGCGTTTTGGAGCGTGCCCGTGGCCTTTGCCGTGCTGTATCTGACACGCGGGCCCATGACCCCGGTGTTCGACCGCGTGCGCGCCGAGAAGGTCATGGTCACCGAGGCGATCCAGGAGACGCTTGACTGCGTGCGCGAGATCCGCGCCACCAACCAGGAGGCTCATTATCTTGAGGGGCTCAACGCCGTGATCGATGCCGAGGAGCGCGAGACCACCAAAGGCGAGCTCGCCAATGGGCTTTTGGTCAACTCCGCCTTTGCCATCCTGCGCCTGGGGATTGCCACCACGTTGGTCACGGGCGCTGCGATGGTCGCCTCCGGCCAGGTCGACTTTTTGGTGATGTTTGCCTTCCTGCTCATGGTGAGCCGCATCTATGCGCCCTTCGATCAGGCACTGATGTTAATGTCCGAGCTGTTTGCCGCCGAGTCGTCTGCCAAGCGCATGCGTTCCATCATGGAAGAGCCTGCGGCGCGGGGCAGCGAGAAATTTGAGCCTGTGGGTCACGATGTGGTGTTCGATCACGTGGCATTTGGCTATGGTGCGGGCGAGGACGGACGCGCCGGCGAGAAAGTTCTTACCGATGTGAGCTTTACCGCCAAGGAAGGCGAGGTCACGGCACTGGTCGGTCCTTCGGGTTCCGGTAAGTCTACGGTGAGCCGCCTGGCCGCGCGCTTTTGGGATGCCACCGAAGGCACGGTCACCGTGGGTGGCGTGGATGTTGCGAGCGTCGATCCCGAGGTGCTGCTGCGCGACTACGCCATTGTGTTCCAAGACGTGCTGCTCTTTGACGACACGGTGATGGGAAACATCCGCCTCGGGCGTCGTGATGCCACCGATGAGGAAGTGCTTGCGGCCGCGCGTGCCGCCAACTGCGACGAGTTTGTGAGCCGCATGCCGCAGGGCTACGACACCATGATCGGCGAGAACGGCTCCAAGCTGTCCGGCGGCGAGCGCCAGCGCATCTCTATCGCCCGCGCGCTGCTCAAAGATGCGCCCATCGTGCTGTTGGACGAGGCGACGGCGAGCTTGGACGTGGAGAACGAGACCGTGGTGCAACAGGCACTCTCCCGTCTGCTTGCAGGTAAGACGGTTATCGTTATTGCCCACCGTATGCGTACGGTGGAAAATGCCGACAAAATCGTTGTACTCAAGGATGGTGTGGTTGCCGAGCAGGGTATTCCGGCACAGCTCAAGGCGGCAGGTGGAGAATTCGCCCGCATGGTTGCGCTGCAAAAGGAAGCGGCTGCCTGGCAGCTGTAGGAATATGACAAAGGGACTGTCCCTTTGTCATATTGAGTTCACCCCCATAGTTTCCAAAAAGTTAGCCATTGTTGACCAAATAGTTATACTAAACTATTTTCAAAAGCGTGCTCGAGCAAACTAATGAACTCGGGTGCTAAGGCACCATGCCGCGCTTGTGCGGCAAAAGGGAGAAGCAACATGAAGAAGTCGACTTTTAACACCCTGCTTGTCGGTGGCGGTTTTCTGCTTGGTACGGCCGGCATCAAGCTGCTCACCAGCGCTCCGGTAAAGAATGCCTGCGTGCAGGGCATTGCGTGCGGTATGCGCGTCAAGAACTGCTACCAGGACATGGTCGAGCAGGCCAAGGCCAATGTCGACGACATGGTTGCCGAGGCTGCCTACATCACCCAGAGCGAGGCCGCTGCTGACGAGGCAGCCGAGTAACGCTCCCAGGCACAAACTATGAGATTCTCGGTTATTAGCGAGATCCCCGGCAGGACCCGTCTTCAATTGGCGGGTCCTGTGCCAGAGAGCGATCTCGATGCACTTCTTAAGCTCAGCGGCGATATCGACGGCGTGCACAAGGTACGCGTTTATGGCCGTATTGGCCAGATGGCGCTGGAGTACGACGAGCCGCGCCGCGCGAGCGTGCTCGATGCCTTGGGCGCTCTCGATGCCCAGGCCATTGCCGACACAAAGACGGGTTACGTGATGCAGCTTGAGCCACGCAAGCACAAGCTCGTCATGGATCTTGCCACACTTATCGGTGCCCACTACGCGCGCCGCTGGTTCCTGCCTACGCCTCTGCGTGCGGTGTTTGTCGTGGCCGGTTACATGGCATTTTTGCGCGCCGCCCTTCATGAGCTGGCGCAGCCGCGCCTGACCGTTCCTGTGCTCGACGCTTCGGCCATTGGCATTTCGTTCGTCAAGCGTGATGTCGACACCGCGGGCCAGACAATGTTCCTGCTCAACGTGGGCGAGCTGCTCGAGGACTACACCCGCGCCATGAGCGAAAACGAGCTCATCAACTCTCTGCTCGATGTGCCCGACAAGGCGCAAAAGGTCGTCGGCGACACCGAGGTGAGCGTTGCCGCGACCGAGCTTGAGCCCGGCGATTTGGTCGCCGTGCGCACTGGCATGTCCATCTGCATTGACGGTGTGGTCGAACAGGGGAGCGCCATGGTCAACCAGGCGACCCTGACCGGCGAGCCGCTGGCCGTCGAGCGCAGCGTGGGCGACGACGTGTTCGCCGGAACCGTCGTGGAGGACGGCAGCATCTTGGTGCGCGTGCGCGCCAATACGGCTCAGACCAAGCTCCGCTCGATCGTCTCGCTCGTGCAGACGGCCGACTCGCTCAAGTCCGAGGGCCAGTCGCATATGGAGGACCTTGCCAACAAGATCGTCCCGTGGAACTTCCTGCTCGCGGGCCTGGTTGCGCTTACCACCCGCAGCCTCATTAAGACCTCGGCGGCGCTGATGGTTGACTACTCGTGCGCACTCAAACTCACGGGTTCCGTTGCCGTCATGACCGCCATGAGCGATGCCGCCAAGATGGGCGTCATGGTCAAGGGCGCCAAGTACTTTGAGTCGTTTGCCAAGGCCGACACCATTGTCTTTGACAAGACCGGTACGCTGACCGAGGCCCAGCCGCGTCTAGCTTGCGTGCTGACGACCGATGGTTGGAGCGAGGATGAGGTCCTGCGCCTTTCCGCTTGCTTGGAGGAGCATTTTCCGCATCCGGTGGCGCGTGCTGTGGTCAACGCCGCCCGCGAGCGTGGGCTCGAGCACCGCGAGCGTCACGCTGCTGTCGAGTATATTGTGGCGCACGGCATCGCTTCGTCCATCGAGGGGCGTCGCGCCATCATCGGTTCCGCGCACTTTGTATTTGAGGACGAGGGCGCACAGCTCGAATCCGACATCAAGGAGCGCATCGAGTCTCAGATGCAGGGCCTGTCGCCGCTGTATCTGGCGGTCGACGGCACGGTCGTCGGCGTGCTCGGCATCGAGGATCCGCTTAAGCCCGGGGTCCGTGAGGCCATCGCCGACCTGCATGCGCTGGGCGTCAAGCATGTCGTTATGCTCACGGGCGATTCGGAGCGCACTGCCGAGCGCATTGCGCGCGAAGCGGGCGTTGACGAGTTTAAGGCCGAGCTGCTGCCCGAGGACAAGTACGCCTATGTGGAGCGCATTAAGAGCGAGGGGCGCCATGTTGCCATGGTGGGCGACGGCGTCAACGATTCGCCGGCGCTCGGTTTGGCCGACGTGGGCCTGGCCATGGGTGGCGGAAGTGATATTGCCAAGGAGGTCGCCGATATCATCCTGACCGATACGGATCTTGCCGCGATCGTGCGCCTGCGCCGCATGAGCCAGGGCCTCATTGATCGTCTGACGAGTTCCTATTCTAAGGTGATGCTCACCAACTCGGCGCTCCTGGCGCTGGGCATTACCGGCGCGATTACCCCGCAGGCGTCGTCGCTGCTGCACAACGGCTCAACGATTGCCTACAGTCTGGGCAACGCGAAGGCTTACCTGCATTAGCAGACGCGTTCGCCCACGTTATCTGGCCTGCGCCCGGACGGCATCGGTGTCGTCCGGGCGCAGGTCTTTTGCATTTGATTATTTGCTAGCTTCTCTATATAGTGTTGCTAACGGTGCTAGCAATTGAAGGGAGCGGGATCAACGTGGGTGCTGTTAGCGGCATGGCACAGGTGAACGTTCGCGTAGATCGCCAGGTCAAGAACCGTGCCGAGGAGGCGCTACGGCTTTCGGGCGGGTCACTGCCCGAACTCATCAAAAAGGTGGTGGCCAAGGTCGCGCAGGGTGGCGGGCAGTGTGAAGAAGTGCTGTCTGCCGTTGATGGCCGGCAACAGACCGTCGCGCACGATACTCCGTTTGCCGCGTCGTGGGCAGCGGCCGACCGGCTTTATGCAGATCTGGGCATCGCTCCGTCGCCCGTATCCGACGATCGCGGTTGGGACACAATCTATTCCGAAGCCATGGATGAGCATTATCGCCAAAAGGGGATGATCCTGTGAGTGGGGCGCCTCTCAAGATCATGGTGGACGCCAACGTATGGGTTGATTCGTTTTGTGTTGACCATGCCGAGTCGCTTGCCGCGCGTGCGTTTATTGGGCAGGCGACGGAGACGGGGGCGTTGCTGTTCTTTCCGGTGCATATCGCTAAGGATGTGCTGTACGTCGTCCAACACGAGCTGAAGCGCAGCGTTCTTGCCAGCGGGGGAGCGCTCGACGAGGCATCTGCCCGTGCAATTGGCGATGCGGCGTTGGCGTTTGTTCGGAATATGACCGAAAACGCCACGGCCGTGGGCGCTGATGCATCCGATCTGTGGCTAGCCGACAAATATCTGACGCTCCATCGCGATTACGAGGACAATTTGGTACTCTCCGCATGCAAACGCGCCCAGGTCGATTACTTGGTGACCAACGATCGCAAGCTGCTCGAACATGCCGATCTTGCAGCAAAGACACCTCGTCAAATGATGCCGATTCTTACTTTGGCCGAACGCGGTGGCGCGGCTATCGGCTGACGCGAACTGTTTGCGGGCCTCTTGGACGACGATGCGCCAAGGGGCCCGTGTCTGCTATTTACAAAAGCTCGGCCTTGATGGCGTGACTTTCTGCGAGCTGCTCGGCTGCCTTTTCGTCGGAGCTGTCGAGTGCTGCCAGACTGCGGTAGACCCACTCATTGACCTGGGTGTTCTTGACGCCTGCGGTCTGCATAAGGGCGCCTACCTCGCGGATTGCTGCGAACAGATCGGCTTTGGGACCCGCGAGCTCGACCTCGATGCCGTGGTAGGCGGCCACGCCGCGGTTCTCGCTCACGTGGTCGATAAAGCCCTCGACGGTCTCAAGCTGCTGGGCGAGAGCTGCATCATCGTCAGCGTCCAGCGCAACAAGGGCGTTCGAAACCGTGAGGGCGGGATGTCCGCAGGGGACAAAGCCTTCGATGACATCCATAGCTTCGGTAATGGTTGAGCCCAGGCCTGCGAGGGCATTGACAAGTTGCTGCTTGGTATCCATAACGGTCCTTTCGACTGGTCAATTTTGCTTGGCGAAAATATACGTGACGCGATCGGTAGCAAAAGTGCGAAGTGCGGCGCACATTGGGGTCTTCACAGCTCGTGCATAGAACAGCTGCCTGCTTTCAGAACGTGGTAAGATAACTCATCACAAGCGGGGCTCGCCCCGTATGTTCCTTGAAAAGTCGACGGTTATCGGGTGTTTGTAGGCCCGATACCATCCAGACTTTCCCGACATTCGGGGGCGACTGGTTTCGACACGATAGCTCTGAGAGAGGAAGCAAGCCGAGGTCTCCTCGCCTCGTTAAACAGGGGTACCGTCAAATTGAATTGACAACAACTCTTCTTTTGAGCCTATGGCTCTCGCTGCTTAATTTATAGCGGCGCGTCAACCCGGTGATTTCCCCGACACCGGCGCGACGTCATTTTAGGGGAATGCTCCCGCGCACGTAATCGGTATGGCGCAGGCTAAGACCGAACCGGTTAGGACGCCGCGAGCGTGTCGCTGCGCGCAAAGCGTCCGAGACTAAACCAGCGACTGAGCTTGGAGATGCCAATCAGGGGGCTTTCGTGGACCGGAGTTCGATTCTCCGCGCCTCCACCAATAGTTACAGGCAGGTAGAGAAGTGTCTCTACCTGCTTTTTTATTACTTACAGATACCGCGGAGAATCGAACTCTATGCAGGGCGCGAGCGTTAAGCAAACGCGAAGCGTTTGCAGCGAGCGGGCGAGGACGCCGGCAGGCGGCCGAAGCCGGTGCGGATTTGCGAAGCAAATACGCGGATTCTCCGCGCAAACTTCCGACTCAAAACGGATGCGATGTTTATCGAATCTCAGCCGGCCATGCGCCGCATTAACGGATCCCTCCACCCGCGGAGAATCGAACTCTATGCAGGGCGCGGGCGTAAAGAAAATGCCGCATCAACGCAGGGTGAGACGCGCTTTCCCAATGGCAGCCCAGGCGGAAAGCACGTCCCGGAATTCACGCTCAGACTGGGACGTAGTTTCCGGATGACACATCAAGCGGAAAGCGCATCCCGGAATCCCGCCTCAAACTGGGACACACTTTCCGCTTCACCTGCCGCCTTGAAAAACCCATGCGCTCGTCATCCCAAAACTGGGTAGAAGAAAGCCAAAACGCAATCGCAGGAGGTCAACATGACTGCAGAAGATAAGGCAAAGAACGCCGGCAAGGTCGCGCTCGTCCTGGAGGGCGGTAGTTTTCGCGGGCAGTTTACTGCGGGCGTGCTCGACGTTCTCATGGAGGCCGGCGTCGAGATTCCGGCGGTATATGGCGTATCGGCCGGCGCCCTCAACGGCGTGAACTACAAGTCGCACCAGATCGGCCGTGCCAACCGCATCAACCTGGCTTTCTGCAACGATAGCCGCTTCATGGGCGCCGCATCGTTTGCGTCCACGGGCTCCATTGTGGGTTACGACTTCATCTTCAACGATGTCCAGGACCGCCTGGATCCCTTTGACAACGAGACGTTCGACGCGAGCCCCATCGAGATGTACGCCGTCGCGACGGACATGCTCTTTGGAACCGCCACGTACCTCCCGGTCAAAAGCGCCGTGCTCGATCTCGACGCCGTGCGCGCATCGACCTCGTTGCCACTGGTGACGCCGCCGGTCGAGATTGACGGGCACAAATATGTCGACGGCGGCGTGGCCGATTCGGTCCCCATCGAGCATGTGCTCGAGGAGGCGGGCTTCGACCGTGCGGTCGTCATCGTCACGCAGGACCGCTCGTACGAGAAAAAACCCTACGAGTTTTTGCCGGCCGCGCGTGCGCGTTATGCCGACTACCCCTACCTGCTCGAGGCTATCGAGACGCGCCACGACCGTTACAACATCCAGCGCATGCACCTGTGGAAGTATGAGCGCGAGGGCCGTGCGTTGGTCGTCGCTCCGCAAAAGCCGGTCGAGGTCGGCCATGTCGAGCACGATCCGGCAAAGCTTTTGGACCTATATATCCAGGGCCGTCAGGAGGCAAAGCGCCTGCTCGCGGAAATCCAAGAGTTCGTTGAGCGCTAACGACGGCGAACCCTCAAAAAATGACAACAGCTAAAGAGCTGGAAAAATTATGGCTCGTGGATGACATGTGCAGAAACTCTGGTCGGAGCCAAAATACCTGTTGACTCGTACGGCGAGCGGGGTAATATGGACGGGTTACTTGCAGAGCCCCGTGAATCTCTGTAACAACACGTACTGTACATGGAGGAGTCTAAGTGATTTCGAAATCGACTCACTACGCCAAGCAGGGCGAGGTCCAGCGCAACTGGGTTCTCGTCGACGCCGATGGTGCTGTCCTGGGCCGTCTTGCCACCCAGATCGCAATGATCCTGCGCGGTAAGAACAAGCCCCAGTTCACGCCCAACAGCGACTGCGGCGACTTCGTTGTCGTCATCAACGCCGATAAGGTCCAGCTTACCGGTAACAAGGCCGACACGAAGACCTATTATCGCCACAGCGGCTACAACGGCGGCCTCAAGGCTGAGAGCTTCCGCCAGGCTATGGAGAAGCACCCGGAGAAGGTCATCGAGCGCGCCGTTCGCGGCATGCTGCCCAAGACCACCCTCGGCCGTGCCCAGATGACCAAGCTTAAGGTCTACGCTGGTGCCGAGCATCCGCACGCTGCCCAGAACCCCACGAAGATTGAGCTGGAGGCTTAAAGATGGCTGAGAACACCGTTGTCTACCAGGGTACCGGCCGTCGTAAGAACGCCGTCGCCCGCGTCCGTCTCGTCCCCGGCACCGGCAAGGTGACCATCAACAAGCGTGACGCCGAGCAGTATTTCGGCCGTCATCAGCTCGTTGAGAACGCCCTTGCTCCCTTCAAGGTGACCGACACCGCCGGTCAGTTCGACGTTATCGCTCTGTGCGATGGCGGCGGCATCTCCGGTCAGTCCGGCGCTCTGCGCCTGGGCATCGCTCGCGCTCTTCTGAACGCTGGCGACTACCGTGCTGACCTCAAGAAGGCCGGTTTCCTTACGCGCGATGCTCGCGTGGTCGAGCGCAAGAAGTACGGCCTCAAGAAGGCCCGCCGCGCTCCCCAGTTCTCCAAGCGCTAAGGTTTTATCTCCTTTCGAGATACAATGTACAAGCGGGGCCTGCCGATTCCTCGGCGGGTCCCGCTTTTCTTTTTCGACTAGGGTGGGCGGTTGCATATCGCCTGCTAGGGAAGGAGCGATCCTATGCCCCAGAACATCTTCGGTACCGACGGCGTCCGTGGCGTCGCCAACGCCGACCTCTCGTGCGACCTCGCGTTTCGCCTGGGCCGCGCGGCGACCAAGTTCCTTGGTCCGGATATCTGTGTCGGCCGCGACACGCGTCTTTCGGGCACCATGCTCGAGAGCGCTCTGACCGCTGGCATCATGGCCGAGGGCGGCCGTCCGCACTGCTGCGGCGTCATCCCCACGCCTGCCGTGGCGCTGCTCACCGTCCAGAACGAGCTCGACGGCGGTATCGTCATCTCTGCTTCGCATAATCCGCCGGAGTTCAACGGCATCAAGTTCTTTAGCCGCAAGGGCATGAAGCTTCCCGACGCGGTTGAGGAAGAGATTAGCGCCTGGGTCATGTCCGAGGAGGCCATGGCTGCCGATACGCTGCCGACTGGCGCCGGCGTGGGCCACATCATCAAGATGAAGGACGCTCGCAAGGCATACGTCGACCACGCCATCGATACGCTTGATGGCCTGAGGCTCGATGGCCTGGTCGTTGCCGTCGACTGCGGTCACGGTGCTTCCTGCCAGACTACGCCCGCCGCGCTGCAGCGCCTGGGTGCCACGGTCCATGCCATCAACACCGATTACTGCGGCACCGACATCAATGTCGAGTGCGGCTCCACTCACCTTGAGCCCCTGCGCGAGCTCGTGCTGCGCACCCATGCTGACATCGGCCTGGCCCACGACGGCGACGCCGATCGCGTGCTCTTTGTGGACAGCGAGGGCAATGAGATCGACGGTGACTACATCCTGGCTATCTGCGGTTCTGACCTCGCCGCCCGCGGCAAGCTCGCCAACTCCGAGATTGTCTCGACCGTCATGTGCAACCTTGGCTTCTCCATCGCTATGAAGGAGCAGGGCTTCGAGATGGTTCAGACCGCCGTGGGCGATCGCTACGTTCTGGAGCGTATGCTCGCGGATGGCGCCGTCATCGGCGGCGAGCAGTCCGGCCACATCATCTTCCTGGAGCACAACACCACCGGTGACGGTCTGGTGACGGCTCTGCAGCTGCTGGCCGTGCTCAAGCGCACCGGTCGTACCCTCACCGATCTTGCCGGCATCATGAAGAAGTACCCGCAGGTACTCGTCAACGTGCATTCCGACAACAAGGCTGGTCTGGACGATTGCCAGCCCATCTGGGATGCCGTCGCTGCTGCCGAGAAGGAGCTTGATGGCCGCGGCCGCATTCTGGTGCGCCCGAGCGGTACCGAGCCACTGGTCCGCGTGATGGCCGAGGCCGAGACGCACGAGCTGACCCAGCGCGTTGTCGACGACATCGTCGAGGTTGTCAAGCGCGAACTTCCCTAATGGTCAAAAACGGGTGCCAAGTGGTAAACTGTTAAGGTTATTTTGGTTGATCGGTATGTCCGAGGGGGAGCATGTTCACTAAAGTCCTAAGGTCTTTTGGTATGCGTGGTCGAGTCCTTACGTTGGATGCTCCCATCTCGGGTGACGTTATTCCGCTCTCCGAGGTAAACGATCAGACGTTTGCTACCGGCCTTTTGGGCCAGGGCGTGGCGATTCAGCCCACCGGAACGCGCGTGATCGCGCCGGCTGATGCCAAGGTCGAGGCTATTTTTCCCACGGGACACGCCGTTGCGCTTAACACGGTCGATGGCTTGGACGTGCTCATTCACGTTGGTTTGGATACCGTTCAGCTCGAGGGCAAGCACTTTACCGTACATGCGCAAGTGGGTGACATCGTCCATAAGGGCGATGTACTCATTGAGTTCGATCGCGAGGCAATTGCTGCCGAGGGCTACGATGTGACGGTTCCCATCTTGGTGTGCAACTCCGTTGAGTTCTCGAGCATCAAGGGCTCCGTTGGCGTGCATGTCGAAGAGATGGACCAGCTCATCGTTGCTCGCGAGCGCTAGCAAGTGCACGTGGCCATTAGCCTACAATTCAAACACGTTTACGGAGGGCGCCCTTGAAAGAGGACGCCCTCCGTGGCAAGATGGGATTTGTCCGAAGCTAAAAGGCTTTGGGTCACCGTGGACGGGCAGGGGCCTCGACGCGGTTAGACACGAGACACATACATTACGCGACCTCGCCCTGGTGGCCGCACACGTTGGTTGCGGCCGACGCGGGCCGCGGGCAAGTGCTTGTAAGGGAGCCTTGCCTCTCTTGTACGAGAAAGGACGCGTAATGAAGATCATTAAAGCTAAAGACTACGAGGATATGAGCCGCAAGGCCGCCAATATCATCTCGGCGCAGGTTATCCTCAAGCCCGACTGTGTGCTGGGCCTTGCCACCGGCTCCACCCCGATCGGTGCCTACAAGCAGCTCGCTGCTTGGTACGAGAAGGGCGACGTCGACTTTGCCGAGGTCAGCACCTACAACCTGGACGAGTATCGCGGCCTTTCGCACGACGATCCCCAGAGCTATCACTACTTCATGCGTGAGAACTTCTTCGATCACATCAACATCGACCTGAACAACACGCATGTGCCCGACGGTTCCAACCCCGACGCCGCCGCTGCCTGCTCTGAGTACGACAAGATCGTCGCCGAGGCCGGTTACCCGGATCTGCAGCTGCTCGGTATTGGCAACAACGGCCACATCGGCTTCAACGAGCCCGATGACCACTTCTCCAAGGGCACGCACTGCGTCGACCTCACCGAGAGCACCATTCAGGCCAACAGCCGCCTGTTCGACAGCATCGACGATGTTCCCCGTCAGGCCTACACCATGGGCACTCAGACCATTATGTATGCCCGCATGATCCTGGTCGTCGCCAACGGTGAGGCCAAGGCTCAGGCTGTGCATGACATGTGCTATGGTCCGGTTACGCCCGAGTGCCCGGCTTCGATCCTGCAGCTGCACACCAACTGCGTTGTCGTTGCCGACGAGGCCGCCCTTTCGCTCTGCGAGTAGCGCGAGCCCGTCACCTCGACATAGCTTTGCCGAAGGCCTCCGCTTTGCGGGGGCCTTTTTGCTGTCCTTGTCATATGCTTGACCAAAATCTTGCTGCAAGTTTGACGAATGTCGAATGCCCAACAGCTTGATTCATTCCATACCAGATTCTATGCAAAAATGCCACTAAAAGGTCGCAGACGGTAGCGGGTGCTAGGCGAGTTGAATGACATGGGTGAACCTTGTTCATTTGCGTTACACTTCCGCTTAGATGGGACAAGCTGACAAGCTCATTCACCTGCATAAAGACCGATTAGTCGGGGGATTAATAACAATCGGCCCTCGCTGTACAAAAACTTGCCGCTTGCGTACCAAAAGACAACCTAAAACACAAGGTCGCTCTATTCATAGCGCGGCTTGTATGGTCTTGCGGCTACAGTGTCCATACGGTCGAGTTGAGGAGTGGGCATGGTAAACGATTTGAGCAGTATGGACGACCTCGAGCTGATGCCGCTGGGCGGAGGCTATATGGTGCGACGCGAACGCTTGATGAATGAGCTTATCGCCAAGGGCCGAAAGGCCGGCATTGTGGTTCTCTATGCGCCCGACGGGTTTGGGAAGACCTCGGTGCTGCTGCAGTACACCCATGAGGTTAAATGCGACCCGACGCGAGGCCCCGTGCGGATTATCGAGGCCGATCGCGCCATTGGGCGCGAGGTGTTTATGCAGCTCGAGGTGGTTACCGAAGAACTCAAAGACAAACCGCATTCCCTTATCGCGATTGATAATGTGCCAAACCTCGATCAGCACGATACCGAAGACCTCATCGACAGGATTCGCGGCCTGCGCGCTATGGGGGTAGGGGTCTTTATCTCCTGCCGTCCTTCAAATCGTCAGCTGATTCATGGGCTGGGCGATTCGGTTAAGATCAATGCGCAGATGCTCAAGGTGCATGCCTATGAGTATTCGGCGTGGGCATCGGCGTTTTCGATCAGCACATCGCTCGACTTTTATCAGCTCACGCAGGGCGTGCCCGAGCTCGTTTCGGCATTGCAGACGGGTCTGTATGGCCAAGGCGACGTAGCCGGTCTGCTCGAAAACGAGATTGTCAACGTATATGGCGCGGCACTTGTCGATCTGGCTTCGCTCGACAATAATGCGCTGTTTTGCGTGGCATGTCTCATGGTTTTGATGGGCGAGGGCAATATCTCAGGACTCGAGGCCTGCGGGGTGAGGCTGTCGATGGTCGACCAGTCCTACTTTGTACGCGACTACCCGATCTTTGGCTTGGATCCCGCCGAGCGGAGTTTTACGTGTCTGGGCACGGAGGATAACGGACGCTTGCGCTTGCGTAAGTTGGTGGCCGAGGTTCGCCCCGAACTTGTTCCGAGGGCGGCCCGGATTTTGCTTAAGGCGGGCCGATGCGATGCGGCGATGGGCCTGGCGGACGCCTTTTTGGACCGTGAGGCGGTCCTTGAACTTGCTGGGCAGTATGGGGTCGATCTGGCTCTGACGGGGCACGGGGCCGATATCTGCCGAGCAGCGCTGGGCACGATCGATGCCGACGATCCGGCTCCAGAGCCAACGCCTGCCGAGGCGCTCGGCGTATATCTGGCAGCGGTCAGCGTGTCCAATACAAAGCTCGCTCGCTATATGGCATCGGTTATCGAGCGCGGGGGCGAACGGGCGGCCTGCGAAATAGACCCTGTTTCATGGAGGGTGGCCCAGACACTGACGGCTGTTTGCTATGGGGACAACGGGCTTGGGCTTCCTACGAACCTGGCCGTGCCAGAAATCGAGACATCCCATACCGCACTCGATATGTTGTCTGCGCATATTGAGGTCAAGCGCTGTCTGACCGAGCGGGGAGATGACGGCGGCGTTCTACAGCAGCTCAAAACGAGCAAGGCCTACGACTGCGAGCTCGACATCGCGGGGATTGTTATACGGGCCGATAGCATGCTGGTGGAGCTCTTTGACGGGTCGTTTGCGGGAACCGACGAGCGCGACGACGAGATGACGGTGGTGCGGGAGGCGCTCGACATACGTGGGCTTAAGGCGATGGCTATCTGGGTGCGCATGGTGTTGGCGGCACGGCGGCTCCTTTCCGGCTTGCCGGTAACCGACGACGCGGCGTTCAACGAGCTCGATCGTTTTGCCGTGCGCATGCGCGACAACCAGATTCAGCTGTTTGGCCTGTTGCTAGAAGGCTGGCAGTCGCTGGCAGAGGGACGGCCGGTTAATGCAAAGTTCCGTGCGGTCCAAGTGCTCAAACTTGCCGAGGAGTCGATTGCGTACATGCGCGATAACGCATTGCTGCTGGAGCGCGCGGCATATTTACGTAACACCTCGATGGTTTCGGTTCGCGAGGAAGCGGAGTTGCTCGATATAAGCCAGACGCAGGTTGGTGGAGCGGAGGCCTGGATGGTGGCGCTGCATTTGGCCTGTGCGGGCCGAGACAGCGATCTTGCGGCCTGGATGTCCATGAATCGTGCGGGGATTCTAGAGCCATCGTATCGGCTCTTTGCGCGTCTTGCCATGCATTGTCTGGGCGAGCCGGCGGGCAGGATACGCAAGAAGCTTCCCGTGCGCGAGCTGTCGCGGTACTCGCTGCGCGACGATTTGGAAGGGGAGGGCGAGCGTCTGTTCCAGGCTGGCGAGGTTGAAGCCGTTGATACCATCGACCATATCGAGATTCGCATGTTTGGTGCGTTTCGCGCCGAGCGCGACGGGTTTCCCATCACGGACAAAATGTGGCGCCGCAAGAAGGCGGCGACGCTTGCCGAGCGGCTTGCGCTGGGCATGGATGCGCTCGTCGATCGTGAGACGCTGGCCATGGAGCTGTGGCCCCATGCCGAGTTTAATAGCGCCCGCAACAACCTGTACTCGACGATATCGCGCTTGCGGTCGGCTTTGGGACCGACGCCGGATGGCAAGTCGTGTGTGCTCATTCAAAATGAATGCATCGGACTCAACGGCGACTACGTCAAGACCGATGTGCGGCTGTTTGACCAGATAAGCCGCGAGATTTTGGGAAATCGCACGGGTGCGCGCGGGCCCCATTTAGTTGAGCTGTGCCTTAAGATTGAGCAGCTTTATGCCGGACCGCTGTATGTTCCCAATGGCTGTAATCCCACCTACTTTTTGCGTATGCGACGCATTATGCAGTCAAAGTACATCGATTGCATGATTAAGGGAGCAAATGCCGCTCTAGAAGAAAACGATCTGCAGTCGGCGATTTGGCTGGCGGAGTCGGGGCTTCGGCAGGAAACGTCGCGCGAGGATATGGTGCGCTGCGCCATGCGTGTCTACAGTGCGGCGGGGCGGCGACGCGATATCGTCGAGCTGTACAGCGGGCATATGCACCATCTGAGGGAACAGGTCAATGGCGTGCCCGAGCCCGAGACGCGGCGCCTATACGAGCGCTTGGTGGAGGGTCGGCTCAACGGCGTGCTGGTCGAGCGATAAAAAAACGGGCGCCCGAAGTACTTGGGCACCCGTAAGCTTGCTATGTGTTGGCTCGCCGGATCATTGGCTCTTAGACGAGCTTGATCTTCTCGATATCCTTGCGCGAGGACTCGCGATACAGCGAGAACTTGCGGCCGATGACCTGGACGACCTCGGCGTGGCAGCGCTCGGCGAGCTCTTCGGCGGCTTCGCGGGCGGAAAGACTGGAGCCATCGAGCACGGAGCACTTAACGAGCTCGTGCTTCTCCAGATAGGCGACCGTCTGCTCGACGGTGCCCTCATTAATATCGGACTTGCCGATGATGATGGCGGGGTTGAGGTGATGGGCCATGCTGCGAAGCTGCTTGACCTGGGCTCCTGTCAGTGCCATGGGTTCTCGCTTTCTATGTATGGGGCGCCCCGCGACGGGGCCTTAATCTACGTGAGCTGTCCCACGATAACGCAGGAACGGCGCGGTGTGGAGCGCGTTTGCCCAGTTCAAAAAGAATGCGGATGCCGAATGAGTGGGCGGTGCGGGCTGCGAACAGGCTATGAGCTGGGCGCAGAGACCGGCTCCCATGCAATAAACGCCCAGCGAACCTTACGGATATGGTCGAGCATATAGCGCCCCTGCGGCACGCCCTTGGAGCCCGGCTCACCGGCATGGGGATTCTCGATCATGTGCTGGGCGATGTAGTCGCGCAGACGGTCGACCTTATCCTCGTTGCCATGCTCAAGCATGCGGGAAAAGTCCGCCACGCCCGCTTCAAGGCTGTCGAAGGTATCGCGACGCGGCGATTCAAAGTACGTGACCTGCGGCAGGGCACCCATCTGAATGAGGATATTAAAGGCATACACAAAGCCATTACTGCAGGTAACCGAGGCACCGATGGCGTTCATCAGGTGAAGGTCATAGCGCGGGCTGGAGTTGGCGACCATCGTGACGGCACAACGCCGACGAGCCGTTCGATCAAGCTTGGCAAGCGCGCCTTTTAGGTTGGTCGTGGTGACAGAGCGACTGGCAAAGGCAATATCTACCGCTTTCGCGACCGGTCCAACCAAATCCCAGTCATCATCCCAAGCAAGCTCAAGCGGTGCAATGCGGCCTTCGAGCCCATAGTACTCAATGCCAGCATCAAGCGTGCCCAACATAGCAGGGGAAAAGTCGGCAGCAATCACAGGATGTCCAGCCTGAGCAAGCGGAATAGCAATCGACCCAGCCCCACATCCCATATCCAGCACGGACTCACCAGGCTTTAACGCCAACAGCTTCATAAAGTCCCGGGCATACGGAGCAGTCTCAAGCGGCCGAAAATGCCGAGCCCGCTTATCCCATTCAAAAGAATCATCAGCCCGCCGCCGACCAGCCTGCAAGCGCATCCATTCGCCATTCCAATCAGCAGAAAGAAGCTCAGAGCGAACATCCCCATCAACCACGGGCCAACCTCCTAGCAACAAAAAAGCGACTCCTCCCAAAAGAAGAGCCGCAACAAGCATATCTCAGATAGAACCGATCCAGTGCCAAACCGCCATACCAGCAAAGTAGGGCAGAAGCGAAGCGACTGCCAAAGGGATAGAACCCAACCGAGGTCCCGTTGTGCGGGAGCCCCGGGAAGGGCAAATATATAAGGTCGATCGCGAGTTCCGCACGAGCCGGAGAGCACTTAATGTGCTCTCCGTGCGAGTCAGGACTGTCCGAGCAGGCGACCTTATATATTTGCCCTTCCCGGGGCTCCTCGCCTCGTATCCCTGGGCTAGTTCTTCAGCGAGTTCAGCGGCGCCGGGAAGCGTCCACCACGGTGGGCAAGCACGGTGCCGGCGTTGGGGTTCACCGGCATGATGGGCGCACGGCCGAACAGGCCGCCGTACTCGACGCAGTCGCCCACGCCCTTGCCAATGGCGGGAATCACGCGGACGGCCGTGGTCTTGTTGTTGATGACGCCGATAGCCATCTCGTCGGCGATGATGCCGGCGATGGTCTCGACCGGGGTGTCACCGGGGATGGCGATCATGTCCAGGCCGACGGAGCACACGCAGGTCATGGCCTCGAGCTTCTCGAGCGAAAGCGCGCCGGCCTCGACGGCGGCGATCATGCCGGCGTCCTCGGACACGGGGATAAAAGCGCCCGAGAGGCCGCCCACGCTGGAGCTGGCCATGACGCCGCCCTTCTTGACGGCATCGTTGAGCATGGCGAGTGCGCAGGTCGTGCCCGGACCACCGCAGGTGCCAACACCGATGATCTCGAGGATGCGGGCAACGGAGTCGCCGATAGCAGGCGTGGGAGCCAGCGACAGGTCGACAATGCCCTTCTCGACACCCAGGCGATGGGCGGCCTCGCGGCTCATGAGCTCGCCGGCGCGGGTGATCTTAAAGGCGGTCTGCTTGATCTTCTCGGCGACTTCCATCATCGATGCGGAATCGGGCAGCGTCTCCAGGGCTGCGGCCATAACGCCGGGGCCCGAGACGCCAACGTTGATGACGGCGTCGGCCTCGCCACCGCCGTGGACGGCGCCCGCCATAAACGGGGAGTCCTCGACCATATTGGCAAAGCAGACAAACTTGGAAGCGCCGACGGAATCCTGGTCGGCCGTGAGCTTAGCGGCGTCGATGATGGTCTGCGCAGCCATGAGTACGGCGTCCATGTTGATGCCGGCACGCAGGCTGGCGACGTTGACGCTGGAACAGACGCGGCTGGTGGTAGCGAGCGCCTGGGGGATGGACTGGATGACGCGGCGGTCGGCGTCGCCAATGCCCTTCTGGACGAGTGCGGAGAAGCCGCCCAGGTAATCGATGCCGAGCGTCTCGGCCGCGCGGTCGAGGGCATGCGCGATGGGGGTGAGGTCCTCATCCTTGCAGCACGCGGCGATCTGCGCCACCGGGGTGACGGAAACGCGCTTGTTGACGATGGGGATACCGTACTCGCGCTCGAGGTTCTCGGCGGTCTCGACCAAGTGCTCAGCCGTGTGCGTCACGTGGTCGTAGATCTTCGTGCACATGCGGTCGAGGTTCTCGTCGCCGCAACCCATGAGCGAAACACCCATGGTGATGGTTCTGATGTCGAGGTTCTGCTCCTCAACCATGCCGCGGGTTTCCGCGATTTCTGCAGGCGTGATCGCCATCCTTGCGCTCCTATCTGCCAAAACGAGCATAGTCCCATCTATTCTAACGTGCCGCACGCGTCTCGTGGCGCGTGCGGCACGTTTTGGTGCTCGGTTGTTTCCGTTGTGTTACTGTCCAAAGACCTCTTCGGCGATGCGCGCGCTCTCGGCGGCGTCCTTGGCGTAGTAGTCTGCGCCAATCTGTTTGGCGTATTCGGGGGTGAGCACGGCGCCGCCCACGATGATCTTGACGCCCGGGACCTCGGCATGAAGCAGCTTGATGGTCTCCTCCATGGCGACGACCGTGGTGGTCATAAGCGCCGAGAGACCGACGAGCTTAATGTCGCGCTCCTTGACGGTCTTGAGCACCTCCTGCGGATCGACGTCGCGACCCAGATCAAAGACGGTATAGCCGTAGTTGTCGAGCAGCATCTTAACGATGTTCTTACCGATGTCGTGGATATCGCCCTTGACGGTGGCCACGCAGATCTTACCCTTGTCGGCAATCTCGCCGGCGGGCATCAGGCGTTTGATGGTATCGAAGCCCACGCGCGCGGCCTCGGCAGAGGCCATGAGCTGCGGCAAGAAGAACTTGCCCTGGTCAAAGAGGACTCCGACCTCGTCGAGGGCGGGGATAAAGTGGTTGTTGATGAGGTCCATGGCGTCGTGGTCGGCCAGCAGGCGTTCGGTCTCGGCCGCGATTTCGCCCTTGCGACCCGAGACGACCATGTGGCGGATGGGGTCGTCATCGGCTCTTGCGGTGGTGCTTGCGGCAGGCGCGGCATCGCTCGATGCTGACTGAGCGGCCGCCGGGTTGGCGGCAATCTTGTACGGGTCGGTCCAGCCGGCGTAGCGCTCGATGTATCCGGTCGAGCCCTCGTCCTCAACGCTCAGCACGCGATAGCTGTAGACAGTGTCCATAAAGCGCTTGGAACCCGGGTTCATGATGGGGGCGTCCAGACCTGCACCAAAGGCGGCGGCCAAAAAGACCGAGCCCAGCAGCGGGCGCGCGGGCAGGCCAAAGCTGATGTTCGATACGCCGAGTGCGCACTTGACGCCCAGGCGCTCCTTGCACATAGACATGGCGCGCAGGATCTGCTCAGCCTGGCGCTGGTTGGTCGAGGCGGTCATGACCAGACAGTCGATGAGGATGCGGTCCGGGCCGATGCCGTAACGGGCGGCTTCGGCCACGATGCGCTCGGCGATGGCGAAGCGAGCCTCGGCGGTATCGGGGATACCGCCTTCGTCGAGCGTGAGGCCGACGACGTTGGCGCCGTAGTGGGCGACCAGCGGGAAGATCTCGTCCATGATCTGCTGCTTGCCGTTGACCGAGTTGATGATGGGCTTGCCGGCGTAGCGGCGCACGGCGGCCTCGACGGCGGCGGGGTCGGTGGAGTCGATCTGTAGCGGCAGCAGCGTGGAGCCTTGGAGCTGCTCGGTCGCTTGCTGGATGACCTTGACCTCGTCGATCTCGGGCAGGCCCACGTTGACGTCCAGGATGTCGGCGCCCTGCTCCTGCTGGCTGATGCCCTGGCTCACGACGTAGTCCAGGTCGCCGTCGCGTAGGGCCTGCTGCAGGCGCTTTTTGCCGGTGGGGTTGATGCGCTCGCCGATGACGGCGATCTTGTGGCCGTCGCAGGGGAGGTCCACGACCGTCTGGGCGCTCGTGACCGACATGCTGGGCTTGCGGTGACGCGGGCTGGGCGTGTGGTTGTCGATGAGAGTGCGAAGTGCCGCCATGTGCGCGGGCGTGGTACCGCAGCATCCGCCGACGACGCTCACGCCGTCCTCGATCATGCCGGCGACGGCCTCGGCGTACTCGGGCGCCTGGATATCAAAGACGGTATTGCCGTCATCGTCCACGTGGGGCAGTCCCGCATTGGCCTGCACCATAACGGGCTTGTCGGTAACGGTGAGCATACGCGCAGCGAGTCCTCGGAGCTCGGCCGGGCCCTGGCTGCAGTTGATGCCAAGGACGTCGGCGCCGATGGCGTCGAGCGTGATGGCGGCGACCTCGGGGCTCGTGCCCAAGAAGGTGCGGCCGTCTTCCTCAAAGGTCATGGTGGCAAAGACGGGCAGGCTGGAGTTCTCGCGGCAGGCGAGGACCGCCGCCTTGATCTCGGCCAGGTCGGTCATAGTCTCGATAATAAAGAGGTCGACGCCCGCAGCGACGCCGGCGCGCACCTCCTCGGCAAAGAGGTCGTAGGCCTCGTCAAAGCTGAGGGTGCCCAGGGGGCGCAGCAGGGCGCCGATGGGGCCGATGTCGCCGGCGACGTAGCGGGCGCCGGCCTCACGGGCGCAGGCGACAGCGGCGGCAAAGACGTCTGCCACGGTGGCGGCACCGTCGAGCTTGTGGGCGTTGGCGCCAAAGGTGTTGGCGGTGATCACGTCGCAGCCGGCCTCGACGTATTGGCGCTGAATGTCGGTAATGACCTGGGGCTCCTCAAAGTTGAGCAGCTCGGGCAGGGCGCCGGCCTTCATGCCGGACGCCTGCAGCATGGTGCCCATGCCGCCGTCAAACAGCAGGTGTCCCGTGCCCTCGATGGCGGCACGCAGGCGGTCATCCTTAATGCGAAGGTCGTCGATCGTGCGCGTCTTGTATGCAGCGCCATTACGGCGTGCGGCATCAACGGGTGCCGCCAGCGCGGCGCCGTCCAGATCATGAGTGATAAGCGGAGTAAACATCGATGGCTCCTAATGGCTGGAATAGCAGGTGGTGTGGGCGGCGCGGAAGCGGCAGTGCTCGCGCATGCGGCAGATATTGCAGGTGGGGCGGCTCTGGGCGTCGTGGACCTCGCCGTCGAACAGACCGATCACTGCGGTCACGCTCTTGGTGGGCATGAGCAGGCTGGTGGGAGTGACGGTAAGTCCAATGAGGCGCGTGGCGTTGAGTGCATCCACGATTGAGCGCTGTGCCGTGAGCGGGCAGTCGCCATAGCCGGGACTGAAGCGCCAGTTACCGGCGAGTCCGTGTGCAGCGGCCGCAGCCTTGACCTGCTGGTCCATCTGCTCGACGGCGGCTTCCACATAGGCAGAGCATGCGGCGTCGAGCACGGCGCCTTCCAGGGGTTGCTGGGCTCCCGTGGTGCGCAGGCGACGCTCGGCTTCCATGCCGAGGGTACATGCCATGAGCGCGGCAAAGCGGGCGTCCTTAAGGTGGCGATAGATATCACGACCCCGCAGTTCAACATTGGTGCCAACCAAGCGGATGCAGGGCTCGCCCTGCTCGTCGACGCCTGCGGCATCGACGGCAAACACACGGCGCACGCCACGGGGCTCAATGTCCAGTTCCAGACGCTCAACGACAAGCTCAATACGCTGCGACAGTTCGGGCTCAATCTGCTGGCCGCCGTAGCCCAGATACCGCAGCATCTCGGCACGGTCGACACGAGGGCGGTGGGCAGCGTCGATACGGTAAAGCGCCGGCGACGCAAGGTCGGCCGGCACTTCAACAACGGTTGTATCGACGTGCGGTTTTTCCATTACCCCAGGCGCTCCATAATGGTCGCGGCGATTGCAGGACGGTTCATAGTGTACAGGTGCAGACCGTCGGCACCGTGCTCCTTAAGGTCGCAAAGCTGACGAGCAGCATAATCTACACCGGCTGCCTGCAGGCTCTCGGGGTCGTTCTCGTACTTGGCGAGAATCTTGATGACGGGGGAGGGTAGCGATGCGCCGCACATAAAGACCATGCGGCTGATTTGCGACTTGCCCATAAACGGCATGATGCCCGCGGTGATAGGCACGGTGATGCCGGCTTTGTCGGCAAGCTCGCGGAAGCGATAGAAGCACTCGTTATCAAAGAAGAGCTGTGTCACAAAGAAGCTCGCGCCGGCGTCTTGCTTTTGCTTGAGGTGCTCGACCGAGAGGTTGAGATCCTCGCAGGCAATGTGGCCTTCGGGGTAGGCTGCGGCGCCCACGCAAAAGCCGGCGTCGACGAGCTCGGGGATGAGGTCGCGGGCGTAGGCGTAGTCAGAGGCGGGCTTGTCGTCCTCGGTCGCGCCAGCGGGAAGATCACCACGTAGGGCCAGGATGTTTTCAACGCCGGCGGTGCGATACTCGTCGATCTTGGCGGCGATATCGGCGTGCGAGCGGCCCACACAGGTAAGGTGTGCCACCGAGGGTGTATCGAATTCGCTCGTAATCATATGTGCGATGGGGGCGGTGGTGGCGCCGTTGCCCGAGCCGCCGGCAGAGCAGGTGACCGAGACAAAGCTCGGCGAAAGCTTGCACAGATTGCCTGCCACCTCGTGAGCCGTGTCGAGGGTAAGCTCGCCCTTGGGCGGGAACATCTCAAACGAAACGGGCGCGGTGCCCTGGGATGCTGCCTGCTTAAAAACCTCGTCGACGCGCATATCGTGCTCCTTTAGATACTTAATAGTGTGATGTGTTGTAAGGATTCTACAGCACCACTGTGTCACGGTGGAGTTTCACTCGTTATTCGGGGATACCAATCAAAGATGCCTTGCTATCGGCTTTCTCTATAACAGAGCGGCTAATCTAGGCACGGACTATAAAGACTGGTATCTGATGCAAAATACCAGTTAATAGAGCTCCATCCCAAATTGACTACCCTTAAACCATGGGGAGAGGTCTGCAATTTATGCAGTTGATTGGCTGTTGAGGGTGGCAACGCCGCCTCGATAGGGTAACCTCATTGATTGGTTTCGCGACAGCAACATAACGGTAATGTCGCGGAAACACGGCGAGTCTAAGCTATGACTCGTTCGTTAGTAATCAACACCGCTTCTCACGCGGTGCCGATACGAAGGGAGTTCCGTATGGCCGAACTTACTGACCGCTTCGGGACCATGGTGTTCTCTGAGGAAGTCATGAAGGACTACCTCCCCAAGGACATTTGGAAGCGCCTTGCTGCAACCCTCGAGGGCGGTGAGCCGCTCGACCTGGATGTGGCCAACGCCGTTGCCCATGCCATGAAGGTCTGGGCCATCTCCAAGGGTGCGACGCACTATGCGCACTGGTTCCAGCCGCTTTCGGGCATTACTTCCGAGAAGCACGACAGCTTCCTGGAGCCCAACCACGACGGCACCGCCATTACCAAGTTTACGGGCAAGAACCTCATCCAGGGCGAGCCCGATGCCTCCAGCTTCCCCAACGGCGGCCTGCGCGCCACCTTCGAGGCCCGTGGCTACACCGCTTGGGATCCCACTAGCCCCGCCTTTATCAAGGACGACGTCCTGTGCATCCCCACGGCTTTCTGCTCCTACACGGGCGAGGCCCTGGACAAGAAGACCCCGCTGCTGCGTTCCATGACCGCGCTCTCGCGTGAGTCCAAGCGCGTTTTGGCGCTGTTCGGTAAGACCCCCAAGAAGGTCGTTCCTTCCGTGGGCGACGAGCAGGAGTACTTCCTGATCAAGAAGGACGCCTACCGCAAGCGCAAGGACCTGGTCATTACCGGCCGCACCCTCTTTGGCGCCGCTCCCTGCAAGGGCCAGGAGCTCGAGGAGCACTACTTTGGCGCTATCCGCCCCACCGTCTCGGCCTATATGAAGGATCTGGACGATGAGCTGTGGGCGCTTGGCATTCCCGCCAAGACCAAGCACAACGAGGTTGCTCCCTGCCAGCATGAGCTTGCCCCCGTCTATGGCGAAGTCAACGAGGCCATCGACCAGAATCTGGTCATGATGGAGAAGATGAAGCTCATCGCCTCCCGCCACGACTTGGTCTGCCTGCTGCACGAGAAGCCCTTCGAGGGCATCAATGGTTCGGGCAAGCACAACAACTGGTCGCTTGGCACCGAGTCCGAGAACCTGCTCGATCCAGGTGACACCCCGCTCGACAACCTGCAGTTCATCGTCTTCCTCACCGCGGTGATCGAGGCCGTCGATAACTATCAGGAGCTCCTGCGTGCCTCCGTTGCCTCGGCCGGCAACGATCATCGTCTGGGCGCCAACGAGGCTCCTCCGGCGATTATGTCCATCTTCCTGGGCGACCAGCTTACCGAGGTCGTCGAGAAGATCATCGATGGCAAGGCTTCCGTCCATGCCACGCGCGGCGTGCTCGACCTGGGCGCCGATACCCTGCCCAAGCTGATGCAGGACAACACCGACCGCAACCGCACCTCCCCGTTTGCCTTCACCGGCAATAAGTTCGAGTTCCGTGCCTGCGGCTCCGAGCAGAACGTCTCCGACTCCAACCTGGTGCTCGATGCCGCCGTGGCCAAGTCGCTCAAGTCCTTCGCCGACGCGCTTGAGGGTACGCCCGAGGATGAGTTCCAGGATGCCGCGCTCGAGTACTGCAAGAAGGTCCTGACCGACCACCAGCGCATCCTGTTCTCCGGTGACGGCTACTCCGACGAGTGGCCCGTTGAGGCCGAGAAGCGTGGTCTTGCCAACAACAAGACCACGGCCGACGCCCTGCCCGCCTTTGTTTCCGAAAAGGCCATCGCGCTCTTTGAGGAGACGGGTGTCCTGACCAAGGCCGAGGCTCAGTGCCGCTACGACTGCAAGCTCGAGAAGTACAACAAGCTCATGAACATCGAGGCCACCACGATGGTTCGCGAGGCGCGTCGTACCTATCGCCCGGTCATTACCGCCTATGCCACCAAGGTCGCTAAGGGCCTTGAGACTATCCGCGCCGCCGGCGCCGAGGCCGCCATGCAGTGTGAGCAGAATACGCTCAACAAGCTTTGCAACGGCATCACCACCATCAACGACTCCATCAAGGCGCTCGACGCCGTGCATCAGAAGGCCGAGGGCCTCGATGGTCAGGAGCAGGCCAACGTCTACGCGCACGAGGTCGTTCCCGCTATGGATGCGCTGCGTGCTGCCGTGGATGCCATGGAGGAGATCGTGGCCGCCGACTACTGGCCGGTCCCGACCTACGACGACATCCTGTTCTACGTGTAGGACTGGGATAACATACCGTCACGGTTGAAAGCCGGGGTCCGCATTACGCGGGCCCCGGCTTTTTGTTACGGGCTTTAGCCTGTGCGGGGCGCGCAGCGCGCCGCATCAGAAACCACCCGC
>CABRHX010000012.1 GCA_902470805.1 uncultured Collinsella sp. | reverse complement strand
AGTGGCGGCGGGGAGGCACGGTGGCCATTATTCGGTGACCGGGATTGGTCAAAATCGTTTGACTATTAGCGGCTAAAATCGCCCGGCGCTAACAGCGCTGACCCAGGCCGCGCAGGACCCAGAGATGTGGAAGTATGCCCTGCGCGATCTACCCGAGCTCAAGCAGGCCGTGTGCGATTACTACGAGCGCCGCTTTGGTGTCTGTGGCATTACGCCGTCCATGGTGCAGTCGTGCAACGGCACGCAGGAGGGCGTGGGCCACTTGGGCCTGGCGCTGCTCGACCCGGGCGACACCATCCTGGTGCCCGATCCGTGCTACCCGGTCTTTGAGGCGGGTGCCAAGATCGCCGATGCCAAGCTCGAGTACTACCCGCTGGTCGCCGAGCACAACTACCTGCCCTACGTGGCGGGCATCGACCCCGAGGTCGCCGATCGCGCCAAGTACATGATCGTGTCGCTGCCTGCCAACCCGGTGGGCTCGGTGGGTACGCCCGAGGTCTACGAGGAGATCATTGCCTTCGCCCGCGAGCACGACCTGTTGATCGTCCACGACAACGCCTACTCGGACATCGTGTTCGACGGCGAGCCGGGCGGCAGCTTCCTCCAGTATCCCGGTGCGCTCGAGGTGGGCGTGGAGTTCTTCTCGCTCTCCAAGTCGTTTAACGTCACCGGCGCGCGTATCGGCTTTTTGGTCGGTCGCGAGGATGTGGTCTCGGCCTTTGCCAAGCTGCGCAGCCAGATCGACTTTGGCATGTTCTTCCCGATCCAGAAGGCGGCCATCGCCTGCCTCAACGGTCCGCGCGATGAGGTCGAGGCGCAGCGCCTGAAGTACCAGGAGCGTCGCGATGCCCTGTGTGACGGCCTTGAGGGCCTGGGCTGGGAGCGCCCCAACGCGCATGGCTCCATGTTTGTGTGGGCTAAGCTCCCCGGGGGTCGCACCGACTCGATGGCGTTTTGCGAGGAGCTCATGGAAAAGGCCGGTGTCGTCGTGACGCCGGGTGCGAGCTTTGGTCCTTCGGGTGAGGGACACGTGCGCATGGCGCTGGTGCTGCCGCCCGATCAGATTGCTTTGGCTGTCGAGGCTATTCGCGAAGCGGGTCTGTATTAGGGATTCGTTTCCGTGAGTCAATAGCTCGAAACCGATTTCGTGCAGTTATTATACGAATTCTGCAAACAATTTCGGTAAACGGTCGATATTTGGCTGCAATAGGAGCATAATCAAAGTCCCGATTGGATGTATTGGGATTACGGCAAGCCGCTCGGGTCGCCCTGGGCGGTTTGTTTGTGGAGAGAGATGGGAGTTTGTAATGGTTAACGAGAAGAAGGTCGCTATTGTCGGCTGCGGTTTCGTCGGTTCGTCTTCGGCGTTCGCACTGATGCAGAGCGGCCTGTTCTCCGAGATGGTCCTCATCGACGTGGACAAGAATCGCGCCGAGGGCGAGGCCCTGGACATCGCGCACGGCATGACGTTTGCCGAGCCGATGAAGATCTACGCTGGCGATTACTCTGATGTCGCCGACGCCGCTATGATCGTCGTCACCGCTGGCGCTGCCCAGAAGCCCGGCGAGACCCGCCTGGACCTGGTCAACAAGAACGTCAGCATCTTTAAGTCCATTATTCCCGAGATTAAGAAGTCCGGCTTTGACGGCATCCTGCTGATCGTCTCTAACCCGGTTGACGTTCTGACCTATGCCGCCATCAAGATGTCCGGCCTGCCCGAGGGCCATGTCATCGGCTCCGGCACCGTGCTCGACACCGGTCGTCTGCAGCAGATGCTCGGCGCCCACGTCGAGGTCGATCCGCGCGATGTCCAGGCCTACGTCATGGGCGAGCACGGCGACTCCGAGTTCGTCGCCTGGTCCAGCGCTCAGGTTGCCGGCGTGCCGCTGAGCACCTTCTGCGAGCTTCACGGCCATCTGGAGCATGAGGCTGCCGAGAAGCGTATCGCCGAGGACGTCAAGAACTCCGCTTACACCATCATCGAGAAGAAGCACGCAACCTACTATGGCGTTGCCATGGCCGTTAAGCGTATCTGCACCGCTGTTATGCGTGACGAGCAGACCGTTCTGCCCGTTTCCTCGCTCATGGTGGGCGAGTATGGCCTGTCCGATCTGGCCATCTCCATGCCGACCGTCGTCGGTCGCGACGGCGTCGTCTGCCGCGTCCCTGTGCCGCTGAACGAGTCCGAGCAGAGCGAGCTCACCGCTTCTGCCAAGGCCCTCAAGGACATCATCGACAGCGTCGATTTCTCCTGCTAAATCCGGCTCGTTTGCCAGCAAGCTACAATGAAGGCGCTCAGGCCCCACGGCCCGGGCGCCTTTTTGGTGCAAGGGGGTCAGGTTTGTTTGCACCAAATGGGGCGCGATTGGTGCAAACAAACCTGACCCCCTTGCACCATTGTTGATGGGAGAGGCATGTCGGATTCGCCTAACTTTTTGAGTTATGCCCAGACGGCGTTCGATTCGTTTGAGGAGCGGCCGTTTTGCGCGGTGGACAGCCTGGTGTTTGCATGGCTGTCGTATTTGCGCTTGCCGGGGGATATGCCGGAGCTTGCCGGCTGGCAGGGACTGGACTTGCGTGAGCTACTGCGCGCCGAGTGCTACCGGGACATGATTGGCGACCTGTGGGATCCGGAGGAGAGCCGCGCCTTGTTGGAGGCTGTTGCGGCAAGTCCGCGCTACCGCGGCGTGCGCGTGTGCGGATACCGTGCCGTGAGCGACGTGGCAACGACGGAGCAGTTTGCGGCCATGACGTTCCGATTCCCGGCAGGATTTTCCTATCTTGCCTTCCGGGGGACCGACAGCACGATCGTGGGCTGGAAAGAGGACTTTAACATGGCTTTCCGGTGTCCTGTGCCGGCCCAGGAATCTGCGGCGCGCTATGTGGACGAGGCGGTGGCCGCGATTGATGGTCCGCTCTTGTGCGGAGGCCATTCCAAGGGCGGAAACTTGGCGGTGTATGGCGCGGCGATGTGCTCTGACGCTGCTGGCGACCGGATCGAACGGGCCTTCTCCCACGATGGCCCCGGCTTTGTCGAGGAGTTCCTGAGCGGTGACGCCTTCGCAGGTCTTTCCGGCCGCATCGACAAGACCCTGCCCCAGTCTTCGATTTTCGGCATGATGTTCGAGACGCAGGAAGATTACGCCATTGTCGAGAGCACCGAATTCAGTCTGCTGCAGCACAATCCCTTTAGCTGGGTCGTTGACGGCTACGACTTTGTGTATTGCGAGCGTCTGTCTGCCGGCGCTCGATACGTCGATAGCTCTATTCGCGAGATGCTGCTTGCAGTGGGGCCTGCCGAGCGCGAGCGCTTTGTAGATGCGTTGTTCTCCGTGTTTGAAGCCACAGGGGCCGAACGGTTCGCAGATATCGCAGGGAATTTGCGCGAGAGCCTGCCGGTGATGCTCCAGGCTGCTCAGAGCTTCGACAAAGATACGCGCCGTTTCATCTCGCAGACCGTCGTCGCAATTCTTAAATGCGCCCTGCTGCCCAAGCGTTCCGAGCTCAACGTTCCTGCTGCCGGCAAGAGCCTGGCAGAGCAGCTCGAGGCGTGGCAGTCCGAGCTCCTGCGCTAACGCTGGTGCAAAGGGGTATGTTGGTGCATTGGGGCGGGCACGACCGCTATACTGATTCGTGCTGAAATCGATCTAGAACGGAATGCCGTATATGAAAATCAATCACGCAATCCTGCATATCCTGGACTTTGACTCGGCCGTCAACGTCATGAGCCAGCGCGAGCTCGATATCGAGAGCCGCACCGTGCGCAACTTCGTGACCACGCATCTGCGTCGCGCCCGCACGTCTGCCGATAACAAGCGCGCCACGTTTGCCGAGAACTCCGCATTCGGCGGCGAGCTCAAGGGCTATTTCTTTGGCGAGCGCGAATTCGTGGACCTGTCGCAGCAGATTGCGGAGTTTATCTCCTCGGAGCTTACCAAGGCCGAAAAGGCCGAGTCCACCGATGTCCTCGTTGCCGACTTTGACGATGACGAGGACGCACGCTGGTTTGCCGTCATGCTGTTGGGTTCCAAGCAGGCCTTTATGCACGAGGTAGGCCGCGAGGAGGGCGAGGTGCGCAACGATATCGCACGCCATTACGCTATCCTGCCGAATCCTTCCCAAAAGGTGCCGAGCTACGCCATCGTGCGCGCGAGCACTATGGAGATCGGCTATGTGGATAAGAAGCGCAAGATCGCCGGCGAGGACCGCATGCTTATTCCTGACGGCCTGCTGCAGTGCGATACGGGCGTGTCGGGCAAGGAGATTATCGACACCGTGACGCGCGTGGTCGAGGAGGTTGCCGAGGAGCACGGCGCCAATACGGCCGTGGCGCTCGCCAAGGTCAAAGCCGCTGTTGCCGAGAAGGTCGAAGACGACGAGGAACTGCCGCCTTGGGATATCGTCGACGAGGTCTTTGAGGACGAGCCGGTCATCAAAGAGAGCGTTCGTGCGGCATTGACCGAGGAAAAGGTGCCCGAGCGCGTGTCCGTGGAGCGTAAACAGGTCGAGCGTGCGGCCGTGCGCAATCATAAGATTCGAACCGATACGGGTATCGAGATCAGCTTCCCGGCCGAGATGGGCTCGAACTCCGAGTATATCGAGTTCGTCAACGAGCCCAACGGCCTCATCTCCATCGAGCTCAAGAACATCGGAAGCATCGAGAACCGATAGCGCAATAGTTTCTTCCAAAGAGAAATCTGGATTATATTTTGAAGTATACTTTGAAATATAATCCAGATTATTTTTTTGGAGGTACAAATGTCCCCACTTGTTCTGGAAAAGCCGGTGTTTACAAAAGATCAGGTAGTTTCTGCCACCGAAGCGAGCAAGTCCTTATCTGCCGTTCGCAAGCGCGCTAAGCGCGCGCCGCAGTTTATCGCCGATCATAACGATATCGATACCGTGATTATCGACTACGCCGCCTATGAGGAAATGTACGGCGCCCTACAGTACCTTCGCGAACTTGAGCTTGATCGTATTGCGGCAGATCGAATCAAAAACGGACCGCATGAGTTTATTCCGTTTGAAGATACCCTGACTCCTGAGGAGCTCGCGGAGTTCGAATCGATGGACTCCGACGCGATTTCGGATGAGGATCTTTTCGAATGAGCGGGCACTTTGTTGTCGGCTTTTTGAATCGAGACGTCGAAAAGGAATATCAAAAACTAGATGGTTCTCAGCGAAGGCTCGTCCGCATTGCAGTGGCGAAATTAAAGACGCGCGCCGATGAAATCGGAACGCCGCTTCACGGTGAGCTTGCCGGCTGCAAAAAGATTAAATGGCGAAAGGCGGGACTCCGAATGGTATTTCGAATCCGAGAGGACGGAACGGTTGAGATTGCCGAGATCGTTGCAATAGGTCGGCGCGACCGTTCCGAAGTCTATAAGACGGCTGCCGATCGTTTGTCGAAGCATCCAGCCATGGTCGAATACGACGGAACCTTGAGATAAAGAAGGCCGAAGCCCTGGTTGGGGCTTCGGCCTTCTTGCTTGGGATTGAATTGCATTACAGGTTGAGCATAAGTCAGCGAAAACGCCCCTAGGCGAGCAAGGTGACGTGAAAGAGGAGGGAAGCGTACTTTGGTACGCGACCGACGATTGAACGTCAGATTGCCGCCTAGGGGCGTTTGCAGCGTCGAGTCGTTACGGCGTTTGGTAAAACCGCGTAACCTTAAAGTTGGCGCAGGCCTTCCTCGAGGCCGGTCTTGCTGTCGGTTTTCTCGTCGCGCATCTTGATGACGCGGGCGGGAACGCCGGCCACGACGGCGCCGGCAGGGACATCCTCGACGCATACGGCGCCTGCAGCCACGACGGCGCCCTTGCCCACGCGCACGCCTTCCAGGACCACGGCGTTGGCGCCAATCATGACATCGTCCTCGATGATGACGGGCGTGGCGCTCGCGGGCTCAACGACGCCTGCAAGCACGGTGCCGGCGCCGATGTGGCAGTTCTTGCCCACGGTGGCACGGCCGCCCAGCACGGCGCCCATATCGATCATGGAACCCTCGCCGATAACGGAGCCGATGTTGATGATGGCGCCCATCATGATGACGGCACGATCACCGATCTCAACGCGGTCGCGGATGATCGCGCCCGGCTCGATGCGGGCGTTGATGCCCTTAAGGTCGAGCATGGGGACGGCGGAGTTGCGGCAGTCATTCTCCACGTCGTAGTAGTCGATGGAATCGGCGTTGGCGTCGAGGATGGCTTTGAGCTCATCCCAGTCGCCAAAGACGGTCTTGCCGCGACGGCCGCCGTAGACGTGCGCATCGCCCCACTGGACTTTCATGCCGGGCTTCTCGCGCACATACAGCTTGACGGGCGTCTTCTTGGGCGCGGTGGCGATGTAGTTGATAATCTCCTGTGCATCCATCTCGGCTGCGTTGCTCATATCTTGTTTCTCCTTTACGCGGGCTTGGTTAATGATTGGCTAGGCGAACATGACCTGGTCGAAGGTGTAGAAGCCGGGATCACGGACGACGAGCTTCTGAGCGGCGGCCAGAGCGCCGTTGACAAAAATCTGACGGCTTGTGGCGCGGTGGGTGAGCGTGACCTCCTCGTCCTGGCCAAAGAAACTCACCTCGTGCACGCCGGCGACGGTGCCGCCGCGCAGCGAGTGCATGCCGATCTCCTTGGGGTCGCGCGCGCCGCACATGCCCTCGCGGCCGTGGACGGGGTGATAGCCGGCCTCGGGCTCGGCCTCGACCACGGCGTCGAGCAGTAGCTTGGCGGTGCCGCTGGGGGCATCGACCTTTTGGTTGTGGTGCGTCTCGACGATCTCGCAGTCAAAGCCGGGCAGCTCGCGCGTGGCCTGGGCCACCAGATGGCGCAGAGCGGCGATGCCGATTGAGTAGTTGCCCGAGTGCATGACGCGGGCGTTCTGGCCCAGCTCGCGCAGGCGGTCCATCTGCTCAGGCGTGTAGCCCGTGGTGCCGGAAATGAGTGCGGCGCCCGTACGCTCGACATAGGCAACGACGGCATCAAAGGTCGCGACGTTCGAGAAGTCGATGATCACATCGGCAGCCGGAGCGCTCTCGAGCTCGGCCAGGTCAAAGCCGATCTGGGCGACGATGTCGAAAACGGGTTGACCGGCGGCACCAACGATGCTTTCGGCGGTGGTGCGGATGAGCGAGCCCATGCGGCCCGTTCCCATAATGACGGTCTTAATCAAGCAGACCAGCTCCCTTCAGAGCATCGGTAAGTGCGGTGCGCGTGTCGTCTGCCATGGGGCACAGCGGCATGCGATAGTTGGCTTCGATCATACCCATCTGGGCGAGCGCTTCCTTAACGGGGATGGGGTTGACTTCGCTAAAGAGGGCGTTGATGAGCGGCTGGCCGGCAATCTGGATCTCGCGGGCGCGCTCCACGTCACCGTCCAGGTAGGCACGGCACATGTCGTGCACAAGTTGCGGCTGCACGTCGGCCCAAACGCTGATGGTGCCCGAGGAGCCCAGGCTCATGAGCGGCACGGTGAGCGCGTCCTCGCCCGAATACATGCGGAAGTCGTTGGACAGCAGGTGCGCGATCTTGGCGGCATAGGCGACGTTGCCCGAGGCCTCCTTGATGCCCATGATGTTGGGGTGTGCGGCCAGGCGCTCGACATTGCGCTCGCTGATACCGCAGCCGCAACGACCGGGGATGTTGTACAAGATGCAGGGGATGTCCACCGCATCGGCCACGGTCTTAAAGTGCTGGTAGATGCCCTCTTCGTTGGACTTGTTGTAGTAGGGGGTGATGAGCAGCAGGCCGTCGGCGCCCAGGCCCTGGTAGGTGAGCGACTTGGTGAGCATTGTCTGCGTGGAGTTGGAGCCCGACCCGGCGATGACGGGGATGCGGCCTGCGACCTGCTTGACCACGGCGGCAACGACGGAGTTGTCCTCGTCATCGGTCATCGTGGCGCTCTCGCCGGTGGTGCCCAGGGTGAGGATGGCGTCGGTGCCATTTTGCAGGTGGAAATCGACCAGACGCTCAAGCGCATCAAAGTCGACGCTACCGTCCTTCTTAAATGGGGTGACGAGGGCGACGATCGAGCCCTCGAGGTTGCGGACATCCATATTCTTCTCCTTCGCTTCTGCGATCTGGATGCGTTTATTCCATTGGGCGGCGACGGCCAAGCGCTCGTCCTGGGCGCGACGACGGGCGCTTTCGGCGCGCGACTTGGCCAGCAGCTCGCGGCCGCACGGCAGCACGTCGAGCGTGGCAAAGTAATCACCCGGGCGCTCGGCGCGACGAATGAGGTCGGCTGAGCCGTCGGGGCGCAGCAACACCTCGGCGGAGCGCAGGCGTCCGTTGTAGTTGTAGCCCATGGAGTAGCCGTGCGCGCCGGTGTCGTGGATCACGAGCAGGTCGCCCATGTCGATCTGCGGCAGCTCGCGGTCGATGGCGAACTTGTCGTTGTTCTCGCACAGGTTGCCCGTGATGTCGTACTTGTTCGTGACAGGGGCTGTGGATTTGTCGGGGCCACCCGGCTGGCCCATCACCGTAACGTGATGGTAGGCGCCATACATGGCGGGGCGAATGAGGTCGACCGCGCTTGCGTCCACGCCGATATAGTCCTTGTAAATCTGCTTTTCGTGGATGGCCTTGGTGACCAGGCATCCGTAGGGGCCCATCATAAAGCGGCCCATCTCGGTGCATATCGCCACATCGCCCATGCCGGCGGGAACCAGAATCTCGTCGTAGGCCGCGTGTACGCCCTCGCCGATGGCGTGGATATCGTTAGCCTGTTGCTCGGGCAGGTAGGGGATGCCCACACCGCCGGACAGGTTGATAAAGGCGACATGAGCGCCCGTCTCGCGCTCCAAGCGCACGGCAAGCTCAAAGAGGATGCGTGCGAGCTTGGGATAGTAGTCGTTGGTAACGGTGTTGCTGGCAAGGAAGGCATGGATGCCAAAATTCTCGGCGCCCTTGGCCTTGAGCATGTGGAAGGCCTCAAAGAGCTGTTCGGTGGTCATGCCGTACTTGGAATCGCCCGGGTTGTCCATAATGCCGTTGGAAAGCTGGAACAGGCCGCCTGGATTAAAGCGGCAGCTGACCGTTTTGGGGATGGGCCCCGCAACACGCTCAAAGAACTCGATGTGGCTGATGTCGTCAAAGTTGACGATGGCACCCAGCTTGTCGGCGAGCTCAAAGTCGGCAGCCGGCGTATCGTTGGACGAGAACATGATGTCGTGTCCCGTGATACCCAGCGAGCGGGCGATCATGAGCTCGGTATAGCTCGAGCAATCGCAGCCGCAGCCGTATTCGTTGAGAATGGAGATGAGCGCCGGGTTGGGGTTGGCCTTGACGGCAAAGTATTCCTTAAAGCCCGGGTTCCATGCAAAGGCGTCGCGCACTTCTTGCATGTTGCGGCGGATGCCCGCCTCGTCGTATAGATGAAACGGCGTGGGGAACTGCTCGACGATATGCTCGAGTGTCTCCTTGTCCACAAACGGCTGCTTGGCCGCATATGCCTCGTTGGGGGTCAATGCCATGTCCCGTAAACCTCGCTATCCAGACGGCGCCATCTGCGCATCGAATCCGCATAGCGTGGACCCAATGTCCGGATAGCGCTCCCGCATTGCTGCAGACAGTCCTGTGGGTGTTTCCCACAGGCCCACCAGGTTGTTCGTGCCCGAAAAGCCCAGTTCGGCGGGTTTCGCCTCCCCACGGGGTCAAAGCCTGCCGGCTCACCCGCGGTTCTTCGTGCCCGCGCCTCTATCAAGTGGTAACGACCCTACCACGTTGCACTTTACCAAACAAGAGTATTCGTATATAACGTTTAAAAAATGCAGGGATATGCTGGAAATAAGGGTGCGGCAATCTTGCGGCACAATAAGATGACAACTGGCGCGCACCTATGAAAGGAACCTTTATGACCGAGCTCCAAGAACTCCGTCGTTATCGTCGCGACCTGCACCGCATTCCGGAGCTCGACTTCGATCTTCCGCAGACGATCGCCTATATCGAGGGCGTGTTGGCACCGCTCACCTGCGAGGTGACCCATCCGTGCCCCGGCTGCGTCTGCGCTTTCTTCGACGCTGGCGTTGGCGCCGCGCATGCCACGGCGATTCGCGCCGATATGGATGCGCTGCCCATTGCCGAGGCAACGGGGGCAGCGTTCGCTTCGACCCATCCCGGCAAGATGCATGCTTGCGGGCACGATGGACACATGGCCATGGCGCTTTCGGCGGCAACCTTTGTCGACCGTACGATCCGTGAGCAGCCGGGCGCCATTAAGCGCAATGTGCTCTTTGTGTTTCAGCCGGCCGAGGAGACGACTGGTGGTGCCAAGACGGTGTGCGAGAGCGGCGTGTTCGAGCGCTACGGGGTGGATCGCATCTTCGGCTTCCACGTGTGGCCCGATCTGCCCGCCGGCACGTTGGCGAGCTGCTCCGGTCCGTTGCTGGCGCGTTCGAGTGAGACACACATTCATATCCATGGCACGAGCATCCATATCGCTAAGACCTATGGCGTTCCGGTCGAGGAGTCGCACGATGCGGCGCTGGCGGCTGCCAAGTTCTTGGTTTCCGAGCGCGAGCTCATGGACGAGTTGGGTGTCGACGAGCCCTGCATTGGTAAGTTCGGCCTGCTGCAGGCCGGTACCGTCTGCAATGCGGTGGCGGGGGAGGCCCATGTTGCCGGCAGCCTACGTGTGTTTACGGACGACATGTTCGACCGCGCGCGCGAGGGCGTGCGCCGCGTGCTGGACGATGCCTGCGTCGCAACGGGCTGCACATATGACCTCGATTTTGCCGAGGGCTATCCGCCGGTCGATAACGACCCCGTGCTGTTCGCCCACATTGCGCCTGTCTTGTCCGAGCTGCAGCTCGTGGATGAGCCTTTGCTGATTGCCGAGGACTTCGCTTTCTATCAGCGCCATCTGCCAGGCGTGTTCTTCCTCCTGGGTACGGGCGTGCCGGAGGGACAAGATAATCCGATCGATTCGGATGGCTGTCCCGCCTATGCCACGAGCGCCCTTCACACTGATACCATGCTCTTTGACGAGGAAATCCTACTCAAAGGCCTCGATGTCTACAAACGATTGCTTGGCTTGGAGTGACGATGGAACGACGCCGACAGTCTGCCGTATATAGTCCGGGTGGATGCGGATGCGGTTTGCTGCTGCTTCCGGTCATCGCTGTGAGCATTGGCGTGATGTTTGTGTTTGCTGGGCTGGCTGCGGCGGCACTCGTACTGTTTATCACCGCCATCGGCGTGACGGTCTGGCTTTGCCGTTCTCGCGAGCAGCGCCGCGCCGACGGTAAAACCAATGTCGGCTGGGTCGTCTTCCTGATTATTGCGTACCCGCTGAGTGCCAGCTACCTGGTGTTCTTTGTCCTGTTGATGATCAGCGCCTTTACTGGGGAATCCGTAACGGTGGGTTGACGCGCTGCCAGCAGACGGTTGCGCAAAGTGCGTTTGCTCGGCGTTTGGATAACTGCATTGGCCGTTTACTGCAGCCTTAGCTCTCAGCTAATGAATTCAAGTTCAATCCTTTCTACGATGTGCTGTGTGCCGGCGCGGTAGCCGGATCGTAGGAAGGATGAATAATGGCAAAAGAGGGAAAGAAGCCGATCGGCAAGATTGTCCTAGGCATCATCGTGGTGCTGGTTATCGTCGGTGCCGTGGGCTCTATGGGTGGCAATTCAACCGATTCGTCTGCGAGCGATTCGGCAAAACCTGCCGAGGCGACACAGCAGGCTGAGGAGCAAAAAGAACCGCAAGAACCGTATACCATTGCTGACGAGGCTGAAGACACCTCCAATCAGTTTGCCTATAAGATCACGGGCACGCTGACCAATAACACGGACAAGGAAAAGAGCTACATTCAGATTGAATATGTTCTGTTTGATGCTGATGGCAACCAGGTTGGAACGGCTCTTGCAAATACCAATCATCTGAAGGCAGGCGGCTCCTGGAAGTTCGAGGCGCTGGGTACGGTGTCTCCCGATCAGGTCGTCAGTTGGGAGCGCTCGGATGTGAGCGGTTTCTAGCATGTTGCATGCACAGGGGGAGGTGAGGTCGTATGCTCGATAAAAAGCTGACTGACGAGTTGCTCAATGAGCTTCTCGACGCGCCAAACATCGATGGCTATATCAAAGAACACGACTTTGCCGCCCCGTCGCTTTCGAACTACCTGAAGCAGCTACTGCAGGAAAAGGGCTTGGAGCGCTCGCGCGTGGTTCGTATGGCCGATCTCAATGAGACCTTTGGCTATCAGATTTTTACCGGTGCGCGGCATCCGAGCCGCAATAAGGTGCTGCAGATTGCCTTTGCGATGGCGCTGACGCTCAAAGAGACTAACCGTGCGCTGACGGCTGCCGGGGTAAGCGTCCTTAACTGCAAGGACCGCCGCGATGCGATTATCATCTTTTGCATCGATCGCGGGTGCAGCCTCCAAAAGGTCAACGAGGAGCTGTATCGCTTTGGCGAGGAGACGGTGAGTTAGCGGCTGATATCTGAGCCGGCGGAGCTGCCGAGCAACGATGCAAACGAACGGGGCGCGGATGCCATGGGGTGTCTGCGCCCTGCGCTATGATGGAGGCTATGGATACTCAGACCCCAACATATTCCGATGACGAGCTGACCGCAGCGCTTGCCGAGCACCTGGCGTCGCTCGATCGCGACGACAGCTATCGCGTGGAGCGTGTACTTAAGCGCTCGTCCGTTGAAGCAACCGAGCTCGTGTACTTTGAAGGAACCGGCGGTGGTTCGCTCGGCCCCTTTGTCCGTAAACGCATCGATGCTTCGGCTCAAATCGGCGGGGCATACGAGCGTCTGTTTGCCGCTCAGCGGGCAGGCAGGCGTTTTGAGCACCTGCCCAGAATCGTCGATTGTCGTCGTGTGGGCGACGAGCTCAACGTGGTTATGGAATACATCGAAGGGGAGACGCTCGGGGCGCTGGTGGACCGTCTGGGAGCCACCCCCGATTATGCGCACGAATTGTATCCTGCCCTATGCGATGCCGTGGGCGAGCTCCACGCCGGTTTTGCAATGGCGGGGGAGACGTCGGCGCCGGTGATCCATCGTGACCTCAAGCCGTCGAATATCATCGTGACAGGTGCTAACTATACGCCTGATGACGGCCTGACATTTTCATCGCTGGTGATTATCGACTTGGGAATCGCCCGCGTATGGCGCGATGGCGCCGATGCCGACACCGTCAAGTTCGGCACGCGACCCTATGCGCCGCCCGAGCAGTATGGGTTTGGGCAGACGAGTGTGCGCAGCGATGTCTACGCACTTGGCGCCCTGTTGTTCTTCTGCTTGACGGGAGTCGACCCTAAACCAGGGCTCGACATGCGCGAACAATGCGAGGCGCGCGGCATTCCCACTCCACTTGCCGATGCCGTCTGCATGTCGATGGCGCTCGACCCGGCCAAGCGTTTTGCGAGTGCGGAAGCGTTGGGACGGGCGACGCGCGCGGCATACGATCTAAGTCGCCCCGTGCGGCCTCCTGCGCCTGTCCGTACTCCGGCCTCGGAGACGGTGTTGACGCCCCAAGGGCTCCAGAACCCCACAGGGCTTCCTAGGCCTGCCGCCTCCGCTGCATGCGGTTTGCTCTCTCGCGTTCCGGAGTCTCTGGGGCGTATTTGGAATACGCTCGTCTGCTTCTCGCTGCTTGTGTTCTTTGCCGGAAGTCACTTTGCCGTCTTTCACCCCACGGGAGCAAACCAAAGCTACCCGACGTGGCTTCTCATAATCGAGTATTTTTTCTTTGTCGATGGCCTTATGGTGCTTATGCATTTTGCGCTGCTCGATAAGCGCCGTCTTCGTCGGCGATTCGCACTGCTCGACAGCTATCGCGGCAAGAAACTCGCGAAACTCTGGCTCAAGGCATTGGGTGTGCTGCTCCTATGCATGATCGTCATAGTCGCGGTTGCCAATGCGACCGGCGTCGTCGATACCTCCGCTACCTAAAAGAAAAGGGCCCCATTGGGGCCCTTTGCAGTTGCACTTAGATGCGGTTCATCTGAGCGGCGACTTTGTTGTACCAGTCCTGCCACGTGGGCGGGCAGTACTTTTTGGCCGCTGCCGGGGTAAGGGTGGAGCCGTAGTTGGCGCCCAGATAGGCAACGTGAGCGGAGATGCCCTCGCTCCAGCTGCCAAAGCTGCGCCAACCGCCGCCACGGGCGCTCCAGCCCCAGGCGTTGTAAGAATTGGCGCAATAAGCACCCTTGGTGCTCTCGATGCAGGCGATGGCGGGGGACCAGCGAGGGTCGACGCCGGTGTTCCAGGCGGCAACGGCAAAGTTATAGCCCTGACCTGCCATGGGGGAGCCGGCAAGGTAGTTGTCGATGCGTCTCGTCCACTCATTAATGAACGAGTCGCAATCGGAGTTGCCGCTGTTCGAGTTGTTCGGCGTGGTGTCGATGGTGGTGTTGGCGTTGTTGGCCTGGCTGCTGGAATTGCTGCCGCTTACGCCCTCGCCCGAGAGCTTCTCGGCGGCAGCGGCCTTATCGGCCTCAAGCTTGGCAAGCTCGGCGGCATTTTCCTGCTCGGCTTTTGCCTGTGCCTCGCTGCGGAGCTGCTGGGCCTGCGCCAGCGCATCCTCGGCGTTTTTCTGCTCAGCCTCAAGCTGAGACTTGGCCTGCTGGAGCTCAGCCTTGTTCTGCTCGAGTTCGGTTTGCATGTTATTGAGCTCTTCGATCTCGTCGACGCTCGAGCTCGTGATCTGGTTGGTGTATTTGCAGGTCGTGATGAACTCACCCAGGCTCTGCGCGTTGACCAGGAAGCTCACGATGGGATTGGTGCCCTTCTGATACTTGTACAGATCGCGCATGGCGGAGCTTGCCTTGGCCTGCTGCTCGGGAAGCTTAGCCTCGATTTCCTCGATGCTTGCCTCATTGGAGTCAATCTGCTTTTGCAGGTCATCGAGTTTGGTGCGGGCGTCGTTGTAGGCGCTCGTGGCGGCTTCGATCTTCTGCTGGGCTGCGGAAAGCTGGTCCTGCGTTGCCTGCGAGGCGGCATACGCCGCAACGGGGGAGAGCATCGGCGTGGCCGTCAGCGCAACGGCGAGCGCGGCGCTCGTGATGATACGAGCCGGCTTCGACGCAATGAGCGCTGCGGTGCGATGATTCGAATGCTGCATCCAGTCCCTCTGCAATCAATCGTAGGTTATGGTTCGAACGGTATTCTACTACTGCTTTCGACCTCAACTTGAACCTTAAAGGTTCCAAAGGGTCAAGTTGAACTTGAGGCTTTGGCTTTGACCTGCAGTTATGATGAATTGTTGAGAAACCATAGAGTTCAACTTTAACGTTACAGGGGTCTGTTTGAGAGGAGTTTTGGGCTATAAAGCTATCTCAACGTGGGGTTTTACAGCTACAGCGCGCCCTCCTGACGAGCCTGCTCAATCTCTTCGAGCGCCTCGGCAGGGGTGAACGAACAGGTGCCGTCGCCGAGTTTGACTACCTGGATATCGTCGCCGATATGGACCTCTCCGCTCTTTAGTACCACGCCAAAAATGCCCTCGTGCGGAAAGATGCAGTCGCCAGCGAGATAGTAGATAGCACAGCGTGTGTGGCAGACCTTGCCGATTTGGCTGATTTCGACGAGCACCTCGCTGCCAAGCTTGAGCTGCGTACCCAAAGGGAGCGAGAGTAGATTGATGCCCTGGGTGGTGAAGTTTTCTCCAAAGTCACCCTCGCGCACATCGAGTCCGCGAGCCTGCGCCGTCTGGATGGACTCTGCGGCCAAAAAGGAAACCTGACGGTGCCAATGTCCGGCGTGTGCATCGGTGGCGAGACCAAATTGCTCTATAACGGTGTCGTGTCCATCGGCGACGGGTGACTTGCGCGTGCCCTTGTGTGCCGACGTGTTGATTGAGACGATGCGGGCGGGTCCGTTGTAGGCGTCGTTTGCCGTGCACAGGGGAGCGGTCGCTTTCGCACGTTCCACCAGCTCGCGCTTCGCAGCATTGAGGATGGGATTATCGGTCGGATGGTCTTGGGGCACGTGTGCGCCTTTCGCTCGAGGATGTCAATACGCTGAATCCTACAACAATGGTAGGTTCATTGCCCATTGTCATACAACGGTGAGCGCCGTCTTCGTGCTGGCCTTCGTGCTGGACGATTACGTCGATTGCCATAGATACGGTGGAGCTTTGGGCGCCGGCGGCTTGGCACGCTAGAATAAATCAGTTGCGCAAAGACCGCCCATTGTGTGGGCAGTTCATGATAGGAAGTTTCCATGGCATTGCAATTTACAGAGCGCGAGTTCATTCCCGTGCTGCTCGGTGGCGACATCAACGCCTATTCGGTGGCGCGCGCCTTCTACGAGGAGTACCAGGTCAAGAGTCTGGTCTTTGGCAAGTATCAGACGGGTCCCGCGTACCGCAGCCAGATTATCGACTACACTCCCAACGTGGATATCGACACCATGCCCGTGATGCTCAAAACCGTCAACGGCATTGCCCAAGCGCATGCCGACAAGACGATTGTCCTTGTGGGCTGTGGCGACAACTATGTTGCCCTCGTGGCTCAGGCCAAGGATGCTCATGAGCTGGCGGACAACATCGTCGCTCCCTACGCGCCCTACAGCATGCTCGAGCAGTGCCAGAAGAAGGAGATCTTCTACGAGCTGTGCGAGAAACATGGCGTGCCCTATCCGCACACGTTTACCTTTACCAAGGCGATGCTCAATGCCCAGGGTGAGGCGCCTGCCGAAGTGCTCGACCAGATCGATTTTCCTTACCCGATGATTCTGAAGCCTTCTGACGGCATCATGTGGTGGCAGCACGAGTTCGAGGGCCAGAAAAAGGCCTATGAGATTGCCGACCGTGCCGAGCTGGAACAGGTCATTCGCGACTCGTATGCCAGTGGCTACACCGACGACCTGATCTTACAGGACCGCGTGCCCGGTAACGACGAGTACATGCGCGTGCTCACCAGCTATTCCGACCGCAACGGCATGGTGCGCATGATGTGCCTGGGTCACGTACTGCTCGAGGAGCATCAGCCCCACGGTGTCGGCAACCATGCCTGTATCATTACCGAGCCTAATGACGAGCTCATGGGCGGCGTGCGCAAGTTGCTCGAGGACCTTCACTTTGTGGGCTATTCCAACTTTGACGTTAAGTACGACGAGCGCGATGGCTCGTTTAAGTTCTTCGATTTCAACACGCGCCAGGGCCGCAGCAACTACTACGTTACCAACAGCGGCTTTAACGTTGCCAAGTATGTGGTGGACGAGTATGTGTTCAACCGCCCGTTTGCGCCGGAGTTTGTGACGGCGCAGGACGAGGCTCTGTGGATGGTCGTCCCCATGGGCGTCGTCGACAAATACGTCAAGGATCCCGAGCTGCGCGCTAAGGTGCATCGCCTGGACAAGGAAGGCAAGGGCGCCGACCCTTCGTTTATGAAGGGCGACTTTGTCTTTAACCGCTGGCTGCGCATGTGGCACACTAAGCTGCGCCACTTTAAGCTGTTCAAGACGTATTACAAGTAGATGAGTGCGGCGCCCGTCCGGTTTGCATCGGGCGGGCGCGGGTACGATACGCGCAATTGCGCAAGCGTCACCAAGGAGGCGGCGATGGAAAAGCTGGGAGTTATCGGCGGCATGGGCGCCGAGGCCACGTCGTATTACTACGACCAGGTGGTGCGTCATACGGCTGCTGCCTGCGATCAGGAACATATCGACATGGTGGTGCTCTCCAAGTCGACCATGCCCGACCGCACGCTGGCCATTAAGACCGGCGAGCATGCCAAGCTGCTGGCGACCATGAAAGAGTGTGCCCAGGCACTCGAGTCGCTGGGCTGTGCGCACATTGCCATTCCCTGCAACACGTCACACTACTTCTACGACCAGATCCAGTCGTTTACCACAGTGCCGATTATCCACATGCCGCGTGAGTCGGTGCGCTATGCTCTGGCCGGTGCGGTGATGGGGGAGTGCGAGTTCGACCCCAACCTGAGTATGCCGGCCGAGCCGGTGCACAAGATTGGCATCATGGGCACCGACGGAACCGTGGGCGCGGGCGTCTACGGCCGCGAATGTAAGGCTGCGGGTGTTGAGGTTGTCTATCCCAGCGAGAAACGTCAGAACGATGTGATGTCGCTTATCTACGATGATGTGAAGGCCGGACGTGAGCCCGATATGGATAAGTTCGACCGCGTGATGTGGGAGTTCGCCCGTAGCGGCTGCGACCGCGTCATCCTGGCCTGCACGGAGCTCTCGGTGCTGCAGAAATACCGTGAGATGCCCGAGATCACCCTCGACGCCATGGACGTCCTGGTGCGCGAATCCATCATCCGCAGCGGCGCTCCCTACCGCCTCTAGCTTCCGACCTGCCAAAAAGGGACAGGTTAATTATGGTGGGTTTTATCTGGAGAAACAGTAAAGGCCTCGGCTCGTTTGGTGCGAGCCGAGGCCTTTTGCGTTGGGCGGTTGCTGTCGGTGGTGAACTAGAACAGGAAGCCGATGGCGATGAGGGCGATGCTGACGATGAGCACGGCGATGTCCAGACCCTTGATGGGATAGCGCTTGTACGAGCTGGCGCGTGTGCGCAGGTAGAAGCCGCGCTGCTCGGCGGCAAGCGCGGTGGCATCGGTCTTGCCCACGCTCGAGATGAGCAGCGGCACGCACAGTGGCAACATGAGCTTAAGCTTCTTGATGGGGTTCTTGGTGTCGTACTCGACGCCGCGTGCGGTCTGCGCCTCCATGATGGCGTTCATCTCCTGACCAAACACCGGTACAAAGCGCAGCGCCGTGGTAAAGGTGAAGGCATAGCGATACGGCACATGCAGCACCTCGACGCAGGCGTTGGCAAGGTCGTTGAGCTTGGTCACCATGAGCATGAGGATGAGTGGCAACGCCACACCTAGCAGGCGCAGGCAGGCCTTCGATCCCGTGATGAGGCCCGCGTCGGTGATAAAGCCCCACACCACGTTGCCATCGCGCATAAAGGCCAGCTGGAGCACCAGCATGATAAGCGCGAGCGGAATCAGCAACTTGAGCAGCGAGAGCAGACGGTCGACGACGCCGGCATAGGTACCCAGTGCAAGGGTGAGTGCCAAAAAGCCCAGCAGCGCCACGTAGGTGTCGGACAAGAAGATGCCGACGATGATGGCGGCGGCGAGGCCCAGTTTGACGACGGGGTTCAGGCGATGCAGCAGCGTATCGCCCGGCATGTAGTCGATGACGTTAACCACGGTGGACCATCTCCTTGGTAATTCGAACGACATCGGTGACCTCGCTCACCTGCGCAAAAGCGGGCGAGACGGAAGATGCCAGACGGCGCGAGAGTTCAATAACCTGGGGAGGCTCCACGTAGGCACGCCGCATGAGATCGATGTTCGAGAACAGCTCGTGCGTGCGGCCGCGGTCGAGGATGCGGCCGTCGGCCATTACTACGATGCGCTCGGCAAAGTCGGAGACGACTTCCATGTCGTGGCAGACCATGATGACGGCGCATCCGCGCTCGGCCATGGTGCGCACGGTTTCCATGACGGTCATGCACTCGCGGTAGTCAAGGCCGCTCGTGGGCTCGTCGAGCACGACGATCTTGGGCTCAACCACTACGACGGAGGCAAGTGCCACCATTTGTCGCTGGCCACGCGAAAGCGAGGACGGTGCCTCGTCGGCGGGCAGACCAAAGCGGTCGATGACCAGCTGGGCGCGACGCAGAGCCTCGGCACGGTCGATGCCGGCAAGCTCCAAGCCAAAGGCGACCTCGTCGAGCACGGTATCCTTGCAGATCTGGCGGTCGGGGTTTTGGAAGAGGGTCGCGACCTCGCGGGCAATGCGGCTCGTGGGAACGGTTGCAGTATCCAGTCCCGTGACGCGCACGCTGCCCGAGGCGGGCTTGAGCAGGCCCGTGAGCAGCTTGGTGAGCGTGGTCTTGCCGGCACCGTTCTGACCGACGATGCCCACGAGCTCACCGGGGTAGAGGGTCAGGTTAAGGTCGTGTACGGCGGCGCCGCCGTTGGGATAGGCAAACTCAACATGGTCGAAGGTGAGTACGGGTTCGGCATCCTTGGCATGAGGACGCAACGACGGTGCATGCGGGGAACCGGCGGGCGCCTGGGCTTCGATGGCAGCGTGTGCGGGGTCGACGATACCCGAAATCAGACACTCGGCTTCGTCGACATCCAAGCAAGGGGTGCCGCTTGCCAGGCCATCGGCCTCGAGGCTATTGAAGATGCGTGTGACACGGGGACAGTCGACGCCAATGGTGCGAAGCTCATCGGTGTGTGCGAAGACCTCGTGCGGCTCGCCCTGCAGTGCGATTTCGCCATGGTTGAGCACGAGCACGCGGTTGCAGTACTCCGAGAGCAGGGCGACCTTTTGCTCAACGACGACGATGGTGATTCCAAGTATGCGGTTTGCCTCACGCAGCGTCTCGAAGACCAGCGTGGAGCTGGCGGGGTCGAGTGCCGCGGTGGGCTCGTCGAGAACCAAGACGCGCGGACGCATGGCGAGGATGGCGGCGATGGCCACCTTTTGCTTCTGTCCGCCCGAGAGGGTGGCGATCTCGCGGTCGCGCAGGTCGCTGATGCCGACGGTCTCGAGCGTCTCGCTCACGCGCTGCTCGATCTGGTCGTGGGGAACGGCAAAGTTCTCGAGGCCAAAGAGCATCTCGTCCTCGACGACCGAGGCGACCATCTGCGTGTCGATATCCTGCAGCACACTGCCGACGATTTGCGACACGTCGGTCAGCGAGACCTCGCAGGTGTCGTGGCCGTCAACCATGACGGACCCGAAGAACGTGCCGGTGTAGTGGTGGGGCACAGCACCCGACAGACAGGCGGCAAGCGTGGACTTGCCGGCGCCCGAAGGTCCGATGATGCCGATGAAATCTCCCTTGTTCACGCTGAGCGAGATGTGGCTGAGCGCCTGCTCGGTCTGCGTGCCATAGGAGAACGAGACATCGTCGACGTTGATGATCGTTTCCATGGATACCTTTCATAGTCATTGGGGACAGTCTTAAATGACCAGTTGTTTAAGACCGTCCCAAAAAAGCTCGTTGTTTGGGACGGTCTTTGGTGGTGAAGCACGGAGACGGCTTTACGAGGGGCCCCAGGTTGGCGCGAAAGAGGAGCGAAGCGTACTTGGGTACGCGAGCGACGAATGAACGCCAAGATGGGGTGGCTCGTAAAGCCGAGCGGGTTAGTTGAGCCTAAGGGCCTTCTGGATGGGCAGGTAGAGGGCGCCGACCAGAATGGCGTTAAAGACGGCGGTCATGGCGACGACGGGCAGCATGGCGGCGGCGAGCTCGCCGACCACGCCGAGCATGGCCATCTTGATGACCATGAAGATGACGCCGGAGACAAAGGTGGTCAGGAAGGTTGCGACAATGGCGATCGCGGGCTTGACCTGACCGTTCTTGCCGGCGGCGTTGACGATGCCGGCCATGAGCATGGCGGCGATGCCCTCAGCGGCAAAATCAACGAACGGCGAAGTGGTGGTGATCTGGATCACGGCAGCCGAGATAAGGCCAATGACGAGCGCCTGGCCGATGTTGGGGCGAACGACCAGGATGGTGAGGCAGAAGGCCGAGATGATGAACTCGGGGCTGATCATGCCGCCCGAGATGCCCGAGATGGCCTTGCCGACGGTGAAGTTGAGGATGAAGCCTGCAGCGAGCAGGATGGCGAGCAGGACGAGAGCGCGGACGTCGAGCTTGCCGCGGTCGGCGGTCTGGACGGTGCGGGGCTGGGTGGCGGTGGTGTTCTGAGACATGGTGAAAATCCTTTCGGAAGGGGGGTGCAAGAGAAAAGCGGGGGCGCGTGATGCGAATGCGATCGGGCTCGAGATAGAAAAAGGCCTCCGGTCGAAACCGGAGGCCTTCCAATCACCTAGAGCGCAAAAACAGGCGTGAGGGACTCACTGTCGACCGATCGTATTCGCATCACGCCACCACCAGTTGTTGAGAGACTTCATCGTGTTCTTCATGTTGGTGGCTCCTTTCGTGATGCCGTGGCACGGTCGCACCTAGTTGCTGTTGCGCTGCACTATAGCACAGCGAAGTGCGTGCGGGGAAATCTTTTTTAAAAAGATTTCAGGTGGGTTTCCCACCGGTCAAAAAGGCGGGCTGAGCGGGTGGGGCAACCCGTGCCATCCCGCCCGCACCAGTGAGGGATTACTCCTTGTTGCGGCGATAGAGGATATAACCGCCTGCGGAGATGACGGCAACGCCAGCGATGGCGAATGCGGCCACCATGCGGCCATCAAAACGATCGCCAGTGGTGGGCAGGCCGCCCTTGGTGTTCGTCTTGTTGGTGGTTACCGTGGTCGTGGTGTTGTCCGACTTGCCAGGCTTCTCAGGCTTGACAGCGGGCTGCTCGGGCTTAGTGGGCTGCTCAGGCTGCTCGGGGGTGCTGGGCTGTTCGGGCTTACCGGGCTGCTCGGGAGTGCCGGGCTGATCCGGGGTGACCGGGTCGGTGGCAAGGGCGTCCTTGGCGTAGGTGATGGACTCCTTGAGGCCCTTGGTCTCGGTGTTCAGGTCGCTCGGGGTGAAGCGCTCGTCAAAGTTTCCGGCCTTCTGATAAGCGCGCATCTCCTGGAGCAGGGCCTTGCACTTCTTGTAGGTGTTCTCGGTGGCAGCCTTGCCTGCCTTGTTGGCCAGAGCGGTGCGACCCTCGGTGGTCGTCTCGGCCAGCATAGCGGCGTCAACTTCCTTGTTCTGCTCGATGAGCTCGTTCTGGAGCGCGTCGAGGTAGGTGCGGACACTGGTACCAAGGGTGTCAGGGTTCTCAAAGCAGAGCGAGCTGATGTCCATGAGGACGTAGTTAATGGAGTTCTCGGGCTCCTCGTTGTACACGACGTCTTTCGCATTGCAGTGGTCGAAGGAGACGGTCTGATCGCTGAAGTAGGGGCTAACTTCAGTTATCAGAGCGGAGTACAGCGGGATGGCGACAGAGTACGCGGCACGGGAGAGCATTTCCCACTGGATGGTAGCGACTTCGGGATCATACCCGCGACGAATCTGGAAGAGATTGATCTCGGTGTTGCGCTCGCTGCCGATGCAATAAACGCCATCAGTGTTCGCGTTGAGACCAGGGACGTTCTCTCCGCGGTTGCCGAAGGCACGAATCAGCTCAAAGGTGCTCCAACCAGACTTGCCAGGCTTGAAGAACAGAGGCTGGATTTCGCTGACCATAGCTCCCTTTTGGACGGGTTTTCCATCCTTATCGGTGATAGTTTTAATTTCGTAATCCGTGCCTTCGGTCAGCTGACTAGCATAATAATGGCGGCCTTGCACATAGCGGGACCATTGGTTAACGCCAGAATCGGCGAGGCTTTCGCCATACGTTTGGGCGACATCGAATTTACCGTCAGCGGAGTATTTGGCGAAACCCTTCTCCACGGGCATGGACTCGATGTCCTTGGAGTGCAGGCAGTTCTCAGTATCGTTCAGGTCGACATCGTAGTTGAGGCTGCCGATGTTGGGGTTGAGTGAGGCGACGTCGTCGGCCAGCTTCATGGCAATCCATTGATGGGCAGAAAGCGTGGCGAACAGCCAGGTCTCGTTGTTGTCGGCGATAATGATCTGGTCGTTAGTGCAAGTGCCCTGCTCGTCGATCAGGCTGCCGAGGAGCTCGACGCCCTCGCGGGCATTGGCGCTCTGGCCCAGGATGACGCTGCCGTAGCTGTACTCGCCGATGCCGGTAGCCTCATCGATTGGGTCTGCTGCTTTGGCATCCTCGTTATAGGAGGTGCTCAGCGTAGCGGAGCAAGAGACACCCTTCTCGTTGATACCGGCTTCGGAGTAGGCGTCGGTGTGGCCCTCCCAATTGGAGGGATGGTCACGTACGTAGCTGTAGCGATATGTAGGCTTATTCGAAGTGTATTCGAAAGCAGACTCATTCGAGCTGTACGTAAAGCCGGCTTCGTGGGCGGGTTCGATGCCATAGTGCTTGAGATAGCGCTTGCCAAAGTCCTCGGCACGGCCATAGTACGTGTTGCCGTCGGCCGTTAGATCTTTGCCCATGTACATCTGCGTGCAGGCGAGCGCAGAGGTCGGCATGGACATGATGGTTGCAGCTCCAAAGGCGAGGCCTATGCCCAGCTTTTTGAGCGCGTTGACGGGGTGAGTTTTCCTCATAATCCCTCCCAGCGTGCGAAAGCCCTCTGTCGCCAGAGGGCTTCAGCCAATAAAGACACTCCCTTAGCGTAACGAATCGGAAACAATATTCATCTATGAAAAATACTTACTCGATAAGCGTAATGAAATATACGATGAGCGGTTAATTATACTCAGTCTGTAGCTTTAGCCAAATAAAGACGCCCTGCAATTACTGTATCTGGATAAAGCGTCTGGAAATACCGAAATGAAAAATCCCCCGCTGTTTGGCAAATGCATAAACAGCAGGGGAGACGATAATTGGATGAATATCATACCAATGTGGAATTACTTCTTCCGGCGGTGGATCACGTTGATCGCATAGCCGACGAGCATGGCCAAAACGATGATGATAAAGCCGATCAGGGGATTGTCGTTCATGGGGTCCTCCTATTTACCAAGCGGTGAGAATTCGTCGACGATGAGGTCGAGGCATTGCGGAAGCGCGCGGGCTCCAAAGACGCCCGAATTGCTGGAGATAATCTCGCCATCGAACTGCATGCCCAGCGACGGGGTGCAGGTAATCTTGGCTTCCTTGGTCTGGATGATCTTGAACTGCGGGCGCCCGAGTACCTTACCGGCGGGGTCAAGCGCAGCGGTGATCACAGTGGGCAGGAGCTGGACGGTTTTTACGGGCTCGATGACCGCGATGTCGACCATGCCGTCGTTCATGCGGCAATCGGGGAACAGGTTGATATCGTTTTGAATGACCGAGGTGTTGCCGGCCATGCAGCAGATGCCATCGAGCTCCTCGACAATGCCGTCATGCTCAATCGTAAAATGCGCCACCGTGGGGTTGGGTGTGGCGAGCGCCGACAGGAAATAGGCGATCTCGCCGATGTCGTTTTTGGCGGGGGCGGCCTTCATCATGATCTCGGCGTCGAAGCCCGAGCCGGCGATGATGATAAAGCCGTGGCGCTTCTCGTTGCCGTTCTCGTCGAGCCAAAAGAGCTCGCCCATGTCCACTTTGACCGTGCGACCGGCGCGGCAAGCCTTGGCAAGCGCCGCTGCCTCGGGGGCATTACCGATGTTGTTAAAGAACAGGCAGGCTGTGCCGGAGGGGAAGACGAGCGTGGGGACACCGCACCCGCGCATTTGGTCGAGCACGTTGGAGACGGTGCCGTCGCCGCCCGAAACGACCACGCGATCAAACTCGCGCACGTCTGCCACGGCGTCCTCGGGTTCCATGCCATCGCCGATAAAGCGCATCACGACCTCGTCGCCGCCCTGCGCGAGGGCGTGCGTGAACGCGTAGATTTCATCTGAGCTGGGGCCCGATGCCGGGTTGTGGATGATAAGGCAGCGCATACTTACGTTCCCGTTCTGTGACTAACCGAGTATAGTTGTAAGGCAATGCCGATATCCTACCCGTGTTTTTCGGGCCTAACCTTATTCGATGGGTTGATATGTACATTTCCACACATCAGGCTTTACTCGACTTCTGCCAGCGCGCCCGCGAGTTCGACGCGATTGCCGTCGATACCGAGTTTTTGCGCGAGCGCACGTTCCACCCGCGCCTGTGCCTGGTTCAGATTGCCACCCCTGCCGAGAGCGTCGCGGTCGATCCCCTGGTGATCGACGACCTGTCGCCGCTCGCTGAGCTTATGGCCGACGAGAGCGTGACTAAGGTCTTTCACGCTTGCTCGCAGGATATGGAGGTTATGCTCCATACCGTGGGCGTGCTGCCGCGTCCCATTTTTGACACGCAGGTGGCCGCCGCCTTTTTGGGCGAGCGCCAGCAGATTTCCTACGGCGCGCTCGTGCAGACGTTTTGCGGCGTCTCATTGCCCAAGACCGAGTCACTGACCGATTGGTCGCGCCGCCCGCTGACCGACAAACAGATCGAGTACGCGATCGATGACGTCAAGTACCTGATCGTCGCCTATACCGAGATGATGAGCCGCCTGCGTGAGCTGGGCCGCGTGGACTGGGTGCTCGACGAGTTGCGTCCGCTGGCCGACGAGTCACACTACCGCGCCGACCGCCATGAGGCATTCCGCAAGGTCAAGCGCATCAACTCCTGCAGCCGCCATCAGCTGGGCATTGCGCGCGAGCTTGCCGCTTGGCGCGAGGACCGCGCCGAGCGCCGCAACATCCCGCGCAAGTGGGTCATGTCCGACGATACGCTGCTGGCCCTGGTTAAACGTAATCCCGTTCGTGTTGAGGAGTTCCGCAGCATTCGCGGTACCGACCAGCTGGGGGAGCGCGACGTGGACGGCGCGCTCATGGCCATTAAGCGCGGTGCGAGCTGCCCACACGATCGCCTGCCGCTCATGGTACGCGGGCACCGTCAGATTTCGCCGGAGTTGGAGAGTGTGACGGACCTGATGTATGCGCTCATTCGACTGGTTGCCGAGCGCTCGGGCGTGGCGACCTCGGTCATTGCCTCGCGCGATGACCTGGCCGACTATATTGAGCATCCCGAGCAGAGCTCCCTGCGCGAAGGCTGGCGCTTTGAGCTCGTGGGCTCGCGCCTGGACGATCTGCTCTCGGGCAACATGGGACTCACCGTGAAGGACGGCAAAATCGAGCTTCTGTAGGGAAGCCTAGTCGGCTGAGTGGGTAGAATGCCTCCAACGTGTAACTCGATTCGGAGGAATTCGCATGCCTTATTACTATGGATACGGCTTTGGCATTGACCCGCTGTACCTGCTGGTTGTTCTTGTCTGCACGGTGCTTGGCCTTGCCGCGCAGAGCTATATCAACTCGACGTACAGGACGTGGTCCAAGGTGCGCTCGGATGGCGATACGGGTGCCACGGTCGCTCGCCGCATGCTCGACGCCAACGGTTGTAGTGCCGTGGGCATCAAGGGCGTTGCCGGCGAGCTCACCGATCATTACAACCCGCAGGACAACAACCTGTATCTGTCGGATGCCAACCGTTCGGGCGGGTCGGTCGCAAGCGTTGCCGTCGCCTGCCACGAGGCGGGCCATGCCGCCCAGCGTCAAAGTGGCTATGTCATGATGAAGGTACGTACCGCTTTGGTCCCCGTCGTCAACTTTACCCAAAACACCTGGACGATCGTGCTGCTCATGGGCCTGTTCATGAACATCGCGGGGCTCACGACCCTCGCGCTGGTCTTCTTCTCGTTTAGCGTGTTGTTCCAGCTGGTTACGCTGCCGGTCGAGATCGATGCCAGTCGCCGCGCCGTGGCGTATATCGAGCAGTCGGGCATGAGTTCCAAGCAGGTCAACGGCGCCAAGAAGGTGCTGACGGCAGCCGCGCTTACCTATGTGGCCGCAGCGCTCACTTCGATCATTCAACTGCTCTACCTGATGGCTCGCTACAACAGAAACTCCAACCGATAACAAATAGGACAGGCAGGCGCCGCGGGGATTCGTGTCCACGCGGCGCTGTACTATGTGTTGGACTTGAATTTGCGCAGGGCCGGAGCCCATGTGCACGATGACGAAAGGAGGCTGCGTGGCAGGCTGGAATCTGACCGGCAATACCGTTTCCGCCGAGTTCGACGGATCGGACGAGCAAGAGCGCAAAGAGCTCAGTGTGAGCCAAGCGGTGGAGATCGCCGCCGGCGCGCTCGATGCCATTCCGCAGCTGAGCGTTTTGGGTGAGGTCACGGGTTTTCGTGGTCCCAATGCCCGAAGCGGCCACTGCTACTTCCAAATCAAGGACGACTCTGCGGCCGTCGACTGCATCATCTGGAAGGGCGCCTACCTTAAGCGCACCTTCGACTTGCGCGACGGCATGCAGGTAAGCTTTAAGGGTAGCTTCAATCTCTACAAGCCTACGGGTCGCATGAGCTTCGTCGCCCGCTCGTTCTCGCTGGCGGGGGAGGGCCTGCTGCGTCAACAAGTGGCGCAACTGGCCGAAAAGCTCCGCCGCGAGGGCCTGATGGACGAAGCGCGCAAGCGCCGCATTCCGGTGTTTTGCTCGCGTGTGGCGGTCGTCACCTCGCTTTCGGGTGCCGTAATCGACGACGTCAAGCGTACCTTGCGCCGTCGCAACCCGCTCGTCGAGCTTGCCTGCGTGGGCGCAAAGGTCCAGGGCGAGGGCGCGCCGGCAGAGCTTATTGAAGGCTTGCACCGCGCCGCTGCCATTACGCCGGCGCCCGATTGCATTTTGCTCGTGCGTGGCGGCGGTTCCTTCGAGGACCTCATGACCTTTAACGACGAGGAGCTTGCCCGTGCGGTGGCAGCTTGTCCCGTGCCTGTGGTGACGGGCATTGGGCATGAGCCCGATACCTCGATTTGCGACATGGTGAGCGACCGTCGCGCCTCCACGCCAACGGCAGCGGCGGAATCGGTGGCACCGGCTATGACGGAGTTGGCCGACGTGCTCGAGACGCGCCATCAGCGTCTGGGCGCCGCGATGGGATCGATGATTGGGTCGAATCAGGTTGATTTGGAGATGCTCGATCAGCGCGGTCGCCGTGCCTGGGATGCCTATACGGCTCGCTTGGGCGATGCCCTCGATGCCGCCGCATGCCGCCCGTGCCTCAACGATCCAACGTTTATGGTCGAGCGTCGCGAGTCTGAGCTTGCGCTGACTGCCGATCGCCTGTCCGGCGCCATAGTACGCTCGGTCGGGACATTCCGCTTCAACTTTGAGCGCCTGCCCGAGCGCCTGGTTGCAAGCACCTCGGGGCTCGATGGCAAACGCCATGCGCTCGCGCTCGCGAGCTCTCGCCTGGAGCATCAGGGGCGCACGATGCTCAGCAAACCCGCGTCCGACCTCGGCCGAGTTGCCGCGTCGCTCGATGCCTTGTCGCCGCTCAAGGTGCTTGCCCGCGGTTACTCCATCGCGTACAGCGATGACGGTGTGGCCACGAGCGCCAAGACCTTTAAGCCCGGCGACGCCATTCGTGTGCGCATGGCAGACGGCAACGTGGCGGCAACGGTCGATACGGTCGAGTAAGCCGCGTTTCATAGCGATAAACCTTTAGGAAAGGAAACAGATATGGCAGAGAAGACCCCGGTCGAGCAGCTTACGTACAAGCAGGCCTCGCAGGAGCTGGAGCTCATCATCCGCAGCCTGGAGTCGGGCGATATGGAGCTCGAGGAGTCGCTCGAGAGCTATACCCGCGGCGTCGAGCTCCTCAAGAGCCTGCGCACCCGCCTGTCCGATGCCGAGCAGAAGGTCTCGGTGCTCCTTAAGGACGTCGACGGCAACGACGTGCTCGCCGACGGCGAAGCCGCCAACACCAACGACAGTCTCTCGTTCTAATCATCTCGACCAAATATAATTACCTTGGTCTGTGAGAAAGGAACCAACCATGTGTGATTGCATCTTCTGCAAAATCGCCAACCACGAGATCCCCTCGACCGTTGTCTATGAGGACGATCAGGTCATCGCGTTCGACGACCTCAATCCCCAGGCGCCGGTCCACACGCTCGTGATCCCCAAGAAGCACTACAGCGACATCGCCGACAACGTGCCGGCCGAGACCATGGGCGCCATGGCTCACGCCATCCAGGAGGTCGCCAAGGCCAAGGGCTTGGAGGACGGTTTCCGCGTCATCTCCAACAAGGGCGTCAACGCCGGCCAGACCGTCATGCACTTCCACATGCACGTTCTCGGCGGCAAAAACCTGGGCGAGAACCTCATCTGAGGACGCTTCTTCCGTGCAATGAAACGGAAGCTCTGGCATCGATAACTTATATATCAACGCAATAAACCCGAGCGCGAGGGCGTTTGGGTTTATTATTGAAGCGTATGTAACCTGGCGGCGCCACACCGCCTGTTAGTAGGGAGACACATGAACGTTCTGGTCGTCAACGCGGGATCTTCGACTCTTAAGTATCAGGTCATCGACACCAAGTCCCACAAGGTGTCCGCAAAGGGCTCCTGCGAGCGCGTCTGCTTTACCGGCGGTACCTTCACCCACGCTGCCAACGGTTCCAAGAAGGTGACCGAGAACATCGAGTTCCCCGACCACAAGGTCGCCATCGAAGTCGTCCTGAAGGACCTCGAGGCCAACGGCGTTAAGATCGAGGGCATTGGCCACCGTATCGTCCAGGGCGGTTGGTACTTTGGCGATTCCTCCCTCGTCGACGAGGACGTTCTCGCCAAGATCCGTGAGGTCGCCCCGCTGGCGCCGCTGCACAACAACCCCGAGGCCAACGTTATCGAGTTCTGCCTGGAGCAGTATCCCGACCTGCCCAACGTTACGGTCTACGACACCGCTTTCCACTTCAACATGCCCGAGGTCGCCAAGACCTACGCCCTTCCCAAGGATGTTTGCGACAAGCTGCATATCCGTAAGTACGGCGCCCACGGCACCAGCTATCGTTACATCTCCAAGAAGGTCGCCGAGATGACCAACGGCGAGGCCCGCAAGGTCGTCGTGTGCCACATCGGCTCTGGCGCTTCCTTGTGCGCCATCGAGGACGGCAAGTGCATGGACACCACTATGGGCTTGACGCCGCTCGACGGTGTCATGATGGGCACCCGCTGCGGCTCCATTGACCCGGCTACCGTGTGCTACCTGCAGCGCGAGGGTGGCTACACCTTCGACGAGGTCGACGAGATGATGAACAAGAAGTCCGGCCTTTTGGCTGTGACCGGCGGCAAGACCAACGACTGCCGCAACGTCGAGGAGCTCGCCGCTGCCGGCGACCCCGAGGCTCAGCTCGCCTTCGACATGTTTGTCTACAAGATTGCCGCCAAGGCTGCCGAGATGGCTACTTCCATGTGCGGCATGGACACGCTGGTCTTCACCGCCGGCATCGGCGAGCACGCTCCGGCTGTCCGCGCTGGCGTGGCCGACCGTCTGGCCTTTATGGGCGTCAAGATGGACCATGCCCGCAACGCCCTGCGCGGCGACGGCGCTTGGTGCCTGTCCGCCAAGGATTCCAAGGTCAAGATTTTCGTCATCCCCACGGACGAGGAGTTCATGATCGCTTCCGACGTCGAGCGCATCGTCAACGGCAAATAATTGCAAGAGGGGAGGGGCTGGACGACCGAGCGCCGTTTGGCCCCTCTTTTGTGCTCGTTGGGCGATATGCTTGATAGCTATTTATCAAGTTGTGATAACTTCTTATTAAAATGCGGCCGCCTTAAGGGGTCTGCGTCGACCGTATTGCACTGCAAAGGAGTCTCATGAACGTACTTGTTGTCAACGCCGGCAGCTCAAGCCTTAAATATCAGCTTTTGGATACCGATACCCGCGAGGTTTTCGCCAAGGGCAACTGCGAACGTATCGGTTCGGACATGGGCATCTTTGGCCACTCCGAGAACGGTGGCGCCAAGCAGACCGAGGAGGTCCCTTTCCCCGATCATCGCTCTGCTATCGCTCGTGTGCTCGAGGAGCTCGAGAAGACCGACTTTACGATTGATGGTATTGGGCATCGTATCGTTCAGGGCGGCTGGCACTTCGATGATTCCGCAGTTGTCGACGACGAGGTTATGGCCAAGATTCTTGAGGTGGCACCACTTGCCCCGCTGCACAACTACGGCGAGGCCGCGGCGATTGAGTACTGCCGTGAGAAGTATCCGGAGCTGCCCAACGTGGCGGTCTTCGATACCTCGTTCCATATGACCATGCCCGAGGTCGCCTATACCTACGCGCTGCCCAAGGACGTGTGCGACAAGTACCACGTGCGCAAGTACGGCGCCCACGGCACGAGCCACCGTTATGAGTGGGTGATGGCCAAGGAGATCCTGGGTTCGCGCTGCCACCGTCTGCTTTCGTGCCATCTGGGTAACGGTGCTTCGCTCGCTGCTATCGAGGACGGCGTGTGCCGCGACACCACGATGGGCCTCACGCCGCTTGACGGTCTGATGATGGGTACCCGCTGCGGTTCCATTGACCCGGCTACCGTATGCTACCTGCAGCGCGAGGGCGGTTACAGCTACCAGGAAGTCGACGACATGATGAACAAGCAGTCCGGCCTGCTTGCCATTTCGGGTATCTCCAACGACGCCCGCGACATCCGCACGCGCGCCTCCGAGGGCGACGAGCGCTGCCTGCTCGCCTTCGATATGTTCGCCTACAAGGCCATGCAGCAGGCCGGTTCCATGATCGCCTCCATGGCGGGCGTGGACACCATCACCTTTACCGCCGGCATTGGCGAGAACGACTGGTCGATTCGCAAGGCCTTCTGCGACTGCTTTGAGTGGCTGGGCGTGCGCATCGACAACAACAAGAACCGCGAGGCCGTGGGCAATGGCCCGCAGGTCATCAGTGCCGCCGGTTCCTCCGTCACGGTCATGGTCATCCCCACCGACGAGGAATACATGATCGCCCACGACGTCGAGCGCCTGACTGGTAATAACTAACGCATTCGTTTGCAATTGAGAGAAAGGCCTCCAGAGCAACAGCTCCGGAGGCCTTTTTACTAGCAGGCGAAAATGCCATCCCATTTCGAGCCCGAATTCCGGGACACACTTTCCGGTCGAGGCACGTAGCGGAAACCGCATCCCACAATCAAGCAAAATTTCGTCCCGCAGTTTCCCAAACAGACCCCAAACGGAAATCGCATCCCAGAATCCGCCTCCAAACCGGGACAAACTTTCCGGTTGAACAGTCGCAGACCACACAAGCCATTTCAAATCCAAAGTGACCATATCCGCAACGCCCGCGCTCTCAACAACGGCACCCAACCATTCAGATTTACAGCCCCAGCTCGTAGCCAAGCCGCCGTCCACCCCAGATTCCCTGAGCATCACGTAGCGGCAGGGCCCCTACAGGGTAAAGCTCTGAAAACATCCCGCAGGACGGAGGAAGCCCCCGCCGCACGTAGTGCGCAGCGGGGGCTTCCGACATGTCCGAGGACGTTTTCAGAGCTTTACCCTGTAGGGGCCCGAAGGGATACGTCCGCTACTCAGCCATCTGAGCCTGGACGGCGGTGATGGCCACGACACCCACGATGTCGTCGGCAGAGCAGCCGCGCGAAAGGTCGTTGACCGGCTTGGCGATGCCCTGCAGGATGGGGCCGTAGGCGTCGGCGCCGGCGAAGCGCTGGACCAGCTTGTAGCCGATATTGCCGGCCTCGAGGTCGGGGAACACGAGCACGTTGGCCTTACCGGCGACGGAGGAGCCGGGAGCCTTGAGCTGGGCGACGGTGGGGACGATGGCGGCGTCGAGCTGCAGGTCGCCATCGATGGCGAGCTCGGGAGCCTTCTCCTTGCAGAACTTCACAGCCTCCTGGACCTTCTTGGCGACCTCGCCGCCAGCGGAGCCCATGGTGGAGTAGGAGAGCATGGCCACGTGCGGCTCAACGTTGCCCATGAAGGTGGACCAGGAGTGAGCGGAGGCGATGGCGATCTCGGAGAGCTCGTCGGAGGACGGGTTGATGTTGAGGCCGCAGTCGGCGAAGATCAGCGTGCCGTCGGTGCCAAACTGCGGGGTGTCGGTGCACATCACGAAGAAGGCCGAGACCAGCTTGGTGCCCGGGGCGGTCTTGAGGATCTGCAGCGCGGGGCGCAGAGTGTCGGCGGTGGAGTGGCAGGCGCCGGAGACCAGGCCGTCGGCGTCGCCCATCTTGACCATCATGGTGCCAAAGTAGGTGGCGTCCATCACCTGGGCGCGAGCCTGCTCGATGGTAACGCCCTTCTTGGCGCGGAGCTCGGCAAACTTCTGCGCGTACTCCTCGTGCTTCTCGGCATTGCGCGGGTCGATGACGGTAGCGCCGGGAACGTCGATCTCGTCGGGGTTGCCCAGGATGACGATCTTTGCCAGGCCCTCCTCGATGATCTTGGTGGCGGCGACGATGGTGCGCGGGTCCTCGCCCTCGGGCAGGACGATAGTCTTAAGGTCGGCCTTGGCGGCAGACTTCATACGGTTTAGGAAATCGCTCATGTTACTCCTTACAAGCGTTTCGCTAAGCTCCAGGCGCCCGGCTGTTCACGAATAAACCCGCTGCTAGCGGGTCTACCTTTCAATTATGTTCGCCGCTGTGCTTGAGCTTTCCTTGTGTGGCAAGCTCATTATAGGACGCATTAGCGCTATAATCGCTCTGATAAATATGTCTCGAAGAATGTTCGAGAAAAGCCCAGCTAATGAGCCCGTGGCTTTTGACAAGGAGTATCGATGCAGATTACCTCAGGCCTGCCTGAAGGCTTTAACGCCGGCGCGTACGACATGATTGTCGTCGGTGCTGGATATGCCGGTGCCGTTTGCGCCCGCCGTCTTGCCGAGACCATCGGCTATCGTGTTGCCGTTTTGGAGCGCCGTAGCCACATTGCGGGCAATGCCTATGACTGCACTGACGAGGCCGGAATCCTGATCCACGAGTACGGTCCGCATATCTATCACACCTTTAACGAGCGCGTGCACAATTTCCTGTCGCGCTTTACCAAGTGGACGGATTATCAGCACAAGGTGCTCGCCAACATCAACGGCACCCTTATGCCCGTGCCCTTCAACCACGCGAGTCTCAAGCTCGCCTTTGGTGACGAGCGCGGCGAGGAGCTGTATCAGAAGCTCGTGGAGACCTTTGGCAAGGATGTCAAGGTGCCCATTATGGAGCTGCGTAAGAAGAACGACCCCGACTTGGCCGAGGTCGCTGATTACGTCTACGAGAACGTCTTTTTGCATTACACCATGAAGCAGTGGGGCCAGACGCCCGACCAGATTGATCCCTCGATCACCGGCCGTGTTCCCGTCTTTGTGGGCGATGATGACCGCTACTTCCCGCAGGCTCCCTTCCAGGGCATGCCGCAGGACGGCTATACCGCGCTGTTTGAGCATATGCTCGACCACGACCTGATCGACGTGTTCTGCGACGTGGACGCCCGCGATCTCTTTGAGATCGACGAGACCACCGTCAAGATCGATGGCAAGGTCTACGGCGGCGAGATTGTCTATACCGGTCCTCTCGATGAGCTGTTCAACCTCGACTTGGGTGCGTTGCCGTACCGTACGCTCGACATGAAGTTCGAGACGCTCGATATGGATCAGTTCCAGCCCGTGGGCACCGTCAACTACACCACGAGCGAGGATTACACGCGCATCACTGAGTTCAAGAATATGACTGGCCAGGTCCTGCCCGGCAAGACCACCATCATGAAGGAATACTCCAAGGCCTATACGCCCGGCTCGGGTGAGACGCCGTACTACGCCATTCTTGAGCCCGAGAACCGTGAGCTCTATGAGCGCTATCTTGAGCGCGTCCAGAACCTGACGAACTTCCACCCGGTGGGTCGTCTGGCCGAGTATCGTTACTACGATATGGACGCCGTGACCAATTCCGCCCTCGATCTTTCGGATGAGATTATCGCCTGCCATGCATAAAGTCATAACATTCGGTATTCCCTCGTATAACGCCGCCAAGGACATGGACCATTGCATCACCTCTATCTTGGAGGGGAGCAATTACGCCACCGATATCGAGATTATCGTGGTGGACGACGGCTCCAAGGACGAGACGGCCGCCAAGGCCGACGAGTGGGAGGCCCGTTACCCTGGAATCATCCGCGCGGTGCACCAGGAGAACGGCGGTCACGGTATTGCCGTCCTTTCGGGTCTGCGCGAGGCGCAGGGCACCTACTACAAGGTTGTTGATTCGGACGACTGGCTTGACGGTGCTGCCCTTTCGACCATGCTGTCGATTCTGCGTGGCTTTGAAGAGCGCGACCAGCGCGTTGACCTGTTTATCTCGAACTACGTGTACGAGAAGGTTTACGAGGGCACGCATACCGCTATTGGCTACAAATTTGCCCTGCCGCGCAAAAAGATCTTTTCCTGGGATCAGATCGGTCATTTCCGCCTGGACCAGAACCTACTCATGCACAGCCTGTGCTATCGCACGGATGTGCTGCGCGAGTCCAACCTTCCCATGCCGCCGCACACGTTCTATGTGGACAACATCTACGCCTACGTGCCGCTGCCGCGTTGCAAGACCATGTACTACGCCGACATCGACCTCTACCGCTACTTTATCGGTCGCGAGGGCCAGAGCGTCAACGAGGCAACGATGGTCAAGCGTCTGGACCAGCAGTTCCGTGTTACGCGTATCATGATGGAGTCGTACCACCTGTACAGCGATGTCGAGTCGTCGCGCCTGCGTTCGTACATGATGGGCTACTTCACCATGATGATGGCGATCTGCTCGGTGCTTACTAAGCTTTCCGACGAGGATTGTGCCGATGAGCGCCTGGCGACGTTGTGGAATGATCTGAAAGCCTATGACGAGCGCATGTATCGTCGTGCACGCTACGGTGTGGTCGGCTTCTTCACCAACCTGCGCGGTCGTGCCGGAGACAAAACCACACTCGGCCTATACCGTCTTGCCTCAAAGATCTTCAAATTCAACTAGCTGTCGAGTAATCGCTGCTGATAGGTTGACTGGGCCCCTTGGCCTTTAGTTTGCTACTGCGAACAGTCCTGCTCGCACGGAAAGCACATTAAGTGCTTTCCGGCTCGTGCGGAACTTGTATCAAACTAAAGGCCAAGGGGCCTTTGCTATAAAAATCGATTGTCAGACAGTTTGAATTTGAAAATCTTTGACGCGCGGTACACAGGGGCCTGGGCTGAAAAGAAGCTGGTTGGTAGGTTGCCCGGTGGGGCTTGGTTATGTTTGTCGCGAGTTCCGCACGAGCCGAAGAGCACTTAATGTGCTCTTCGTGCGAGCCAGGACTGTAGAGCAGCAAACATAACCAAGCCCCACCGGGCAACCGGTCAGGTTAGGCTACTTCGCGGCGCCGGGGATGCCGTGGGAGGTTTTGGCGGTTTTGGCTCCGTTTACGATGGCGGTCTGTAGGGCCCTTACGGCGAGCATGCCCAGCAGGTCTAGGGGAACGGCGGCGCTTGCCTGGGCGCCCAGTTTGCCGCTGGCGAGGGTGTAGATAGTGTCGCCGTCGTTGGTGGTGTGCGTGGGACGGATGGCGTGTGCGTAGGCGTCTGCGGCCATCTGGGAGACCTTGGTGGTTTGTGCCTTAGTGAGTTCCACGTTGGTGACGATGCAGCTGATGGTGGTGTTGGTGCGGTCGAGCGGCATCTGCATGGATCCGGCGGCGGCAAAGGCTGCGAGTTCCATGTCGACGATCTGGTCGCTATCGGCGGCGGCGCGCATGCCGGCGACCCACTCGCCGGTGAAGGGGTCGACCACGTTGCCGCAGGCGTTGACCGAGACCACGGCGCCTACCTTAACGGGACCGAGCGCCACGGCGGCAGCGCCAAGGCCGGCCTTCATGCAGGTAGCGGGGCCCATGAGCTTACCCACGGTAGCGCCCGTGCCGGCGCCTACGTTGCCCTGTTCGAGCTTGGTGGGGGTGTTGTCGAGTGCTTCGCGCACGGCGGCGATGCCGGCCTCAATGTCGGGGCGAACGGTGGGGTTACCAAAGGCGAGGTCGAAGATACAGCTCGAGCACACGATAGGCACCTGCGTGGGGCCGACGGGAAGGCCGATGCCGCGGCTCTCAAGCTCGCGAGCGACGCCGCTTGCAGCCTCGAGGCCAAAGGCCGATCCACCCGAAAGGCAGACGGCGTGGACCTTGTCGACAGTGTTCTCGGGTCGCAGCAGGTCGGTTTCGCGCGATGCGGGAGCACCGCCGCGAACGTCAACGCCGCCGGTGGCGCCCTCGGGTGCCACGATTACGGTGCAACCGGTGCCGGCCTCCTCGTCCGTATAGTTGCCATAGCAAAAGCCATCGACATCGCAGACGTCAATGGCCTCGAGCAGTGTATCCATGTTTAACTCCTATCGGTTTTCCGCCGCGCCTTGTGCCCGGTCGGGATCCGTACGGTACGCCAAAATTGTAGGCGCCGGGGGATACCCAGCGCCAGATGCAATTACGAGAGTTTTTGAATCGCGCGCGCGACGCGGGCGATGGGTAGGCCCACCACGTTATAGAAGTCGCCCGAAATATCGTGCACGAGCATGCGTCCTCCTGTGCCCTGAATGCCGTAGGCGCCGGCCTTGTCCATGGGCTCACCCGAGGCGACGTAGTGCTCGATCTGCTCGTCGGTGAGCTCGTAGAACGTCACGTCGGTCACATCGACAAAGGACAGGCTCTCGGCGGCATGCGGGGCGGCCGTGTCGCCTGCCTTAACGATGCAGACGCCGGTTGCGACCTGGTGCGTGCGGCCCGAAAGCTCACGGAGCATGGTGCGCGCCTCGTCCTCGGTTGCCGGCTTGCCCAGAATCTTGCCGTCAAAGGTGACGATGGTGTCGGCCGCGACCGTCAGCTCATTGGGCTCGGCATGTTCGGCGGCAACGGCGGCGGCTTTGGCGCGTGCTAAGCGTTCAACGAGCGTAAGCGGGGCCTCGCCATCAAACGGCGTTTCGTCGATATCGGCAGGAATGATGCGAATGTCATAGCCCGCCTCGCGCATCAACTCGATGCGGCGCGGTGATTGCGAAGCCAAAATCATAGCTGAATGCCCTCGGCGACCTTATCGACGGCCTTGTCGCCGGCGAGCGTGCGCAGCAGCTCAAGCGCAAAGGGGAGCGACTGGGCCATGCCGCTGGCGGTGATGATGTTGCCGTCTTGCGTGACCTTCTCGCCGGTATAGGCGCCTTCGGGGAAGCTTTTCTCAAAGCCAGGGAAGCACGTGGCGTGGCGCCCCTCGAGCAGGTCGAGCTCGCCCAGGATAAACGGGGCGGCGCAGATGGCGGCGACGTGCTTGGTTGCGGCGAACTCGCGGACCACGTTGCAGACGCGCTGATCGGCGCGCAGGTTGGTAGCACCGGGTAGGCCGCCGGGTAGCACGACGCAGTCGTACTCGTCAAAGTCGATCTCATCAAGGAGCGCATCGCAGGTCACGGGGATCTGCAGCGAGCTTACGACCTCGCGCGTGGGCATAATCGAGACGAGCGTGGCGCGCACGCCGCCGCGACGCATGACATCGACCATGGTCAGGCATTCAATCGTTTCAAAGCCATCGGCGGCAAGAACGGCAACGCTGGGCATGGGGGTTCCTTTCATAGGGCGGCATACAATTAGCCGTCTTATACCCCGAAGACCCCCGCTTGCCACGCTCGATTTCCCAATGATTTTTCTGAGCAATGATCATGTGTCTAGTTGCGCTTGAGGTGGACGACGGTTTCGCAGTGGAAGGTTTGCGGGAATAGGTCGACCGGCGTGATCTTGATGGGAGAGAAGGTGCCCTCCTCGACAAAGCGTTTGAGGTCGCGGGCCAAAGTTGCCGGGTCGCAGCTCACATAGGCGACATCGCGAGCGCTTGTGCTGGCGATGAGGTCGATGGCCTCAGGCGCTAGGCCTGCACGCGGCGGGTCGACTACTAGGACATCGGCGTCCTGGTCGGGGAACTCGCGCACCGCGTCTCCGCCAATGACGTCGACGTTATCAAGCTTGTTGATTTCCAGGTTACGGCGTAGATCGCGCACGGCGGGGCCGTAGGCCTCGACGGCAGCGACAAAGTCGCAGCGGCGGGCGAGCGGCAAGGTAAAGGTGCCGGCACCGCAGTACAGGTCCACGGCAAGCTCGTCTTCCTGCGGATCGAGCGCCTCCATAACGAGCTCGATCAAAATCTCGGCGCCCTTGGTGTTGACTTGGAAAAACGATGGGGCGGACAGGCGCATCTGGCCGTCAGCGATGTTCTCGGTCCACGAGCCCTCACCGGCGAGCATCTCCACCTTAGAGACACGGCGGGCCTTCTTTTCGCCCTTGCTCATCACGCGCACGATGCTCGTGGGATGAGCGGCGTCCGCCAGCACGCGGGAGACCTGCGAGCGCGGGAAGGAGCCTGTCGGCGTCCAGAGTGCGACCTCGAGTGCCTTGGTGCGGCGCGATGCGCGAATGCCCACGCGTTCGAGCCCCAAGTCATGGCTGCCGCTTAGATAGTTAAGTGCGCCGACGACCGATTTGAGTGCCTTCGGGAAGCGCTTATCGAACAGCGGACACATATCGACGGTCACGATTTTGCTGGGGTCGACACCGTGCATGCCAAGGCGCACGCGACCGTTGACGACGGTCGGTTCGAGCTCGATTTTATTGCGGTAGCCCCAGTCGTCCTTGGTGTGGCAGATGGGCTGTACCAACTCATCGACCTGCTCAGGAGCGAACTTGCCGATGCGCTCGAGCGTGGAGCGCAGGTTTTGCTCCTTGGCGGCGAGCTGTGCCGTGCGTGAGAGATTGCCCCACGAGCAGCCGCCGCAGATGCCCACGAAGGGGCAGGGAGGCTGAATGCGATCGGGGCTTGGCTCCAGAATCTCGGTGGTGCGGGCGCGCATGAACGACTTGCCGTCCTGTACGACCTCGGCCTCGACGATGTCGCCTGCCACGGCACCCTGCACAAAGACGGCCTTGCCGTTGTCGGCGTGCGCCAGCCCGTCGGCGCCGTAGGTCATCGATTCTATAGTGAGCTTCATATTCCTGCCTGTCATTCGCGTTGTTGTTCGCACCATGGTAGCAGGGAAAAGCGCCCCGCATCCGAGGCTTTCCTCAAATGCGGGGCGCTTCTACAAACTGCTTCTACAAACGACTATTTCGTCTTGCCGGTAATGAGCGTCTTAAGACCCAGGCCGATCAGGCCCAGACCCATGCGCACGCGGCCGGGGCGATGGCGCTCGATGGCCTTGGTCTTGCCAGCGGGCTTATCGCGACGGGCACTCGTCTCGGGTGCGGGCTTGGTGACCTGAGGCTCGGGCCGAGGTACAGGTGCAGGCTCGGGCTCAATGACGGTCGCCTGGACCTTCTGAACCTCGGGTGCGGCCGGCTGCGGCTCAGGAGCAGGGGCGGGCTTTGCCTCGGCGGCGGGCCCCGGAGTCGCGGTAGCGGGCGCGGGCGCTTTCTCCACGGCGGGCTCTGCGGCAGCCTCGGGCTCATTCACCGGGGGAGCGGCAACCGCTTTCGGTTTGGCAGCTGCCCCATGTTCAACCTCGGCCTGAATAGCCTCCTCGGCTACGCGTTCCTTCTCCTGTGCGCGCTGTTGCGCGGCGGCCTCGGCGTTGCGATAGGCACGCTCCAGCAGAGCTTCCTGCGAGTTGAAGGGTTTTTCACCCTCTGCACGCTCCACGGGGACCCAGGTGCCGTCGCTCGTGAGGCTGCGGGCCTTCACGTTGTCCCGCAGCTGCATGCCCATGTACTCGTGCACTAGGGCGCGGCAGGTGGGGTCGAGCACGGGGAAGGCGATCTCCACGCGGTGCTCGGTGTTGCGCGTCATCATATCGGCTGAGCTCAGGTAAATCATGTCCGAGTCCACGCCGAAAGCATAGACGCGCGCGTGCTCCAAAAAGCGTCCGACGATGGAGCGGACATGCACGTTCTCGGTCTTGCCCGGAACACCGGGCTTGAGGCACGAGATGCCGCGGATGATCATGTCTACGCGCACGCCGGCACACGATGCCTCGGCGATCTTGTCGATAACCTCGCGGTCGGTCAGTGAGTTGAGCTTAAAGAACACGCGGGCGGGCTCGCCGGCAAGGGCGCGCTGGATCTCGCGGTCAAGCCCGCGCATGATGAGCGGTTTCAGTCCGACGGGCGCCACACCCAGGAAGCGGTAATCGCCGCGCAGATTGCCCAGCGACAGGTTGCGGAAGAACAGGTTGGCGTCCTCGCCGATGCCGGGGTGGGCGGTCATGAGCATAAAGTCGCTGTAGAGTTTGGCCGTCTTCTCGTTAAAGTTGCCGGTGCCCAGCAGCGTCAGGCGCGTTAGCGCCATGCCCTCGCGATAGGTGAGCTGGCAGATCTTGGAGTGGCACTTAAAGCCCTCGGAGCCGTAGATGACGGTGCAGCCGGCCTCTTCCAAGCGCTCGGCCCACTCGATGTTGTTCTGCTCGTCAAAGCGCGCGCGGAGCTCCATGAGCACCGTGACCTCTTTGCCGTTCTCGGCAGCATCGATCAGCGACTCGCACAGGCGGCTCTGCTTGGCCACGCGGTAGAGCGTGATGCGCAACGAGATGCACTCGGGGTCATAGGCGGCCTCGTGCACCAGGTCCAAGAACGGGTTCATGGCCTCATAGGGATAAAAGAGCAGCTTGTCGTGCTGCAGCACCTGCTCGCGGATGGAGCGGGTCATGTCGATGGTGGGATTGGGCTGCGGCCTAAACGGCGTAAAGAGCAGCTCGTTGCGCAGGTGCTCGGGAATCTTGCCCTCAATGCCAAAGACGTAGCCCAGGTCGAGCGGGATATCGCAGGTAAAGACAGAGCGGCGCGAAAGCTCGAGCGCCTTGCGGATGGTCTTGAGCGTTGCCTTCTCGAGCGACCCCGAGACCGCGAGCACTACCGGCTGCAGACGCAGGCGCTTCTTGAGGATGCGCTTCATGTGCTGGCGGTAGTCCTCTTCCTCTTCGACGCCCTCGCCGTCCGGATCGATGTCGGCGTTGCGGGTGACGCGGATCAGCGCACGATCCAGCGGCTTATAGGAGCCAAAGCAGCTGTCCAGGCAGGCGAGGATGACGTCCTCGAGCAAGATGTAGGAGTAGGTGCCGGTGGGCGAGGGGATCTCGACCACGCGGTTCATCGAGGCGGGAATCTCGATAAGGCCCAGCAGGCTCTCCTCGTCGGTGGCGCCGTCCAGACCACAGGCCAGATAGAGCGCGCCATTGCGCAGGTTGGGGAAGGGGTGGCGCGGATCGATGACCAGCGGCGAGATGACCGGCGACACGTAGGCCTGGAAGTAGCGGGTTACAAAGGTGCGCTCCTCGGGCGTAAGCGAATCGATGCGGGCGCGGTGAACGCCCAAGGTGTCGAGCTTGCCCTCGATGCTCTTAAAGATGGACTCCCAACGGGTAAGGAGCCCGGGCATTTCGGCCATGACGGCATCGACCTGTTCGGAGGCGGTCATATTGCTCTTGTTGTCGACAGGTTGTTTTTTGAGCTCTGCCAGATCGGACAGGCCGCCCACGCGCACCATGAGAAACTCGTCGAGGTTGGACTCGAAAATCGACACGAACTTTAGACGCTCGAACAGCGGAACGGTCTCATCGAAGGCTTCGTCAAGCACGCGGTTGTCAAAGCGCAGCCAGCTGAGCTCTCGGTTTTGCGTGTACGAGAAGTCGCGCGGCGGTTTGCGCAGCTTTGCGGCGGCTTGCTTCTTTTCGATTTTGCTCGGCATATGCATCTGTCCGTTCAGTCCCCACAGAGGACGGTAGCCTAACACTTTTCACTATTGTCTCAATTTAGTCGACCGCTGGCACGGACGTATCGCGTGAACGGTATCTTTACCTACTTCTTACGCTGCCAAGGCATGCAACTAACTGTCCAACTCGTTTGGAAACAATCTATATCCATACTCAACTGGTGAGGATGTATGAATAAGAATGATTGCGAGCTGAATATAATCGAATCCAAATTGAATCATGGACAAACGACATATATATGCAGAAAACCGTTTTAGCTATGCAATTCCTAAACATGAAAATATTTGTGCAATCTAGCTTAATTCCTTAGAAAAAAGAACATTTACCTTTGAAAACCTGCTTTAGAGAACCGAAGTGCATCATGGGGGAATCATATGCGATATACCGTTCATCGCACTTTGCTGACCGTTCGGGGGCGAGGTGGAATTGCAGGTGGTTTTTGGATATAACTAGAGCTGTCAGCAAGCAGCGTCCCATACGGAGGGGCGCTGATACATTCGGCCAGTAAGGCCCGAAAGAAAGGTAGGAGGCCATGACGAAAGGTCTGCACGTGCCTTCCGAGATCGGCAAGCTCAGGAAGGTCTGCCTGCACCGTCCCGGCGACGAGCTCCTCAACCTGCCGCCCGACGAGCTCGAGCGACTCCTGTTCGACGACGTCCCGTTCCTGGAGGTCGCGCAGCAGGAGCACGACACCTTCGCCCAGATCCTGAGGGACCAGGGCGTGGAGGTCCTCTATCTCGAGAACCTCGTCGCCGAGGTGTTCGACCAGGTCCCCGGCGCCCGCGCCGAGTTCACCGACCAGTACATCGCCGAGGCCGGCATCCGCGGCCAGCACATGCCGCAGATCGTCCGCGAGAAGCTGGACTCCATCGAGGACAACCTCGAGTTCGTCAAGAAGACCATGGCCGGCATGACCAAGTCCGAGATCGACATGCCCCTCACGGCGTCCACGACCCTCGACTCCCTGGTCAACTCCGAGTCCGAGTCCGACCTGATCATCGACCCGATGCCCAACCTCTACTTCACCCGCGACCCGTTCGCGGTCGTCGGCGAGGGCGTCAACCTCAACCGCATGTACTCGGTCACCCGCAACCGCGAGACCCTGTACGGCAAGTACATCTTCAAGTACCACCCCGACTACAAGGACGTCTCGCTGTACTTCCGCCGCGACTGCCAGTTCCACACCGAGGGCGGCGACGTGCTGAACATCAACGAGAAGACCCTCGCCGTCGGCATCTCCCAGCGCACCCAGGCCGCCGCGATCGACGTCATGGCCCAGAACATCTTCTGGAACTCCGACTCCAAGGTCGAGCGCATCCTGGCCTTCGACATCCCGGTCTCGCGCGCCTTCATGCACCTCGACACGGTCTTCACCCAGATCGACGTCGATAAGTTCACGATCCACCCCGCCATCATGGGCACCCTGCGCGTCTACGAGCTGACCGCCGGCAAGAACCCGGGCGACGTGAACATCCGCCTGATCGAGGACACCCTCGAGCACGTCCTGGAGGACGCCACCGGCGTCGACCAGGTCAAGCTGATCCCCTGCGGCGGCGGCGACCCGATCGCGGCCTCCCGCGAGCAGTGGAACGACGGCTCCAACACCCTGTGCGTCGAGCCCGGCAAGATCTGCGTCTACGCCCGCAACACCGTCACCAACGACGTGCTGTACAAGGAGGGCCTGGACCTTCTCGTCGTGCCCTCCGCCGAGCTCTCCCGCGGCCGCGGCGGCCCGCGCTGCATGAGCATGCCCTTCTGGCGCGAGGACCTCTAAGGTCTTTCAGGACCCGTACAGGTCATAATACATACATCTAGCTGCCATTAGATGTCTCCCATTGGGGCGGTGCGGGTTTTCGCACCGCCCCAATCTTGTATGAGGGACGTCAACACGATTGGATGACTGCTTTTGTAAGGAGCTTGGCCATGGACATCAAGACGATTGGCGTTGAGGAATGGCTCAACGTTTGGGAGAAAAGTGCCACGTGGGACATCGCCCAGTCGACGATCTCGTCGCTCACCATGGGCGAGCTGCGCGCGCTCGATGAGCAGGACGGCGCCACGTTCTACGAGCGCCTGGACCGCGAGAAGATGAACTACGGCTGGATCGAGGGCTCGCCGGAGTTTAAGGCCGTGGTTGCTAAGCTGTATCGTCGGGAGGTCAATCCCGACCACATTCTGCAGACCAATGGCTGCACGGGTGCGAACCTCAACGCCATCATGGCCGTGGTCGAGCCCGGCGACCACGTTATCGCCGAGTGGCCCACCTACGCGCCGCTCTACGAGATTCCGCGCACGCTGGGCGCCGAGGTCGAGTATTGGGAGCTTTGCGAGGAACTCGGCTGGAAGCCCGATATCGAGGAACTCAAGCGCTTGGTGCGCCCCAACACCAAGCTTATCTGCATAAACAACGCATCGAACCCCATCGGTACGGTGCTCGATACCGATATGCTCGGCCAGATTGCCGAGATCGCCCGTTCGGTGGGCGCCTACGTGCTGTGCGACGAGGTGTATCTGCCGCTCGAAAACACTGAGTCCTTTATGTCGATGGTCGACGTGTACGAGAGGGCCATTGTCACCAACTCGTTGTCGAAGACCTATTCGACGCCTGCGGCCCGCGTGGGCTGGGTCGTGGCCGACGAAGAGGTGTCCAACCGCATCCGTACCTATCGCGATTACACCATGATCTGCGGCGGTGTGTTCAACGACGCCTTGGCGACCTATGTGCTTGAGCACAAGGACAAGATCCTCGAGCGCAATCGCAAGATCGTGTTTGGCAACCGCGATATCGCGCAGGCTTGGATCGATACGCAGCATCGCGTTTCCTGGACGGCCCCACAGGGCGTGTCTACCTCGTTTATCCAGCTGGATATTCCCGAGGACGACGAGGAGTTCTGCAAGCGCCTGCTGTCCGAGAGGGGAGTGCTGCTGGTACCCGGCAGCCGCTTTGAGCTTCCCTGTGGCGCACGCCTGGGCTACTGCGCGAGCGAGGACGTTCTGCGCGAGGGCCTGAGGCTTTTGGGCGAGGCGCTGGCGGAGTTTGATCGCTAGGATTCCGATGATCTTCGAGGGCGTTATCTAAATTGGCCGAAGATAATCGAAAACGGACCCGTTTCCCTAGTGAAGCGGGTCCGTTTTTCTATACCGAGAAGTCAAGTTGTTACAAATGGGGCCGTAAAGCGAGCCGGTATCCGCTGGGCCTTATACTGAGTTTCCGGTGAACGGTATCAAGCGTCTGGTAAACGGTAATTTATTTACCAGAAATGAATAGGACAAACTTTTTTCTGAATAAAAATGAAAATGGTTGAGACGCGGTATGAACCGCTAATTCTATTCATAGCTTTAGTGGAAATATGCAATTTGAGGATGGTTTAACAAAGTTAAGTTCCATTTGATTTTAGGATTGAAAACGCGTTTAAGCACGTAAATACGCTTTATTAAGATGAAGTGTGCCATGCGTGAAGTATATGTGTATGCCGTTCACCCCCTATAAAAAACCGTTCGGGGGCAAGGTGGAAGTATGGGCTGATTTTGGATATAAATATGTCGTCAGCAATAACGCCTCACACGGAGGGGCGCTAACGAATCGGCCAGTAAGGCCCGAAAGAAAGGTAGGAGGCCATGACGAAAGGTCTGCACGTGCCTTCCGAGATCGGCAAGCTCAGGAAGGTCTGCCTGCACCGTCCCGGCGACGAGCTCCTCAACCTGCCGCCCGACGAGCTCGAGCGACTCCTGTTCGACGACGTCCCGTTCCTGGAGGTCGCGCAGCAGGAGCACGACACCTTCGCCCAGATCCTGAGGGACCAGGGCGTGGAGGTCCTCTATCTCGAGAACCTCGTCGCCGAGGTGTTCGACCAGGTCCCCGGCGCCCGCGCCGAGTTCACCGACCAGTACATCGCCGAGGCCGGCATCCGCGGCCAGCACATGCCGCAGATCGTCCGCGAGAAGCTGGACTCCATCGAGGACAACCTCGAGTTCGTCAAGAAGACCATGGCCGGCATGACCAAGTCCGAGATCGACATGCCCCTCACGGCGTCCACGACCCTCGACTCCCTGGTCAACTCCGAGTCCGAGTCCGACCTGATCATCGACCCGATGCCCAACCTCTACTTCACCCGCGACCCGTTCGCGGTCGTCGGCGAGGGCGTCAACCTCAACCGCATGTACTCGGTCACCCGCAACCGCGAGACCCTGTACGGCAAGTACATCTTCAAGTACCACCCCGACTACAAGGACGTCTCGCTGTACTTCCGCCGCGACTGCCAGTTCCACACCGAGGGCGGCGACGTGCTGAACATCAACGAGAAGACCCTCGCCGTCGGCATCTCCCAGCGCACCCAGGCCGCCGCGATCGACGTCATGGCCCAGAACATCTTCTGGAACTCCGACTCCAAGGTCGAGCGCATCCTGGCCTTCGACATCCCGGTCTCGCGCGCCTTCATGCACCTCGACACGGTCTTCACCCAGATCGACGTCGATAAGTTCACGATCCACCCCGCCATCATGGGCACCCTGCGCGTCTACGAGCTGACCGCCGGCAAGAACCCGGGCGACGTGAACATCCGCCTGATCGAGGACACCCTCGAGCACGTCCTGGAGGACGCCACCGGCGTCGACCAGGTCAAGCTGATCCCCTGCGGCGGCGGCGACCCGATCGCGGCCTCCCGCGAGCAGTGGAACGACGGCTCCAACACCCTGTGCGTCGAGCCCGGCAAGATCTGCGTCTACGCCCGCAACACCGTCACCAACGACGTGCTGTACAAGGAGGGCCTGGACCTTCTCGTCGTGCCCTCCGCCGAGCTCTCCCGCGGCCGCGGCGGCCCGCGCTGCATGAGCATGCCCTTCTGGCGCGAGGACCTCTAAGTCTTTCCGTTTCCGGTGCGGTCCCCCTACAACCGCACCGGCTTCGCCCGTTAAACGGGCAACACTAATACTTACGTAATTCATTTCTTCGAAAGGAATCGAACCATGGGTGTTAACCTCTCCGGCCGTAGCTTCCTCAAGCTTCTCGACCTCACCACCGAGGAGATCGAGTACCTGCTCAAGCTTTCCAAGAACTTCAAGGATATGAAGCGCGCTGGCGTTCCGCACCGCTATCTCGAGGGCAAGAACATCGTTCTGCTCTTCCAGAAGACCTCCACTCGTACCCGCTGCGCCTTCGAGGTCGGCGGCATGGATCTGGGCATGGGCGTCACCTACCTCGATCCGGGTTCGTCGCAGATGGGCAAGAAGGAGTCCATCGAGGACACCGCCCGCGTTCTCGGCCGCATGTATGACGGCATCGAGTTCCGTGGCTTTGCCCAGGACGACGTCGAGGAGCTCGCTGCTAAGTCCGGCGTGCCTGTCTGGAACGGCCTGACCACCGAGTGGCATCCCACCCAGATGCTCGCCGACATCCTGACCGTCCAGGAGAACTTCAACTACGACATCAAGGGCAAGACTCTCGTCTTCATGGGCGACTGCAAAAACAACGTTGCTCGCTCCCTCATGGTCGTCTGCTCCAAGCTCGGTATGAACTTCGTGGCCTGCGGCCCCGAGGAGTGCATGCCCGCTGACGACGTCATCGAGGCCTGCAAGCCCATCGCCGAGGCCAACGGCTGCACCATCAAGCTGACCACCGACGTCAAGGACGGCGTCACCGGTGCCGACGTTATCTACACCGACGTGTGGGTCTCCATGGGCGAGCCCGACGAGGTCTGGGCCGAGCGCATCGCTCAGCTTACCCCGTATCGTGTTACCTCCGAGGTCATGGCTATGGCCAACCCGGGTGCCATCTTCCTGCACTGCCTGCCCAGCTTCCACGACACCAACACCACGATTGGCGCAGAGAAGTGCGAGCAGTTCGGCATCACCGAGCAGGAGGTCACCGACGAGGTCTTCGAGAGCCCCGCTTCCAAGGTCTTCGACGAGGCCGAGAACCGCATGCACACCATCAAGGCTGTCATGTACGCCACGCTCAAGTAAGAGCATCTAGCATCTCGCTCGGGGTGTCTTGCTGCACACCCCGAGCGGCTTTGTCTGGTAAATATCTCGCGTCGGGCGGTGGGCACGGCACGGAAGATCCGCTTAGCGCGAGAAAGTTAAATGATTTATGAAGGGGGGATGAGAACCATGACTGAGACCGCTAAGAAAAAGCGCGGTATGCCTTCATCGTTCACCATTCTTCTAGCTCTGCTGGCAATTGTTGCAGTGATTACCGTTATCGTCTCCGGCACGTCCGGCGGCGCGGTTACTGCAGCCCGCTTGAGCGATTTCTGCACCGCCCCGATCCTGGGCTTCGCTGACGCTCTGCCCGTCTGCCTCTTCGTTATGATCCTGGGCGGCTTCCTCGGTATGATGACCGAGACCGGCGCTCTGGACAACGGCATCGCCGTTCTGGTGCAGAAGCTTAAGGGCAACGAGATCATGCTCGTTCCTGTCCTTATGCTCATCTTCTCCCTCGGTGGTACCACCTATGGTATGTGCGAGGAGACCGTTCCCTTCTACGCCCTGCTCGCCGCTACCATGATGGCCGCTGGCTTCGACCCCATGGTCGGCGCCGCTACCGTCCTGCTCGGCGCTGGCTGCGGCTGCCTGGGCTCCACGGTTAACCCGTTCGCCGTCGGCGCTGCCGTCGACGCTCTGACCGGCGTTGGCATTGAGGTCAACCAGTCCATCATCATCGGCCTCGGTGCCGTCCTGTGGATTGTCACTACCGCTATGTCCATCGTTTTCGTGATGAACTATGCCAAGAAGGTCAAGGCTGACAAGGGTTCCACCATCCTGTCGATGCAGGAGCTCAAGGACGCCGAAGAGGCTCACGGCAAGGCTGCTTCCGAGGTCCACAAGGAGGTCAAGCTCACCGGTCGTCAGAAGGGTGTTCTGATCGCCTTCGCCTTCACCTTCGTCGTCATGATCGTCGGCTTCATTCCGCTGGCCGATCTCAACGAGGGCGTCGCCAACTTCTTCGACGCTGGCGCTGTCTACGACGCCGATGGTAACGCCGTCGTCCAGGGCTGGTCTGCCCTGATCACCGGCCTGCCCATTGGCCAGTGGTACTTCGACGAGGCTTCCACCTGGTTCTTCCTCATGGCCGTCCTGATCGGTATCATCGGTGGCCTGTCCGAGAAGCAGATCGTCAACACCTTCATCACCGGCGCTGCCGACATGATGTCCGTTGTTCTCGTTATCGCCCTCGCCCGTGGTATCTCCGTCCTCATGGCTAACACCGGCCTCGACGTCTTCGTCCTCGACGCTGCCGCCAATGCCCTGGCTGGCCTGTCCGGCGTGATCTTCGCTCCCATGAGCTTCCTGGTCTACTTCGGCCTGTCCTTCCTGATCCCTTCGACCTCTGGTATGGCCACCGTCTCCATGCCTATCATGGGACCGCTGGCTGTTAAGCTCGGCTTCTCGCCCGAGGTCATGGTCATGATCTTCTCCGCCGCCATCGGTGTCGTGAACCTGTTCACCCCGACCTCCGGCGCCATCATGGGCGGTCTCGCCCTGGCCAAGATCGAGTGGACGACCTGGCTCAAGTTTGCCCTTAAGCTCATCGTCGCGCTCTCCGTCGTCTGCGCCGTCATCCTGACCGTCGCCTGCGTGCTGCTCTAAGTACCCAACGGGTACCCCACGGAAACCTTGACGATCCTGTAGAGGATCACCTGGTCATCGTCTGTCCGGTGGGGTAAACCCACCGGTAGACTCCTACCTTTAGCCCCCTTCCGTTCCGTGCGCGGGAGGGGGCGACTTTTTGTTCCGCGGTTTTACCAAACCGCGGAACCGGTCGACGCTACGCGCCGTCCAGGACGACAATTTGTCATTCAAAAGGCAAGGCATGACCAAAAGGTCTATGCCTCGCCTTTTTCATGCCAACTTGTACGTCCTGGACGGCGCTCGCTGTCCGTCCTCTGCCTGCGGCGCTTTCCATTGTTGGTGCAGAGGGCGCTTTGCCTACTCTGGCGGGCTTTCGCTGGCTTATGCTCAACCTGCGACGTATCCATTATTGATACAAAGGCCAGGTTTGTTTGAACCAAAAAGGGGAAGTTGCGGTGGAATAGTTCCTGTTTGGCCGTCTTGAGGGGTTAAACGGGAACTATTTCACCGCAACTTATCGATGGCGTGTTTGGTTGGTGCCAGTTGATTGCTTGGGCGTTGGGGAGGGTCTGCTCCGTTATAATCGCCTAGAACATTAATTGGAAACGGGACGGGAGCCATACATGCGCCAGGGTTTCGACAACGCGAAGTATATCGAGCTGCAGGCTGCTCACATTAAGGAGCGCATCTCGCAGTTTGGTGGCAAGCTCTATTTGGAGTTTGGCGGTAAGCTGTTCGATGACTATCATGCGAGCCGCGTGCTGCCGGGTTTTGAACCGGACAGCAAGTTCCGCATGCTCAAGAGCATCGCCGACGATGTCGAGGTTATCATCGCGATCAACGCGAACCACATCGAGAAAAACAAGGCTCGTGGTGACCTTGGCATTACCTATGACGAGGATGTGCTGCGCCTGGTTGACCTGTTCCGCGGCAACGGCTTTGCCGTCGCGGCCGTGGTCATCACCCAGTACGCCGGCCAGCCCGCCGCCGATGTGTTCCGCAATCGCCTGAACGCGCTCGGCATTCCCGCCAAGCTGCACTATCCCATCGAGGGGTATCCGCACGATGTCGATCTGATCGTTTCTGACGAAGGCTACGGCAAGAACGAGTTTGTCGAGACCACGCGTCCACTCGTTGTCGTGACGGCACCCGGCCCCGGCTCGGGCAAGCTCGCCACTTGCCTCTCGCAGCTGTATCGCGAGCATAAGCACGGTACCGCCGCCGGCTATGCCAAGTTCGAGACCTTCCCGGTCTGGAATCTTCCTCTGACGCATCCGGTCAATATTGCCTACGAGGCCGCCACGGCTGACCTCGACGACGCCAATATCATCGATTCGTTCCACCTTGAGGCCTACAACAAGACCACGGTCAACTACAACCGCGACGTCGAGGCCTTCCCGGTAGTCCGTGCCCTGATGGAAAAGATCTTGGGCAAGAGCCCCTACCAGAGCCCTACGGACATGGGCGTCAATATGGTCGGCTTTGCCATCACCGATGACGATGCCTGCCGCGACGCTTCCAAGATGGAGATCGTCCGCCGCTACTTTACCGCGGTCGAAAATGTGCGCCGTACCGGCGTGGGCGATGAGCAAGTCGACCGTCTCAAGATTATTATGAAGAAAGCCGGCATCGATAAGAACTACTCACCGGCGCGCTCGGCGGCCCTCACCAGGGAGCAGCTGACGGGTGGTCCCGTGGGTGCCATGGTCATGCCCGATGGCTCCGTGGTGACCGGTAAGACCTCCACGCGCCTGGGCGCCGCAAGTTCGCTCATTATGAACGCCCTCAAGCATGTCTCGGGCGTCGACCTTGAGCTCGAGGTCATTAGCGATGAGGCGATCGAGCCCATCAGCAAGCTCAAGACGCATTTCCTGGGAAGCAAAAACCCGCGCCTCCACACCGACGAGACGCTTATGGCGCTGTCGATCACCTCGGCCACGAGTGAGACGGCCGCTCGCGTCCTTTCGGGCCTGGAGCAGCTGCGCGGTTGCGATGCCTTCTTTAGCGTGATCATCTCGCCGACGGACGAGACGGTACTGCGCAAACTGGGTATCAACGTGTGCTGCGAGCCCAAGTTTGAGCGCCGCGGTTTCTTCCATCGCTAAGTTTGAAGCACCGCGGTAATTGCATTGCATTTTGGCCGTATCGGGTTAGCGCCCGGTACGGCTTTTTGATCAATAAAGCGCCTATTTCGGCGAAAAATAGCTGTTTACCTGCCTAGAAACAATTTGAGCGGTATACAATAACCGTAACTGTTTCATCCTTAGCGGGATGCCGCATGATGGATATTACCTGCCATCGTGAGGTGTGTCGGTCGCGCACGGCGCGTTAGATGCTCGTGCTCGGTTTGAGGAGGCTGCTATGGCGGGCAAGGGTCGTGCGAGTGTCAACGATATGAAGCGTGTCGAGGTGCTGGTGTTGATGGAGATCGACCAGCAAACCGAAGACAATGGCGGGCCGTATGGTTTCTCGCGCAAAACGCTTGCCGAGCGCGTGGGGGTTTCGCCGTATCGTGTCCGCGCCGCAATCGATCGCTTGGATTCCGAAGGCATGATTGATGTCGTCTCGCGTTATAGCGACGACGGCGGTCAGCTTGCAAATGGCATTTGCCTCACCGAACGTGGCGAGTGGTATCTTGAGGGCGTCCGTACCGGCATGTTCGTTCAAGAAATGCTTGAGGACGAGGTTGCTGATCGATAGCAGCATGTAACCCTTGCCACAGCGACGTCGCCTGGGAAACCGGGCGGCGTTTTGTTTCAAGATTGAGAAATGCAATCGCATGCGAGAAAAATTGCGAACGGTCCGCGGCGCGAGTATTACAATGAAGACCCGTAAGATGTGGATAAACAACTTCTACGGGAAGCGCAGGTAACTCAATATGACCAAGCATGTGTTCGTAACCGGTGGCGTGGTTTCGTCCTTGGGCAAGGGTATCACCGCGGCCTCGCTGGGCCGTCTGCTCAAGTCGCGTGGCTACAAAGTAACGATGCAGAAGGCCGATCCGTATCTGAACGTCGACCCCGGTACCATGAGCCCCTTCCAGCATGGTGAGGTCTTCGTTACCGAGGATGGTTACGAGTCCGACCTGGACCTGGGTCATTACGAGCGCTTTATTGATGAGAACCTGACCCGCGATTCCAACTTTACGACCGGCGCCATCTATAAGAGCTTGATCGCCCGCGAGCGTCGCGGCAACTTTTTGGGCGGTACCGTGCAGGTGATTCCTCACGTCACCAATGCCATTAAGGACAAGTTCCGCCGCATCGAGGAGCAGACCGGCTCCGATGTAGTCATCACCGAGCTGGGCGGCACGATCGGCGACATCGAGTCGCAGCCGTTTGTCGAGGCCATCCGCCAGTACCGCAAGGAGGCCGGCCCCGAGAACGTCTGCTACATCCACGTGTCGCTCGTTCCCTATATCGCCGCCGCCCACGAGGTCAAGACCAAGCCCACGCAGCATTCCGTCAAGGAGCTCCGCAGCTTTGGCATCCAGCCCGATATCATCGTGCTGCGCTCCGACCACCATATCGATGACGCTATCCGCGGAAAGATCGCAAGCTTCTGCGACGTCGACACCGATTGCGTCTTTACCAACGAGGACTGCGCGAGCATTTACGATGTTCCGCAGCTGCTTGCCGAGCAGGACTTTGACCTGCGCATTTGCGAACGCCTGGGTCTGGATCCGCGTGAGCGCGACATGAGCGAGTGGAACGAGTTCCTGCGCAAACAGAATCACGCCAACCATCACGCCGACAAGGTGAAGATCGCCGTCGTGGGTAAGTACACGCAGCTGCCCGATGCGTACCTGTCGGTTATCGAGGCCCTGCACCATGCGGGCGTCTTCTACGATCGCCATGTGGACGTCCAGCTGGTCGACGGCGAGAGCCTCGACGAGCAGAATGTCTCCGAGGTTCTGGGCGACGCCTCGGGCATCCTGGTCCCTGGCGGCTTTGGCAAGCGCGCCCTGGAGGGCAAGATCCTCGCGGCCGAGTTTGCCCGTGAGCACAAGATTCCGTATCTGGGCATTTGCCTGGGTATGCAGGTGGCCGTGTGCGAGTTCGCCCGCAACGTCGTCGGCCTTGCCGGCGCCAGCTCCTCCGAGTTCGATCCGGACGGCCCGTTTAGCGTCATCGATCTGATGAGCTCGCAGGAGGACGTGACCGAGAAGGGCGGCACCATGCGCCTGGGCGCCTATCCGTGCAAGCTCGCCGCCGATACCCTTGCTCGCGAGGCATATGGCGAGGAGCTCGTCTACGAGCGTCACCGTCACCGCTTTGAGTTCAACAACGCCTTCCGTGACCAGCTCGAGGACGCCGGTTTGGTTATCTCGGGTCTGTCGCCCGACGAGCGCCTGGTCGAGATGGTCGAGCTGCCGCGCGACGTGCATCCGTGGTATGTGGCAACCCAGGCTCATCCCGAGTTCAAGAGCCGCCCGACCAACCCGCAGCCGCTGTTCCGCGAGTTCGTGCGCGCTTCGATCGGCCAGCACGAGGGTGTCGACCGTCTGCAGGTGACGCCCATGAACCTCGCTACGGACTAAGGGTGCCGGCGAATAAGGAACATACCGAAGCTACTCCCTCGTCGCTCGCCGTGGCGGCGGGGGAGTATCTCGATTACCTCGCGGTCGAGCGGGGTTTGGCGCGCAACACGATTGCGGCCTATCGTCGTGACCTGACGACGTACTGCGCCTATCTGGAGCGGGCGGGTATTGTGTCTTTTGAAGAGGTGACTCGTCAGGTCGTGGAGGGCTTTGTCGCCGACCGTCGCGATGGGGGCTATTCGGATGCCTCGGTGGAGCGTGCGCTTGCGGCCGTGAAGGGCCTGCATGCCTTTTTGGTGCGCGATGGGGCTGTGGCCCAAAATCCAACGGCGGCGTTGCGCCTTCCTAAAAAGGCTGATCGTTTGCCGGAGTATCTATCGGTGGAGGATGTCTCGGCGCTGCTCGATCAAGACTTCCCCGAGGGCGAGATGGGCTTGCGCGACCATGCCATCTTGGAAGTGCTCTACGGATGCGGTTTGCGTGTGAGCGAGTTGGTGGGGCTCGATGTGGGCGATATCCATATCGACGATGGCTTTGTACTCGTTCGCGGTAAGGGCTCAAAGGAACGCCTGTCCCCGCTGGTGGGAAGCGCGGCGCGAGCTCTGACGCTCTATGTAACTGAGGGACGTTCTCGCTTGGCGGCCCATGCCCGCGGAACCGAGACCTCGGCGGTCTTTTTAAATAAGAACGGCCGCCGTCTGTCGCGCCAGGGCATTCATGCCATCTGTGAGCGCTACGGGCGCCAGGTGGGGCTGGTGGGACTCCATCCCCACACGCTGCGTCACTCCTTTGCCACCCATATGCTTGCGGGCGGAGCAGACCTCCGTGTGCTACAGGAGATCTTGGGACATGCCGATATATCGACCACGCAGGTCTACACGCATGTCGACCGAACGCAACTGACCGAGGTCTATCTGGCGGCGCATCCGCTAGCACATCGCTAGCACCTCGCTGACCTGCATATTTATAAATATTAAATGGGACGGGCCCCAGATTGCCGAGACGCACTTTTGCGCGCATGGGCAATCTGGGGCCCGTCCCATTTTTCGCCAGACACCGACGCGGTGGTGGAACGTGTGTACCGTGGGCGGGGGAGTTTGGGGGCGATGTGAACGGCGTGTAAAGGGACGTAAAAATCGCCTCAAGGTCAACTTGAAGGTTGAGGTTCGCGGGCGTGGTTCTACAGGTGGCATCCCGCTGTTGCTGTAAACACAACATATTGTGTTTTCGAACATATGCTTGGGGGTGTTTTGCAATATATGGTGGGTGGAGTAGTGGGGCGGGGTGGGGGAAGGGGTGGGGAAAGGTGTTGAAAAATGGGGCGGTTCCCCATATTATTAATGACGTCGACAGGCGGGGTGGTTCCCCGCGTACGTGCCATCTGAGTAACCGAGGGGAGGGCGCACATGGGAATGACTGGTGCATACGAGCGCAATCTCGATGCAAAAGGTCGTCTGTCCCTGCCTGCACCTCTTCGCGAGGAGCTTGGAGAGCACGTTCGCGTGTTCAAAGCCCTGGATGTCGATGCTCTGTACGTGTTCTCTGCCGAGGCCTTCGATAAGTGGGTCGAAGGACTCTTCGCGGGTCGTGAGGGCCACGAGGGTTTTAACCCGCGTGACATTAATGACCAGAAGCTCATGAGGGCGATCAACAAGCGCACCACGTCGATGGATGTGGACAGTGCCGGTCGTATCGGTCTTTCCGAGTCTCTCCGCAAGCAGGCGAACCTCGACCGCGAGGTCACGGTTGTGGGCAACTACGACCACCTTGAGGTTTGGGATCGCGCCGCGGCCGATGAGGACGATGACGATGAGGCCCTGCTGGACCTCTTCTTCTCGTAAGGGCAAGGCACGGGTAACGGATGGAGCGTGGGATCTTGACACAAGAATATCGGCATGAACCTGTCATGCTCGGCGAAGTGCTTGAGTCGCTGCGGCTAAAGAGCGGCTCCGTTGTCTGCGATTGCACCCTTGGCGGTGCCGGCCATTCGGTAAAGATGGCCGCGCAGGTGGGGGAGACGGGCCTTTTGCTCGGCGTCGATCAGGACGACATGGCCCTCGAGGCCGCTGGCGCCCGTCTGGACCGCGAGGTTCCCGGCGTTCCGCACCAGCTGCTGAAGGGCAACTTCGGCGACTTGGACGAGCTGCTTTGCTCGGCCGAGGTGCCCGGGGTCGATGGCTTCCTGTTCGATTTGGGCGTTTCGTCGCCGCAACTCGATATCCCTGGCAGGGGCTTTTCGTATAACGAGGACGCCCCATTGGACATGCGGATGGATCCGGGTAATAACACCTTAAACGCAGCTGAGGTCATCAACACCTATAACGAACACGACCTCGCCCGGATTCTACGCGTCTACGGCGAAGAGAAGTTCGCCTCGCAGATCGCGCGCGAGATCGTGCGCCGCCGCGAGCAAGAACCGATCGAAACCACCGGCCAATTTGTCGAGATCATCAAGGCGGGTATCCCGGCTGCCGCTCGTCGGCATGGTGGACACCCGGCCAAGAAAAGTTTCCAGGCCATTCGCATCGAGGTCAATCACGAGCTCGATGTGCTCGAACGAGGGCTTGATGCCGCCACCAGGTGGCTCAACCCGGGCGGACGTATCTGCGTCATCTCGTATCACTCGCTCGAGGACCGTATCGTAAAGAACCACTTTAAGGAGATGAGCCAGGGGTGCACGTGTCCGCCGGAGATTCCGGTGTGCGTGTGCGGCAACGTGCCGATACTCAAGGTCATCACCCGCAAACCCTTGGTTGCCCAGCCTGATGAGGTTGAGCGCAACCCTCGGGCGAGATCAGCCAAAATCCGCGTGGCGCAGCGTCTGTAGGCGCGACCGCGCGATATTGGACCTCCCGCTCGCACCATAAACGAAGCTTAAACACACTACCAACGTACTCGGGATGGGAGGCGGCATATCATGGGCTACAACACTTCAAGCGCAGCACTTGCCTATGATATGAACGCCATGCCCGCCTATCGTGAGACGCCGCAGGCCCCCGTTGCTCCCCGTGAGCAGCGCACGCCGCGCTTTGATGTCTACACGGGCGCGGGCCGTCAGGCAAACCAGGCGGTAAGCCCGGTTTTCATGAGCGTTCTTAAAACGTTTTGCATCATTGCGGCTATCTTCATGACGATCGGCGTCGCCCGCGTGGCACTCGCCGGCGTTACGGCCCAGGTGCTCAACAGCAACGCCGAGCTTACCAACACGCTCGAAAAGGCGACCGATGAGAGCTCCGACCTGGAGGTCATGCATTCGGTCTATGGCGCCGACACGCGCATTCGCGACCTTGCGGGCGCTTATGGCATGGTGGAGCCCAGCGAGAGCGTTACACTTGACTTTTCGCAGGATGCAGCCGCGGGCGCCAACGCGACCGCGACCGCTCAGTAGCAAGACGGTAGCTGAGTATGACAAATGACTATCGCCGCGGTTCCGATGGGGGCCGCGGTTCTGGACGTCCCTCGTCGCGGGGACGTTCTGGTTATCAAGGAACGGGTCGGCAATCTTACAACGCCGGGCAGTCCCGTGGCAACGACCCGGCGTCGCGACTTCGCGGCTCGGACGGCCCTCAAATGCATAACACCAGGTCGCGCAAGAGTTCGTCGACCGAATGGCTCACAGGCACGCCTCTGCCTCGCCGCAAAGCCATCATGGGCTTCATCGGGCTTGGTTTGGGCTTGGGCGTCTTTCGCCTTGCCGACTATCAAATTGTCGAAGCCGATAAACTGCGCGAGCGTGCCGATGCGCGCCGCCTGCTTGCACAGACCCTCTATGCCAAACGCGGCACCATCTACGACCGCAACGGTAACGTGCTGGCGTCGTCGGTCGAATGTCGCAACATCGCCGTGAACCCGCAGCTTGTCGAGGATGTTGACAAGACGGTGTCGGCGCTGGTCAAGGCAACTGGAATCGATAAAAAGACCTGCCGCAAGCTCGTCGAGTCCGATGGCACCTGGGTGTATATTAAGCGCCAGGTGGACGAAGACGATGCTGCGGCGCTGGAGAAGAAGAACCTGCCCGGCGTGCTTTTTGAGCAGGCCATGAAGCGCGTATATCCATACGGCAATCTGGCATCGCAGGTGCTGGGTGTAGTGAATGTAGACAACGACGGCTTGACGGGTCTCGAAAAGCAATACAACAAGCTTCTGACCGGCACGAATGGTACCCTCGTGCGCGAGCGCGCGAGGGACGGCAGCTATATCGCGGGCGGTGCCTATAAAAAGGTGGCTGCGGTCGACGGCGTTGATATCGTGACGACGCTCGACGTCAATATCCAGCGAGCGGCCGAGGATGCCCTGGCAGAGGCTGTCGAGAAGACAAAGGCCAAGAACGGCTCGGCTTTGGTCACCGACCCCACGACTGGTGAAATTCTCGCCGCCTGCTCGTACCCGACCTACGACCAGACCGATCTGGAAAACGCCAAAACCGAGGATATGAACTTGCGCCTGGTCACCGACGCCTACGAGCCCGGCTCGGTCTTTAAGACGCTCGTGGCGGGCGCCGGCTTCGACTTGGGTGTCGTGCGATCGAGTACGTCGTTTGAGGTGCCGGCGAGCATCAAGGTGGGCGACGATACCGTCACCGATGCCGACAAGCGCGACTACGCCATGACCATGGATGTGCGCGAGATGATGCGCCGTTCGTCCAACGTGGGCTTTGTCCTGGTGGGGCGCAAGATCGGTGCCGACGACTTTGCCGCCTATGTGGACAAGTGGGGCATCGGTCACAGCTCTGGTGTAGATTTTCCGGGCGAGAGCCTGGGTATCGTCAAGGAGCGTGACCAGTATGACGGCGCCACGCTGGGCTCGATGAGCTTTGGACAGGCACTGTCCGTCTCGCCGATTGAGATCGCACGTGCCGTGGGCGGCATCGCCAACGGCGGCGTGATGATGACACCGCACTTCTATAAGTCCAGCAAAGGCGACGAGAAGGACTGGGGCGAAGGCGAGCGCGCGATTTCTGAGGATGCTGCATCCCAGGTGACATCGTGCATGCAGACGGTCGTGTCCGAGGGAACGGGCGTTGGCGGCGCGGTTGACGGCTATGACGTGGCGGGTAAGACCGGTACGGCCGAACGTGCCGACGAGAACGGCGGCTACCTCAAGGAGAACTACATGTCGTCCTTTATGGGCTTTGCACCGGCACAATCGCCCAAGGTGCTGTGCTATATCACGCTCGACGGAACGCCGAGCGGCTCAGATGCCGCTGCGGTGCCGTTCCAGTCCATTATGGCCAACGCGCTCGACGTGCTGGGTATCCCGCGCACGAGGTAGGGGGTTACAATCTTTGGGGCGTGGTTTGTTGTCCCATATGAGGGGTGTTCACATGCCCTGCACCACGCATGCGCGGCGCTGGGATACAATACGCCGATAGCATTATTAGGTTTACAGGGGAGCTGCAATGATAGAGATCGCCGTCAACAACCTCGCGGCCGCAACAGGGGCCCGAACCGTGACGGGAGAAGCCGATCGGGTATGCCGCGGGTGCGTTATCGACTCGCGCCAGGTCGAGGAAGGGACGATTTTCGTCGCCTTTCCCGGTGAAAACGTCGACGGCAATGATTTTGCTTCCCGTGCCGTCCAGTCGGGTGCCGGCGCCGTCGTGATGACGCGTGAGCCCGAGGCCGAGCTGGTCTCGCTGGCGCAGGACAAAGGATGCGCCATCCTGCTGACCGATGATCCCGAGGAGTTTCTGCTGCGTTTGGCGCACGCGTATCGCCTGGAGCTTGGCTGCCTGGTCGTTGGCATTACCGGTTCCATCGGCAAGACGACGACCAAGGACGTGCTCGCCGCTGTGCTCGCCAAGCGCTATCGTGTCTGGGCCACCAAGGGCAATTTCAATAACCTGATCGGCATGCCGCTCACGGTGCTTTCCGCTCCGGCCGATACCGAGGTCCTGGTGCTCGAGATGGGCATGAACCATTTCCACGAGATTGAGCGCCTGTCCCAGTCCGCCAATCCCAACCTTGCCATCGTGAGCAAGATTGGTACCTCTCACATCGGCATTTTGGGCAGCCGCGAGAACATCGCCCGCGCTAAGGCCGAGATTGTCCAGGGCATGTGCGCCGCCGGCGACTTCTTGCCGCTGCTGGTTTTGGGCGGCGAGGACGACTTTACGCCGTTCATTCGCGATACGTTCGCCCAGCCTGCTGGTATCGACGTGATGCTGGCCGGCGTCTCGGACGACGATGAGGTCCGTGCCCGCGACATTCGTGTTGATGACGAGGGCCGTCCGGTCTTTACGCTCGATTTTGGCCAGGGTGAGACGATCGATACCATGCTTGCCATCCCCGGCGTGCAGTCCGTTCCAAATGCCGTTAAGGCCGCCGCGGTTGCCTATCGCCTGGGCGTGACGCCCGAGCAGATCGATGCTGCCTTTAGGGGCCTCACGATCACCGGGCACCGCCAGGAGATCAAGCGCGCCAAGAGCGGTGCCCGCGTCATCGACGATTCCTATAACGCCAGCGCCGAATCCATGGCTGCTGGTCTCGATCTACTGTGCTCGCTTTCGTGCACGGGGTCTCGTATGGCGATCCTGGGCGAGATGGGCGAGATGGGCGATGAGGCTCCTCGCATGCATGAGCTCGTGGGCGCCTATGCCGCCGCCAAGAAGCTCGACATGCTGGCGTGCGTGGGTGGTGAGCTGGCCCAGCTTATGGCCGATGCCGCGCGCATGATGGGCATGGACGAGGACCGCATCCAGGTGTTCTCCGATTATCAGCAGGTGCTCGACCGCATGGGCGGCGCGCTTGAAAAACATGATGTTGTACTGGTCAAGGGTTCCCGCTTTGTTGAGCTCGACCGCTTTGTGGAAGGTGTGTGCTAGCCCATGTTCGGCAATCCCTCGTATCCAACGTATCAGGCTTTTTTGGGGCTTGGCATCGCCGCTGCCATTGCGCTGCTGCTCATGCCGTGGTGGATCAAGCTACTTAAGGTCGAGGGTATCGGCCAGCAGGTTCGTGCCGACGGCCCCAAGCGTCATTTGGTTAAGCAGGGAACGCCCACCATGGGTGGCGTTGTCATTCTCGTCGCGATTTCGCTGACCTGCCTGCTGATGGGCAAGCTCACCACCGAGCTCGTGCTCGTGCTGCTCGCCACGCTGGCGACAGGCGTGCTGGGCCTGATCGACGACCTGACCTCCGTTACGCATGGGCGCTCGCTCGGTCTGACGCCTCATGCCAAGATGATCGGCCTAACCATTATCTGTGTCACCTTTACGGTACTTGCCGTTAACTGGTGCGGCGTCGCCCCCGAGATTCGTTTTCCCGGCGGCCTGACGATTGACCTTGGCGTGCTTTCGACCACCATCTGCGGCCTTTCGTTCCCGTGGCTCTACATTGTCTTTTGCTGGCTGATGATCGCCGGTCTTTCTAATGCCGTGAACCTGACCGATGGCCTTGACGGTCTTGCTGGCGGCACCTCCATGATTGCCATGCTCGCCATGGCTGCCATGGCGTTTTTGCACGGAGACGTGAACCTGTCCATCTTCTGCACCGCGTGTGCCGGTGCCTGCTTGGGCTTTCTGTGGTTCAACTGCTATCCGGCGAGCATCTTTATGGGCGATACCGGCTCGCTTGCCCTAGGCGCCGCGTTTGCCTGCACGTCCATCATGACCAACACCGAGGTCGTCTCCCTCATCATCGGCGGCCTGTTTATCGTTGAGACCCTGTCGGTCATGATTCAGGTTGTCTACTTCCACTTTACGCACAAGCGCGTCTTCCTTATGGCGCCCATCCATCATCATTTCGAAAAGAAGGGCTGGGCCGAGACCAAGGTCGTCATCCGTTTTTGGATTATCGCTGCTGCCTTTGGTGCCGTTGGCCTTGCCCTGTTCTTCCAGTTGGGATAGTGGTCTTTCATGCCTCTTGCTGATGTCTTTAGCCTGCTCGTTTTGGGTCAGGGCAAATCCGGTCTCGATGTCGCCCGCTGGGCGCTGGCACATCCCGAGCGCGTAAGTGCCGTTACCGTGTATGGCGGTGGCACCTCTGAACCCAATGACGCCACGCGTGCGCTCGAGGCTGCTGGTGCGTCGTTTGTCTATGGGACCGAACAGGTCGAGGGCGCCTATGACGTATGCGTGACGTGCCCGGGCATCTCGGAGTTCTCGGGCTTCTTTAAGGCCGGGCGCGAGCATGCCGCCCAGATTATGGGTGAGCCCGAGTTTGCCTATCGCCTGTCGCCCGATAACTGGATTGCCATCACGGGCACCAACGGCAAGACGACCACCACGTCGCTGGCTGATTATCTGCTTAAGGCTGCCGGCGAGGCCAGCGTTGCTGTCGGCAACATCGGCGAGCCGCCGGTCAACGAGATTGACGGCCGAGCCCACAACGAGTGGTTTGTGGCTGAGCTCTCGAGCTATCAGATTGCTACGACAACCGAGCTCCACCCCCGCGTGGCGGTGCTGCTCAACATCACTCCCGACCACTTGGGCTGGCATAAGAGCCATAAGAACTACGCGCTTGCCAAGATCAAACTGTTTGACAATATGGTCGATGACGATCTGGCGGTTGTCGACGTCGAAGACGCCGGCATTCACGAGTTCGATGAGTACATCTACACGCCGGGTCGTCGCATCTGCAAGGTTGCCTTTGACGAGCCTGAGGGCGAGGATGCCGCCTTTGTGCGCGACGGCAAGATGGTCGTGCGCCTGAAGGGCGTCGAGACCCCGCTCATCGCTACATCCGAGCTCAAGATCTCGGGCCATCACAATGTTATCAATGCCCTGTGCGCCGCCACGGCTGCCTTGGCGGTCGGTGCCGATGTCGATGGTGTCTGCCGCGGTCTTGCCTCGTTCCAGCCGCTCGAGCACCGCGTGGAGCCGTGTGGCGAGATTGACGGCGTGCGCTACGTCAACGATTCCAAGGCGACCAACACCGATGCGGTCGAGAAGGCACTAACGGCATTTCCCGATGACGACGTGATCTTGCTGCTCGGCGGCCACGATAAGGGCACGCCGCTCACGGACTTCGCGCGCGTTGTTATGGATAACGTACGCTCGGTCGTCTGCTTTGGCGATGCGCGCGAGCGTTTCACCGCCGCTATGGACGAGGCCGATGTCGACGGCGATGTGGATATCGCCCAGGCGGATGACCTGCGCGATGCCGTGGACGTCGCCCGTTCGCTGTCGAGCCGTGGCGACGTGATTTTACTTTCTCCTGCCTGCTCTTCGTTCGATGAGTTCTCGGGCTATGAGGAGCGCGGCCGCGTGTTTAAGGACTATGTGGCCCAGCTTGCCGCTGCGGCGAAATCGCAAATGGAATAGGGGTTGCCGGTGAGAGAGGAGAGCCCCCGACAAGGTATGAGGAGGCCCGACTCGGACCGTGCTTCCTCGCGGCGCAGCACACCGCGTTCCGGTCGCGGCGGGCAGTCGTTTAGCGAACGCAATATTGCCGGCGTTCCCGCCCGTATCATGCGCCCCCGTTTGATATTCATGGCCTGCTTGTTTACCTTGGTATGCTTTGGCCTGCTGATGGTGTACTCGGCGTCTTCGGTCGAGGCGCTGCACGAGAATGGCTCGGCGACGTTTTTTCTGGGTCGACAGGCCGCGTTTGCCGTGGTCGGTGTTCTGGCGCTGATTGCCATCGTGCGCGTTTTGCCGGACAGCTGGTTTGGGGAGGATGTGCTCAGGATCTTCCTCATAGGCATGATAGGGCTACTGTTTCTGGTGTTCTTGGTGGGCAGCGGCAGCCGTGGCGCCACGCGCTGGCTTAACATCGCCGGTATTCAGTTCCAGCCTTCCGAGTTTTTAAAGCCATTTGCCATTGCGTATTCGGCCATCATGCTTGATCGCTTCTTTTCGCCCGGTGGCAACATCAACGAATTCCTTCGCAAGATGGGCATCTACCTGGGCATTTCGCTCTTTCTGATCTTTATCCAGCCCGATTTCGGTACTGTCCTGATCATCCTGTTGACCCTCATGTGCATGGCGTTGTTTGCGGGTCTCGACCCCAGATTTATCATCGGCGTGCTAATCTTCGGCATTCTCGTGATCGTGATTGCGCTTGTCGCAGAGCCGTACCGTATGGTGCGTATTCAGGTTGCCTTGAACCCTTGGGCCGACGAGTATGGTGACGGCTATCAGGCCACGCTTGCCATTATGGCCTTTGCCTCGGGCGGTCTGTTCGGCCGTGGCATCGGCAACTCAACCATGAAGTACTCGTATCTGCCCGAGGCGCACAATGACTACATCCTGGCCATCATTGGCGAGGAAGTCGGTTTTGTCGGAACCGTGCTGTTCTTCTTGGTGTTTGCGATGCTGATCTACTCGGCGTTTCGCATTGCCGAGCAGGCGACCGATCGCCGGGGCGCGCTTATGGCGTCTGGCTCCGCGGTCATTCTCGCAGTGCAGTTTTTGATTAACGCGCTGGGCATCCTCAACGTGTTTCCCATGACGGGCAAACCGTTGCCGTTTATTAGCTACGGCGGTTCGTCGATTATTGTGTCGCTCATGCTTGCCGGGTTGATCCTGCGCGTTTCGTACGAGAGCGCCCGCCGCGATGAGTATGACCGCCGCCGCGAGAGCTTTGCCGTTATGGATGAGAGTACCGCCGGCGTGCCCCACGTGCGCGGCGAGCGATCTTCGCGTAACGGTTTTACCGTCCTGGATGGCTCTGCGACCGAGCCGGCAGCCCGCCCGCGTCAGCGAACGGCGCCGCAAGGTCGTCCTCAGCGCCCCAGCCCTCGCAACGCGGGCGGCGGATATAATCGAATCGATTTGAACTCGGACCCGTCGGCGCGTCTGCGTACCGACGACCAGGGACCGCGTGTACGAAGGGACTACCATGACCGATAAAATGACCGTTGCTATTGCAGCCGGCGGCACGGCCGGGCACATCAACCCCGCGCTCGCCTTGGCCGAAGAGCTGCGTGACCGTGGCCACCACGTTGTGTTCGTGGGCCAGTCGCGCAAGCTCGAGGGTCGTCTGGTCCCCGAGGCTGGGTTTGATTTTGTGCCCATTACGGTCACGGGCTTCGACCGCTCCCGTCCTTGGACGGCGCTGACCTCGCTGTGGCGTGTCAACAAAGCCAAGCGTGCGCTCGCCAGTCATTTCTCAAAGGTCGGCAAGCCCGATGCCGCCATTGGTTTTGGTGCCTATGTCGAGGTTCCGCTGCTGGGGTGGTGCAAGGGCGCGGGCGTTCCGTATCTGCTGCATGAGCAGAACTCTGTTCCGGGCCTGGCCAACAAGATGATGAACTCCCACGCCGCCCGCGTGTGCATCTCGGTGCCGGCAGCGCGTTCGGTCTTTGAGCGCGAAGGTGACCCTGACCACGTGCTCATGACCGGCAACCCCGTACGTCGCTCGGTGATCGAGGGCGATCGCGCTCGCGGCCGCAAGGCACTTGGCGTTCCCGAGGACGCTACGCTGCTGCTCGTCTTTGGCGGTTCACTTGGCGCCCAGCACCTCAACGAGCGTGTGGCTTCGCTCAAAAACGAGATGCTTTCGCGCAAGAACCTCTATGTGTTGCATTCGACGGGTGCCGACGGCTTTGAGGAGACCGAGCGCGCTTTGGCGCTGACGCCCGAGGAGGCGAAGCGTTACCGCGTCCAGCCTTACATCGACAACATGGGCGATATGCTGGCTGCTGCCGATTTGGTGCTCTCGCGTTCGGGCGCATCGAGCGTGGCCGAGATCGCTGCACTCGCCGTGCCTTCGGTGCTCGTGCCGTACCCGCATGCGACGGCCGACCACCAAACCACCAATGCCCGTTATCTGGTCGACGCTGGGGCCGGCGTGCTCTGCGCCGATGCCGATATCGACGGTTCTGCCTTTGCCGATGAACTGCTGCACCTGGTCGATGACGCGGCGGCGCGCGACGCCATGCGTCAGGCGGCGCGTGGTCTGGCTCAGGATAGGGCCGCCGCTCTTCTGGCGGATGCGGTAGAGGGTTTGCGTTAGTTAGACGGGATATCGTCGGTCGCCCTCGCGCTGATGCGGTAGGTGCGGTACAGTTAACGGGTTACAGGCAGTGTTTACGCAAGGAGTACACGAGCACATGGCTGATTCCCAGACTGCAACCTCCGCGCCCGAGTTTAAGAGCGCCCACTTTATCGGTATCGGCGGCGCCGGCATGAGCGGCATCGCCCTCGTTCTTCACGAGCGCGGTTATGCCGTTACCGGCTCCGACCTTAAGACGTCACGTTATATCCGCCAGCTTACCCGCGCTGGTGTGAAGGTGCATGTGGGCCATGAGGCCGCCACGATCGACGAGGTCAAGCCCGACGTGGTTGTTGTCTCCACCGCTATTCCGGAGTCCAACCCTGAACTCGTGCGCGCTCGCGAGCTTGGTATTCCCGTGTGGCCCCGTGCCAAGATGCTCTCTGCTTTGGGCCACGGCTACACCACCGTCGCTGTTGCCGGCACGCATGGCAAGACCACCACGTCTTCGATGTGCGCCACCATGCTCGACCGCATGGGTCTGGATCCGAGCTTCTTGATCGGTGGCATCGTCGAGGGCTATGACACGAACGGCAAGAACGGCTCGGGCGACTACTTTGTCGCTGAGGCCGACGAGTCCGACAGCTCCTTCCTGTTCCTGAACCCCAACGTGGTCATCGTGACCAACGTCGAGGCCGACCACCTCGATCACTACTCGGGTATCGAGGAGATCGAGGCAACTTTCGCCAAATTCATGAGCCTGGTGGGCGAGGACGGCACCGTCATCGTCTGCGGTGAGGACCCGCATCTGGTCGAGCTCGCCAAGTCGACGGGTCGTCACGTGCTTTCCTACGGCTTTGCCGAGAGCAACGACATCGTCTGCATGCACCCGGATGTCAAGGGCATCCAGAGCGATTTTATCGTTCGCTTTGAGGACGGCACTGAGCACGCTGTGGAGATCAAGAGCAATCCCGGTCGCCACAACATGCTCAACGCCACGGCGGTGCTCACCGTCGCCCATGTCCTGGGCCTTGACATCGACGCCGCCGCCAAGGCGCTCTCGAGCTTTGAGGGCGTCCGCCGTCGCTTTACCCACGTGGGCGATATCGATGGCATCACCGTGGTCGATGATTACGGCCATCACCCCACCGAGATCAAGGCGACGCTTGCTGCTGCTTCGTCGCTGGGCTACAAGCACGTCGACGTCGTGTTCCAGCCGCACCGCTATTCGCGCCTGCAGGCCCTGTGCGACGACTTTGCCGATGCATTTGCCAATGCCGATAAACTGCTGCTGATTGATGTGTTCTCGGCTGGCGAGATGCCCATTCCGGGTGTCACCTCTAAGATGCTCGCCGATACCGTGCGCGCCAAGCATCCTGGCAAGGAGGTCGTGTACTGCTCCAGCCGTCTTGAGCTCAATCAGGAGCTCGAGCAGATGGTGGGCGAGGGCGACCTGCTGCTCACTATGGGTGCCGGTGACGTTACGACCGTCGGTCCCGAGTTCATTGAGTATCTGACTGCCAAGAAAGACGCTTAAGTCTAATGGGTCTGTTTAACGCCGTCATGGCGCTCTCGGGCATGATCGACACGGATGTGATCGAGGACGAGCGCCTTGCGCGTCATACGAGCTATCGTATCGGCGGCAAGGCCGACCTCTTTGTGACGTGCCATAGCTATCATGCCCTCCGCCGCGCCGTGGCGGTGCTCGATCGCGAGCAGGTGCCGTGGGTCATCATCGGCAAGGGCTCCAATCTGCTGGTTGCCGATGGCGGTTATCGCGGCGCCGTCATTTCGCTCGGACGTGAGTTTCAGCGCACGGTTGTTGCCGATGACGGTTGTACGCTGACGGTCGGTGCGGGCGTGATGTTTGCGCGCCTGGTCAACGATGCCCTGTCGCGTAGCCTCTCGGGCCTTGAGTTTGCCGTTGGCATCCCTGGTTCGGTTGGCGGTGCGATATCTATGAATGCCGGCACACGGACCGAGTGGATTGGCTCGCTGGTTGAGGATGTCGTAACGTTTGACCCGGCATCCGGTATCAAACATTATGCGGGGTCCGAGATCACTTGGGGCTACCGCGAATGTAGCCTTCCCCGCAATGAGATCATCCTCGAGTGCGTGCTCAAGCTTAAACTGGCGCCCAAGGCCGACATTCGCGAGCGCATGGAGCGGTACCTGACGAGGCGCAAGCGTACACAGCCCATGGGTCGCGCATCCTGCGGGTCGGTCTTTCGCAACCCGCCCGATGCGAGCGTGGGCAAGCTTATCGAGGATTGTGGATTAAAGGGTTTTTCGATTGGCGGCGCGGAAGTTTCGCCCGTTCACGCTAATTTTATCGTTAATAACGGAACTGCCTCGGCCGATGACGTTGCCGCGGTTATCAGACATGTGCACGGAAAGGTGAGGGAGGCGTATGGCATCGAGCTCAGACCGGAAGTTAAATTCCTCGGCTTCTAGAGCATCGAAACCCACCTTCCGCCGCGCCGGAGGGCGTTCCGGCGCGCCTGCCAAACCTCAACGCAATACCGTCGCGCACTCTAAGTCTGTCGGGCATGCTCGACAGACCAGTCGTCCGGTCGTCGGCTCGCAGCTCGGTAATCGTCCGGCCGCAAAAAAGTCCTCGCGTCCCTCGGTGACGTCAAAGCCTGTTATGGGCGCCAAGCCTGCCCGTCCCATGGCAACTCCTAAGCCACCGACGGGAACTAAAACGCTGCGTCCGGGTCGCACGCTGGGCGCATCGAAACCGCGCTCGCTGACATCGGTGCCGGCTACCGCCAAGAAGCCTTCGGGTAAAAAAGGCGTCAACCCGTTGTCTTCACTTGGGGCGATGGCAAATAAAACATCAGACGCCGCTTCTGTCGTTACAGGCAAAGGCAAAATCGTGGGCGGCGTTCTGGCCGTCTTGGCCGTGCTCGTCGTCGTTGCCATCGTGGTGATTAACTCTGGATTGTTTACCGCCACTGATATTCAGATTCAAGGCAGCGAGCATGTGACGAAGCACGATGCTATCCAGCTGATCGATTTGCCCGAGGGAACGTCGCTTTTTAACGTCGATCCCGACCAGATTACCGAGGACCTCAAGCAGAACCCGTGGGTCTCGGGCGTGGATGTTCAGCGTCAGTTCCCGCATACGCTCATCATTACGCCTATGGAGCGCAAGGTCATCGCAATTGCCTATATCAGCTCCGATGACCTAGCCTGGGCCATCGGGGATGATGACACCTGGATCGCCCCGCTGTCGACGTCGGTCGAAGTGGACGACCAGGGCAACGTCATCACGACAGGGCATGGCTCAAATACCCTGACCGGCATCGATGCCGCACTGGCGCTCGCTAAGCACTATGGCGCGGTGTTGCTGACTGATGTCTCGGCGGATGTCGCTCCAGTTTCCGGCCAGGCGGTGAGCTCCAAGGCCGTTAAGGCCGGCCTGGATTATGTGCGTGGTTTTTCGAGCGAGTTCTTGGGACAAGTCAAGGATATTTCCACGCCTTCGGTCGAAGCCATCTCGGCAAACCTCAATAACGGCATTGAGGTGTCGCTGGGCGATTCGGACGATATCGCCAAGAAGGAACGCGTAGTCACCAAGTTGCTTTCGCAGGTAGAGGGCGTAACGTATATCAATGTGCGCTCTCCGGGCAACTACACATTTAGGAATGCTCCGACCTCATAGCGCTGGTTGATGCTTTGTTGAGTGGCCATACCACGCCGTTTATCTGGTTTGTTTGGTTTTCACGGTCAATTATTTGACTGATACGTTCATAATGTGCAACCATAATACGGTTTACCTTTGCATTTACTTTCAACCTGAAGGTTAATGTGCGCAGGGGTCGACCCATGCTATGGCTATAACCTTTGTTCGGAGGACCGACATGCACGAGACAGAGATCAACAACTACCTTGCCGTCATTAAGGTGGTCGGCGTCGGCGGCGGCGGTACCAACGCGGTCAATCGAATGATCGAAGAGGGCATCCGCGGCGTCGAGTTTGTTGCCATCAACACCGATGCTCAGGCACTCGCGATCTCTGATGCCGATATCAAGGTGCACATCGGCACCGACCTTACCCGCGGCCTGGGCGCCGGCGCCAACCCCGAGGTTGGCCGCAAGGCTGCCGATGAGTCCCGCGACGACATTGCCGAGGCGCTCGCTGGCGCCGACATGGTGTTCATCACCTGCGGCGAGGGCGGTGGCACCGGTACCGGCGCTGCTCCCATCGTTGCCGATATCGCGATGAACGAGGTCGGCGCACTGACCGTCGCCGTCGTGACCAAGCCCTTCACCTTCGAGGGCCGCAAGCGCAAGAAGAGCGCCGAGGAGGGCATTAAGACCCTCTCCGATTGCGTCGATACCATGATCGTCATCCCCAACGATAAGCTGCTCGACATCGCCGAGAAGAAGACTACCATGCTCGAGGCCTTCGCGATTGCCGATGGCGTCCTTTCCCAGGGCACCCAGGGCATCACCGACCTCATCACCGTCCCCGGTATCATCAACCTGGACTTCGCCGATGTTAAGACCATCATGAAGCAGGCCGGTACCGCCATGATGGGTATCGGTACCTCTTCTGGGGATACCCGTGCCGTCGACGCTGCCCAGCAGGCCATCTCCAGCCCGCTGCTCGAGAGCTCCATCGATGGTGCCACACGCGTGCTGCTCTCCATCGCCGGTTCCAAGGACCTGGGCATCCAGGAGATCAGCGACGCCGCCGACGTTGTCGCCAACGCCGTCGACCCCGAGGCCAACATCATCTTCGGTACCGTTGTCGACGAGTCCCTGGGCGATCAGGTGCGTATCACCGTCATCGCTACGGGCTTCTCCGACTCCAACGTCAACCGTCAGGACGAGCTCTTTGCTGCTCAGCAGTCTCAGAGCAAGGCCGCTGCCTCCGCTGAGCCGCAGCGCACCGCTCCGGCCACCAGCCCGGCTCAGGCCGCTCCGACCCGCAACGTCGGTGGCACCGAGCTTCCTAACTTCGGCAACGATCAGTTCGAGCTTCCCGACTTCCTGAAGCGCGGTAGCTTCTAAGTCGTTCTTTGCATTGTTGCTCACGGGGGCGTGTCCGTATGGACGCGCCCTTTTTATTACGGGCTTTAGCCTGTGCGGGGCGCGCAGCGCGCCGCATCAGAAACCACCCGC
>CABRHX010000011.1 GCA_902470805.1 uncultured Collinsella sp. | reverse complement strand
ATCATGCACTTCGACCAGGAGGGCTACCTCGAGGACGGCAGGAACGTCTACGAGGCCGGCAAGAAGATGACCGCCCTGGCCGACCGCGTGCACGAGGAGGGCTACGACGCCGTCTTCCTGATGGGCGTCGGCGGCACCTGGGACGAGTTCATGCAGCTCGAGTACCTCATGAACAAGTTCGGCGACCGCGACCTCGAGGTCTACCTGATCCACGCCGCCGAGTGGAACGTCATGGGCCACAAGCGCATGACCGACAGGTCCGTCGTGCTGACCGCCTCCGAGTCCGGCACCACCCCCGAGGTGCTCGAGGCCGTCGGCAAGATGAGGGAGATGGGCGTGCGCGTCTTCGCCATGACCAACCCCGAGGGCAAGATCGGGCAGGCCGTGGGCGCCGAGAACTGCGTCATGATGGCCTCCGACCACGGCGCCGGCGGCTGCGAGAAGGGCTACTACCTCGCCGACTGCTTCGGCCTGCGCCTGCTCAACCGCCGCGGCTGCTTCCCCAAGTTCGACCTGTTCATCGAGCAGACGAAGGACGTCTGGAAGGACATGCTCGACATCCGCAAGCGCTTCGAGCCGCGCGCCGAGGAGCTCGCCAGGAAGTACGCGCTGGCCGACTACACCATGTTCATCGGCTCGGGCGCGCTGTGGGGCGAGACCATCCTGTACTCCATGTGCCTGCTCGAGGAGATGCAGTGGAAGCGCATCCGCCACATCACCTCGCACGACTTCTTCCACGGCACGCTCGAGCTGCTCGAGCCCGGCGTCCCGGTGTTCCTGTTCATGGGAGAGGACGAGTGCCGCGCCCTCGACGAGCGCGTCCGCGCCTTCCTCACCAGCGGCGTGACCGGCGACGAGGACTACGTCATCATCGACACCGCCGAGTACGCGATCCCGGGCCTGGACGACGACTTCCGCGTCATCGTGTCGCCGTGGATCCTGTCCGTGCTGACCACCGACCGCCTCTCGCGCAACTACGAGCTGGTCACCAAGCACAACCTCAAGTACCGCCGCTACTACCACCAGTTCGACTACTAATTTCATTTGGGGGAAACCGCAATGAGGCAATACATCTTCGCCAGCCACGCGCATTTTGCGACCGGCATCAAGGAGAGTACCGAGCTGCTCTCGGGCGCGCGCGATAACGTCCACGACCTGTCGATGTTTGTCGACGGCCGCACCGATGTCGCCGAGGAGGCCGCCAAGCTCCTGGCGACCTTCGACCCCGCCGACGACGTAATCGTGTGCACCGACCTGTTTGGCGGCAGCGTCAACAACGAGTTCACCAAGATCGTCCAGACGCGCCCCAACACCTACCTGGTTGCCAACATGAATCTGCCGCTGCTGATCCAGCTGCTCTTTTCGGACCAGGAGGCTCCCGCCGATCAGGTTATCCGCGAGATCCTCGCGGCTGACGACACGCGCGTCAAGTTTGTCAACGACCTGCTGACCGATGCGGATGACGAGGAAGAGTTCTAGTCACCGCCTGCTATTAATGGGGCCGGGTTTCCGGCATGAGACCTTTGGGGGTCAATCATGATTCAACTGCTTCGCGTCGACCATCGTCTGCTTCATGGCCAGGTGGCCGTCTCTTGGGTCCAGGGCTTGGGTTCTGACTGCATCTTCTGCGTTGGCGACAAGGTTGCCAACGATCCCGTCTGGAAGACTACGCTCAAGATGGGAAAGCCGGCCAACGTCAAGCTCGTCATCAAGGACATGGAGCACGCCATCGAGGCCATCAACTCCGGTGTTACCGATAAGTACAAGATGATCATCTGCGTCGCCAGCATCGCCGAGGCCAAGCAGCTTGTCGACGGCTGCCCGCAGATCACCTCCATCAACCTGGGCAACACCAAGTCCAAGGACGAGCAGCGTCCCGATGCCCGTAAGATCTCCCGCCAGATCTTTGTGACTGCTGCCGAGGAAGAGGACATTCGTGAGCTCGTCGGCCGCGGTGTCGAGGTCGAGATTCGCGCTCTGGCCGACGACCCCAAGGTCGATGCCCTAAGCGCCCTCTAATTGAGAACCACGGGCGGCGCGCACGGCGCCGCCCCTATTCGTGGGCGTACCGGATAAACGCTTTACCCGTTACCCCCATCTACCGTTCACCGGGAGTACACGCCCGTTGAGCGATTGGTATTAAATAGTTTTCTCATGACTATATAATTGGTATCAAATCATTTGCACCGGTTTAGGTGTTAACAGCACACCGGTACAAGCTGGATCTGTCTAGGCGATTGTCGGCATGGAAAAGGGCGCGCTGACAAGTCGGGAATCGCCGCGCGGATCCAAGAGGGATCAAAGGGAGGAACAATGCTTGTTCAAGCGATCCTCATCGGACTTATCGCTGCCTTCGGTAAGCTCGATTATCAGCTCGGTACGCTCTATGCGTTCCGCCCGATCGTTCTGTGCCCGCTCGTCGGCATAGTCCTCGGGGACCTGCAGTCCGGCCTCGCCATCGGTGCGAGCCTCGAGCTGCTCTTCATGGGTTCAATCTCCATCGGCGCTTACGTGCCGCCCGATGAGTGTATTGGCGGTGTGCTCGCCTGCGCCTTCGCTATTCAGCTGGGTCAGAGCACCGAGGCCGCTATCGCGCTCGCGATGCCCATCGCCACTCTGTGCCTGGCCATTAAGAACGTCGTCAACGCCGGTATGCCCCTTCTGGTCGACCGTGCCGACGTCTTTGCCAGCAAGGGTAACCTCAAGGGTATCTACGCTATGCACTGGATTATCGGTCTCGTGATTGTCGTCCTGGCCTTTATCCTGTGCTCGGTCTCCTTCTATCTGGGTGCCGACGCCGTTCAGGGCCTGCTCGACTTCATCCCGACGTTCGTCCTCGATGGCTTTGGCGTCGCAGCCAACATCCTGCCTGCCATGGGCTTCGCCATGCTCGGCCGTCTGGTGCTTACCAAGCAGCTCGTGCCGTTCTACTTCCTGGGCTTCCTGCTGTGCTCCTATGCCAACGTGCCCGTCCTCGGCGTCGCCCTGATCGCAATCATCATCGGCATCGACAAGTACGACCTGCTGGGCCTTGGTGGCGCCCAGTCCCAGCTTTCTGTGGAAGGGGATGAGGACGATGACTTCTAATTCCGAGAACCAGATTACTCGCTCCGACCTCATTAAGAGTGCCGTGAACACCGGCGCCCTGGGCATGGAATTCTCCTGGACCTACTACAAGCAGATGAACATTGCCTTCTGCCTGATGGTCGCCAACATGCTCAAGAAGATCTATGCCGGCCGTCCCGATGATTACGCCGAGGCCTTGCACCGTCACAGCGCATTCTTCAACATCACCCCGCAGCTCGCTCCCTTCGTGGGCGGCATCGCGATGGCCATGGAAGAAAAGGTCGCTCGTGGCGAGGTTGAGCCCGAGAGCGTCAACGACATCAAGGCCGCCCTCATGGGTCCGCTTTCCGGCCTGGGTGACTCCTTCTTCCTGTCCACCCTGCGCGTCGTCGCCGCTGCCGTGGGCATCAGCCTGTGCCAGGCCGGCAACGTCTTTGGCCCCATCGCCTTCCTGCTCGTCTACAACATCCCGGCGTTCCTGATTCGTATCTTTGGCGCTATCAAGGGTTATGAGCTAGGCATTGGTTTCCTCGACGAGGCTCAGAAGACCGGCCTGATGCAAAAGATCATGGCCTGCGTCGGCATTGTCGGCGTTATGGTCGTCGGCGCCATGAGCAAGGACATGTTCTGGGCTTCGTTGCCCATCGCCATTGGTCAGGGCGACTCCGCCCAGACTCTCCAGGACATCCTGGACGGCATCATGCCCGGTATGCTCGGTATGGCCGCCTTCTGGCTCTACTACTGGCTGCTCTCCAAGAAGATCAACCCGATGGTCCTGATCCTCTGCACCATGGTCGTGGGCATCATCGGCGCTTACTTTGGCGTGCTTGCCTAATATGTTCGAATCGCGCTTCCATCGCGTCTAACGGTTGCGTCGATCTTTGGGGGGCTTGTCGCATCTGCGGCGGCCCCCTGTTTTTTAAAACTCCGTACGAAAGGGGAGGGCTATGGTCGTACCCGAGCTTTCGCTCATGAACATCAACCATCGTTACTACAGCATCGAGACGTTTTTTAAGGCTGCAGGTGAGGCCGGCTATCGCAATATCGAGCTGTGGACCGGCTCGATGCACCTGTATGTGGATTGCCATGAGCACGATTCGGTGGATAAGATTCGCGATCTTGCCGCCCAATACGGTATCAAGATCGTGTGCGTGTGCCCCGAGCAGAACAACCCCAAGCCATGGAACGTCGCGGTGCGCGGTGAGGCGGGCCAAAAACGCATCCTCTCGTACTTTAAGAATGTGATCGACGTTGCCGTTGAGTTGGGCGTGCCGCAGATTCTGGTGACGAGTGGTTGGGCCTATCTGGACGAGCCGGCTGAGGACGCCTGGGCCCGCAGCGTTGCCATGCTGCGCTCGGTGTGCGACTACGCCGATACGCGCGGTATTCGCGTCGCGCTCGAGGCCCTGCAGCCGTCGGAGTCCGTGTTGGTCAATACGGCACAGGATGTCGCGCGCATCCTCGAGGCGGTCGATCGTCCCAACCTGAAGGCCTGTATCGACTTTGGCGCCATGGAAGTTGCCGGCGACACGATCGACGGCTACTTTGAGGTTTTGGGCGACAAGATCGTTCACACCCACTTTGTAGATGTGGGCGGCGGCACGACGCATCTTGCCTGGGGCGACGGCGAGCGTGATATGCGTGCCGACCTCGAGGCACTCATGCGCCACGGCTATACGGGCTATGTCTCGGCCGAGACGTGTGATGGCCGCTACTATCAAGATCCGTCCAAGGCGACGACTCAGGTTATCGAGATGTATCGCCGTGTGACAGCGGAGATGGAAGCCGAATAACTAAACTGCGCGGTTGCGCCGGAAACGCTTGGGCGGGTCTGGCGCAACGCTTTTATAGCTGGCGAGTTGTGGGGAACCCGTTGGCAGTAGCGCTCGAAATAGACAACTATTGGCGTTGTAATACCACTCGGGCGAGGAAACCGACCGTTCGCCGCAAATCTCCGTGAGTTTGGATTGGTATTAAATAACAAGCAATCGTATGGCTATAATTGGTATCAGCAAGAAGCGCGATGTATAGAATTGCGCACATGTGATGGGAGGACACACATGAAGGAGACCGAGAAGATCGAGATCATGCACTTCGACCAGGAGGGCTACCTCGAGGACGGCAGGAACGTCTACGAGGCCGGCAAGAAGATGACCGCCCTGGCCGACCGCGTGCACGAGGAGGGCTACGACGCCGTCTTCCTGATGGGCGTCGGCGGCACCTGGGACGAGTTCATGCAGCTCGAGTACCTCATGAACAAGTTCGGCGACCGCGACCTCGAGGTCTACCTGATCCACGCCGCCGAGTGGAACGTCATGGGCCACAAGCGCATGACCGACAGGTCCGTCGTGCTGACCGCCTCCGAGTCCGGCACCACCCCCGAGGTGCTCGAGGCCGTCGGCAAGATGAGGGAGATGGGCGTGCGCGTCTTCGCCATGACCAACCCCGAGGGCAAGATCGGGCAGGCCGTGGGCGCCGAGAACTGCGTCATGATGGCCTCCGACCACGGCGCCGGCGGCTGCGAGAAGGGCTACTACCTCGCCGACTGCTTCGGCCTGCGCCTGCTCAACCGCCGCGGCTGCTTCCCCAAGTTCGACCTGTTCATCGAGCAGACGAAGGACGTCTGGAAGGACATGCTCGACATCCGCAAGCGCTTCGAGCCGCGCGCCGAGGAGCTCGCCAGGAAGTACGCGCTGGCCGACTACACCATGTTCATCGGCTCGGGCGCGCTGTGGGGCGAGACCATCCTGTACTCCATGTGCCTGCTCGAGGAGATGCAGTGGAAGCGCATCCGCCACATCACCTCGCACGACTTCTTCCACGGCACGCTCGAGCTGCTCGAGCCCGGCGTCCCGGTGTTCCTGTTCATGGGAGAGGACGAGTGCCGCGCCCTCGACGAGCGCGTCCGCGCCTTCCTCACCAGCGGCGTGACCGGCGACGAGGACTACGTCATCATCGACACCGCCGAGTACGCGATCCCGGGCCTGGACGACGACTTCCGCGTCATCGTGTCGCCGTGGATCCTGTCCGTGCTGACCACCGACCGCCTCTCGCGCAACTACGAGCTGGTCACCAAGCACAACCTCAAGTACCGCCGCTACTACCACCAGTTCGACTACTAAGAGCTGGCCGCAGGGCCGATATCTTGGCTGGTTGATATCTCGACCCTACACAAGGGCGTCCGCATTCGCGCGGGCGCCCTTTTTGCGTTGCCGTCGGCGCAGGGTGTCCTCGGCGGAAATCTCATCCCGGAATTTCGGCTCAGAGTGGGATGCGGTTTCCGGATGCGTCCCATTCTGAAGCCCCGAAACGGGACGCGCTTTCCGCTTGGGGTCCGATCCGGAAAGCTCATCCCGTTCCGAGCATCAAATCCGGGACATGCTTTCCGCGCTCCGCCCCTTGCAGAAAGCGCGTCTCCTTCCAAACACAAATCTTGCGGTACAGCTTCTGCAAAGACGCGAAGTGGCCGCTGACAGCAAAGAGGGGCTGCCGAGACAATGCCCGACGGCCCCTCCCCTCATAACTTGCTATCGATGCCAATCGCCACAAGGGCGCGGCTGCCTACTTGCTGATCGCGCCCGTCATATAGATAAACTGCACGCGATTTATATGTCCGCCCTGCTCGCCGTTGACAAAGTCCGTCGGCGTAAAGCCGGGGTTGAGCATTTCCTCGATCTTGTCCTTAACGGTGTCGATGACCTGAGTATCGAGATTGCTCGTTCGGTCGGTAAGCTCCTGCATGCCGTTGCCGAGCTCGGATGCGCCGCTGGCAAGCGTACCTGCACCCGAGGAGAGAAGATTCATGCCGCTAGCAAGGCTAGCAGCACCTGTCTTGAGCTGCGCCGCACCGTTGTTGAGCTGTGATGCGCCGTTGGCAAGCGCGGGCGTGGCACCGTTGAGCTGCTGTGTGCCCGCAGCAAGCTGGTCGGTGCCCGCGGCAAGAGCCGCGGCGCCATCGCTCAGCTGACCCGCGCCCGTTGCTGCAGAGCCAACACCGGCGACAAGACCGGGGTTCACGGCCGTGGGGTTTGCCGGGTTGATCGCGCTGTTCATATAGGCGATGGCTCCGGCCAGGCTCAGCTGTTGGCCATCCTGGACAGTGGTGTAGCCCTGAATGGCGCTATCGAGCGCGGTGACGGCACCCTGGGCGCCGCCCTGGGCGCCGGCCGCCTGGGCCAAAGTCGTAACCTGATCGGTAAGCGTGCCAAACATGGACTCGGCACCCTTAAGGCCCTGCGACACCTGCGTGTTAAGACCCTGCGCGCCCGCAACGGCATTGGATGCAGAATCGAGAAGCGCGGTAAGACCCGTCGCATCGGCGCTCGATGCCGCCGTGGCGGCGGCACCCGCGCTGGTAGCAGCACTGCCGGCACTTGCGGTGGCGGCATCCAGCTGTGCCGTAGCCTCGCTTAGCTTGGCTGCCGCAGCCTTGGCGGAGTCGAGATCGGCCGCGTTATCCAGCGCGTCCTGAGCATCGGCGACCGCCGCCTTGGCAGCGGCAATAGATGCAACGGTGCTCTCGGCGCCAGCCTTTGCGCTCTCGGCGTTAGCCTTTGCCGCATCGTTGCCCATGGCGCTCGCGGCCTGCTTTGCCCCGCCGAGCGCCTGCTGTGCACCGGCAAGGTACTGCCCCTCGCCGCTGAGCGCCGCCGTAAGACCCTGCGGCCCGTACAGCGCGCTGTAGGCGTTGCCCGACGTAGCGGTCACGGCGTCCTGGGCCGCCTTGGCCGCAGCCTGCGCCTTGGCAAGGTTTGCCTCCTGAGCCTGCTTGCCCAGTGTCAGCGCGTCGACGTACGTATCGGACCCAGCGGCAATTCCACTTATGCCGCCCGAGATCTGCTGTGCGCTCCCCTGCAGCTTGGAAAGGCCCGCCGAAAGATCGGACGCACCGCCCTTAAGCTGCACGGCACCGGCATTAACCCCCTCGGCACCGGCATTAAGGTTGCTCACGCCTTCGACCAGCGTGGGGACCTGCGCGTTGAGCTGACTCGTACCCGCCGCGAGCGCAGCGGCGCCACTGGACAGCGTGCCGGCACCGGTATTGGCCGTGGCAAGCGAGGCCGCGAGCGTCTTGACACCGTCGGCAACCTGGCCAGCACCGCTATTGGCCGTAGCAATACCGTTGGAGAGCTCCACGAGCTGGCTCGTATCCATGCTGCTCGAGTCCACATCGATGGCAAGATTCAGCGGCACGCCGACAATCTGCCAGCCATCAAACTCAAAATCCTCAACATCGGTCGTAATGGTGTAGTCTCCGGTGCTGCCGGGAATCACCATGTAGGTAAGCTGCGTGTTGGAGCCGTTGGCAGCAACCGTGGCGCCCTCAGCCTCAATATCGTGTGCCTCGGCATCCTTAAGCTGACCGGTAATCTGAACCAGGTAGTTATCGGCATAATCGCCACCGGTATAGTCGTCATTCTTTTCGACCTTGAGCTTCATGGTGAGCTTGCCGCTCTTGCCCGCCAAATCCTTGGCGTCGATATCGCGGCCATCGAGCTGGTATGCCACGGTGACGTTCCACGGCATCTGAGTGTTCTTGTCCAGATCGCCCTGGTAGACAAAGTCCTGCACTCCCTGGCCCGTAACGGCAACCGACCCGCTGTCGTCCGTTAGTTTTTGAGTCGTCGATAGGTTGGTCACTTTGTTATAGGTGCCGGCATCGTCGATCTTGACGCCCTTATTGGCCTCGAAGCTATTGACCACGTAAACACCCGTGCGATTGCCGTCGGCATCGGTTTTGACGTATACGACCTGGTTTTTCTTATATCCCGGCGTGCTGTTATCGGAGTCCGTCGCCATCTGTTCACTCGTAGCCGAGGCAGCGCTCGTCGACCCTACGCCGTCGGCGAACACAACGGCACCGGGAACGGTAAGGGCCACGGTCAGACCGGCGGCAAGAGCGAGCGCAGCGATGCGCTTATGGGGACGACGTACAAGATCGCGTTGGGCTTTGAGCTCTTTCGAAGCGGTATCAGTGGTATGGGTATGCATTGCGGTATTCCTTCCAACTGCTTTGTAAAACGTTACTGAGCGGAGCCGTCCGCAGCCGATGCCTCGGTGGTATCCGAAACCGGATCCTGGGCATCCTTGGGCAAAAAATGAGCTTTGAGCGTGGTCTTGCCGATGAGGCCATCGAGCACATACAGGAAACCCGGCAGCGCAAAGAGTACGGCGACTAGGGAGATGCTCACGCCGACGCCCAGGAACCAGCCGATCTGCTTGAGCACGCCGTGGCTCGAGATCGCATGGATCAGGAAGCCACTGATTAGCAGAACCGATCCAGAGGTCAAAACAGGAATCGTGCAAGCTTCCATGGTCTCGAGTAGCGCTTCGCGCTTATGCATGGTCACGCGGTCCTCACGATAGCGGTCAGCAATCAGGATGCCGTAGTCGACGGCAACGCCCAGCTGGATGGAGCTCACAATTAAGTAGGCGAGGAAGAACTCGTGCATACCGGTGTAGAGCGGTGCAGCAAAGTTGACCCAGATCGAGGTCTCAATCACGAGCACCAAGATGATCGGCAGGCTCAGCGACTTGGTGGCCAGCAGCAAGACCGCGAACACGGCCACGACGGCGATGAGGTCGACCTTGCCCTTATCGACGGTGATGGTGTCCTTAAGGTCGGTGGTGCTCACGCCCTCGCCGGCGAGCATTGCCTTACCCGGATAATGTTTGTCCGCGATACAACGAATCTTCTTGACCAGCTTAAATGTACTCGGACCCTCGTAGGGCGCGGTAACCGTGAGCACCAAACGGCTGTAGTGCTCTCCCTCCACCAGATCGAGCGTGTCCTTTTCGGCCATGCCCGTGGGGATATAGGGACTCGCAACGTCAACATAGCTCTGGATGGACTTGACCTCGGGGAGCGCCTTGAGCTCATTGGAGAGTGCCTGCTCCTCGCTCACCTCTCCACGGGGAACGAGCACAACGTAGGTATCGGAGTTGCCAAAGACCTCCTTGACCTTGTCCATATCCTGACCAAGCCGCGTATCCGAACCAAAAATGTGCGAAGTGCCGTAGTAGTACGTGATATCGCTGGAGGTCGATGCCACACGCGCAGGGTAAACCACGGCGAGGATCACGACGGCAGCGGGGATACAGACCTTGAGCACCAGACGGGCGAACTTACCCAGCGGCGGGACAAAGGGCCTGTGCTGCGATTTTTGCACAAAGCCATCGAACTGAACGAACATCGAAGGAACAAAGGTAAAGACCGATACCAGGCTGATGGCGATACCCTTTGCAAGGGCAAGACCAAGGTCGGGGCCGATCTTAAACTGCATGGCGGCAAGCGCGATAAAGCCGATGCAGACCGTGCAACCACTCGAAAACACGGCGACCGAGGACAGGCAGCACGACTGCACCATGTCTTCGGCAACGCTGCCGTGGCGGCCACGCTCCTCGTTAAAGCGGTGCAGCAAAAAGACCGAGAAGTCCAGCGCGATGGCAACCTGCAAAATGGAGCCCGCAGAGTTGGTGACAAAGCTAATCTCGCCAAAGATGAGGTTGGTGCCCCAGTTGATAAACACCGAGACGCCCAGGCCCAGCAGCACCAGGATGGGTTCGGCCCAGCTGGTAGTCGTGATGACCAGAATCACGAAGATAATCGCTATGACAGCGACCGTGATAATGCTGATCTGCTGCTCGGTCGATGTGGTGGCGAGCGCGTTAGACATGGCCGAGCCCGTAATGGCGCCCTCGTCGCCCACGATATCTCGAATAGCGTCGGTTGCCTCGATCTCCTTTTCGGAATTAACCGTCACCGTAAACAGGGCGTTGTTCTTTTTGTAATAGGTCTCAACGGTGTCTTTGTCTTGCGTGGCAAGCGGCTGATCGATATCTGCCGCGTCGTCAAGCCATAGGACCTCCTCGACGCCGTCGACCTTTTTGATTTTGTCCTTGTATTTGAGCGCCTGAGCGATCGAGACATTGGGCACCATAACGCGACAGTTGGGAATGTCACCCTCAAACTCATCACCCATGGTATTCAGAGCGACGGTCGACGCCGCTTCGTCGGGCAGATAGCTCGTAATGTCGTAGTTAACGCCTACAAACTGGCGCAGGAACAGGCATACCAGTGCTGCCACCGCATAGAACGCGATGATGGGTTTGCGGTGCTTCACGACCCATCGAAATAGCTTCTCTTTCAACCTCAATCCTCCATAACGCTCAGCCTATGTTTTGCTCTTTGTTATATTCCACATTTGGTAGTTATACAACATGTGTAGGATAAAGGCGCCATAAAGATATGCGATTGACGCGGTCCCGGAGCCAAAACAGCCGCTGCAGAAGCAGTTCGGAAAAGGTCCTCAGCGGAAACTGCATCCCAGTTTTTAGACGAAAAACGGGATATGGTTTCTGGTTGGCCTAGATAATCGTCAGATTTAGCTGAGCGTCTGCCCCTATGTTTCCAAATGAATACGGTGTGAGCTGCGGACAAGGATTTTCCCCGCAAGCACTCTAGTATGCTAAAGTACCCAGAAGACCGGCGGAGCTATGCCGGTCTTCTGTTCTATACGAAGCACAGCATGAGGAGGCTCACCAGATGACGGCCACACCGTGGGGATTCCGGGACATATTGCCCGAGGAGGCTCAGGCGCGCGAGGAGATTGCGCTGACGGTGAAGGGCTGCTTTAGGGAGCATCATTACCTGCCGGTTGAGACACCGCTGCTCGAGGACAAGGGTTCGCTTGAGGAGGGCGGCCGCATCGCGGATACGCCGTTTAAGCTCTTCGATGACGACGGCCGCCTGCTGGTGGTTCGTCCCGACAACACGCTGCCGATCGTGCGCCTGGTCTCGACCCGCATGCGCGCGGCCGACCTGCCACTGCGCCTGCGCTACGAGGCGCCGGTGGTTCGTGAGTGCCAACGCAATGCCGGCGGTTCGCGTCAGTTTACGCAGTTGGGCTTTGAGCTCATCGGCGCGGGCGATACCGCGGGCGACGTGGAGATTGTCTCGCTGGTAGCGGAGGCCGTGCGCAAACTCGCGCTGCCCGATGCGCGTATTATCGCAGGCAGCGTGCGTCCGTTTAAGGAGCTGCTCGCGGCGTGCGAAGACCGCGAACTGGCTGCCGAGGCGCTGCGTTGCGTGCACGCCAACGACTTTGTGGGCCTCGATGCCCGCGTGGCGGAAAGCGCCGAGCCCGAGGCCGTCAAGGCTGCCATTAGCGAGCTGCCGCGCCTGCATGGTGGCGCCGAGGTGCTCGACCGTGTCGATGCGCTGCTGGCGGCGGCCGGTATCGTTGCGCCGTTGACGCGCGAGCTGCGTGCCCTGGTTGAGGGCCTGGCTCCCGAGGATGCTCAGGTGCTGTCCTTCGACTTTTCCATTATGAATTCTTTCGATTACTACACGGGCCTGGTCTTTAAGGCCTATGCCGGTGGCCTGCCCGATCCGGTGGGCTCGGGCGGTCGCTACGACTCTATCTTTACCGGCGCGTTCGGCGACGGCATCGAGGTGCCGGCGGCGGGCTTCGCCTTTTCGCTCGAGCGTCTGGAGGCCGCGTGCACCTCTGCCGAGGACGCCGCCTCCGATGGTGACCACGCCGTGGGCCGCGGCGCCGAAGGCCCGCTACGCATCGCCGTGCCCAAGGGCTCGCTTAAGGCCGACACGCTCGACGTGCTCGAGGCCGCGGGCCTGGACGTCTCTGAGCTGCGCGACCCCGGCCGTCACCTGATTGTGCGCGGTCGCGACACGCGTGCCGGCGAGGGCACGGTCGGCGATATCGAGTTTGTCATCGTGCGTCCCAGCGACGCGCCCGCTTTTGTGGGCTGTGGTGGTGCCGATTGCGGCATCTGTGGCTGGGACTCGCTCATCGAGGCAGACCTCAACTTGCTGCAGCTGGTCGATCTGGGCTACGGCCTGTGCACGTTTATCGAGGCAGAGCCCGCGTGGCGCGCCGGCCAGGCCGAGCGCAACTATGCCCGCCGCGGGTCGCTTCGCGTGGCCACCAAGTATCCGCGCATCGCGAGTGCCTGGTATGCCGAGCGCGGCGTGAACGCCGATATCGTCTCACTGCACGGCAACATCGAGCTGGGCCCCATCGTCGGCATGACCGATCGCATCGTGGATATTACCGCCACGGGCGCCACGCTGCGCGATAACGACCTGGTCATCACCGGCCGCATCATGGACTGCACGGCCCGCTTCTTTGTCAATCCGGGCGCCGCACGTCTGGATCCGCGCGTACGCAATCTGGCAGATCGCTTGGCGGCAGCCGTGAAGGGCAAGCATTTTGAGCCCGTTGCGGGCTCGGCACAATAGCGCGAGCACTCACGGGCGCCCCAACGTCCGGGCTGCGGGCCGACTGGCGCCGCCGTCCGGCCTCTCGTTTTTCGAACACAACCTCGACCGATAGGGGATACCGAAATGAAGACCATCAAGCTTGCTCCCGGTGAGCGCCTCGTTACCAACCAGCTCAACCGCAAGGGCGTGCTGCCGCAAAACATCGTCGACGCCGCCCGCGATATCGTGGCCAACGTGCGCGCCAATGGCGATGCCGCGGTGCGCGACTACTGTCAGCGTTTTGACGGCGTTGAACTGCAGAGCTTCCGTTTGCCGCAAGAGCAGATCGATGCCGCGCTCGAAGGCCTTGATCCCGCCTTTGTCGCGGCGCTCGAAAAGGCTGCACGCCAGATTCGCGAGTTCCACCAGCGCGAGGTCGAGCAGAGCTGGTTTACCACGCGTGCGGACGGCACCATGCTCGGCGTTAAGGTGACCCCGCTCGCGGCGGCCGGCATCTATGTGCCGGGCGGTCGCGCGCAGTACCCTTCCACCGTGCTTATGAACGCCATTCCCGCCAAGGTGGCCGGCGTCAAACGCGTGGTTATGGTGACCCCGCCGCAAAAGGATGGACTGATTAGCCCGTATACGCTCGCGGCCGCTAAACTCGGCGGCGTGGACGAGATCTATATGGTGGGCGGCGCCCAGGCCGTGGCCGCACTGGCGTACGGTACCGAGACCATTCCGCGCGTCGACAAAATCACCGGCCCGGGCAACGCCTTTGTCGCCGCTGCCAAGCAGATTGTCTCGGGCGACGTGGGTATCGACATGGTCGCCGGTCCCTCCGAGGTCTGCGTGCTGGCCGATGCCACGGCCAAGCCTATGGTGGTCGCGGCCGACCTGATGGCTCAGGCCGAGCACGATCCGCTGGCAGCCTGCTATCTGGTGACCTGCGATGAGCAGTTTGCGCGCGAGGTCGAGGCCGGCATCGATATCCTGGTCGCGCAGTCGCCGCGTGCCGAGATCACGCGTGCCTCGCTCGACAATGAGGGCACCATCGTGGTGGCCGCCGACATGGCCGCCGCTGCCGAGGCCGTGAACACCGTGGCCCCCGAGCACCTGGAGCTGCACTGCAAGGATGCGATGGGCCTGCTCGGCGGTATTCGTAACGCCGGCGCTATCTTTGTGGGCGCCTGGAGCTCCGAGCCGCTCGGCGATTACGTTGCCGGCCCCAATCACACGCTGCCGACCGGTGGCACGGCCATGTTCTCCAACCCGCTTTCGGTCGAAGAGTTCGTTAAGCGCTCGAGTGTCATTTGCTATACGCCCGAAGGCCTGCTCTCCGATGCACCCGCCACACAGCGTCTGGCCGAGGCCGAGGGCCTGTGGGCGCACGCGCTCTCTGCCGCTCTGCGTCGCCGTGTGCTGGAGCAGGGCGAGGATGCCGTGAGCGCCGAGTCTCTGGCCGCAGCCGACCTGACCAAGGTCGCCTGGCCGGGCGACGCCGTGGCGACGGTTGCCGAGGGCGTGGACCTGGCGGCTGCAGGCGCGAATGGTGCTGGCGCGGTCGTCGAGGAGGCCTAATATGGCCGAGCTGACGCCCCGCATGAAGGAGCTCATCCAGCCTTACCTGGCCGGTATTGAGCCTTACGATCCCAACTTTACGCCCACGCGCATCAACCTTTCGGCCAACGAGAACACCTATCCCGTGCCGGCTGGCGTGCGCGAGGCGGTCGACGCCGTCCTGGCTGCCACACCGCTCAACCGCTACCCCGATCCCATGTCCAACGACCTGCGCGACGAGCTTGCCGCTTGGCATGGTGTGGCGCGCGAGAATGTCTGCGTGGGTAACGGCGGTGACGAGCTGCTCTATAACTACCTGCTGGCGTTTGGCGGCGCGGGACGGACCCTGCTCAACTGCCCGCCGTGCTTTAGCGAGTACGCGTTCTTTGCGTCGCTCTGCCAGACCGAGGTGCGCGACGTGTGGCGCGACCCCGCGACCTTTGAGCTCGACCAGGCGGCCGTGCTCGCGGCGGCGCCCGAGTGCAACCTGGCAATCGTGACCTCGCCCAATAACCCCACGGGTGACGTGGCACCGCTCGACTTTGTCGCGGCGCTTTGCGATGCGTGCCCCGGCATGGTAATGGTCGACGAGGCCTACGTTGAGTTCGCCGACGATTCGTTTGGCGCGGCCACCACGGCGCAAGGCCTTATCGCCGAGCATCCCAACCTGGTGATTCTGCATACGCTGTCCAAGGCGTTTGGCGCCGCCGGCGCGCGTCTGGGTTATGTGATCGCGGCACCCGAGGTCATCGACGTGTTCGCGGCGATTCGCCAGATCTATTCGGTCAATGTGCTGAGCCAGGCAGCCGCGCTTGCCTGCGTGCGTGCCCGGGATGCGTATGCGCCCGTGGTGGCACAGGTTGCATTCGAGCGCGAGCGTGAGCTGTGCGCCCTGCGCGCGATGGCTGCCGAGGGCATGCCCGTGGAGGCATGGCCGAGCGCTGCAAACTTTGTGCTTGTGCGCACACCGCACGCCACGCGCGTGCGCGAGCGCCTGCGCGACGAGTATTCAATTTTGGTGCGCGACTTTAGCTACGCGCCGGGCCTTGCAGACTGCCTGCGCATTACCGTGGGCACCCCACAGGAAAACGACGAGGTGCTGGCTGCGTTTGCCGCGCTGGTGAAGGAGGAGATGTAGATGGACCGCTATGCCGAGGTGACCCGCAAGACGGGCGAGACCGACATTGTCGTAAAGCTCGACCTGGACGGGAGCGGCGTGTGCGATATCTCGACCGGCGTGCCGTTTTTCGACCATATGCTCAACGCCTTTGGTCGCCATGGCCTGTTCGATTTGACAGTACATGCGGTAGGCGACGTGGAAGTCGACGCGCACCATACCGTTGAGGACACGGGTATTGTACTGGGCGAGGCGTTTTGCCAGGCGCTGGGCGATAAGGCGGGTATTACGCGCTTTGCCGACGCGGCGATCGCCATGGACGAGACGCTCGTGATGGCCGCCGTGGATATCTCGGGCCGCGGGCAGGCCTATTGCGAGCTGCCCATGCCGACCGAGCGCGTGGGCGGCTTCGATACCGAGCTGGCCGTTGAGTTCTTCTATGCCTTCGCACGCGATGCCAAACTCACGCTGCACGTGCGCGAGCTGGCGGGCGGCAACTCGCACCACATTATCGAGGCCGCCTTTAAGGCCGTGGGCCGCACGATGCGCCACGCCTGCGAGCACGATCCCCGCGTGCAGGGTATCCCCAGCACCAAGGGCTCGCTGTAACCTGCCAAAAAAGGACAGGTTTTGAATGAGATAAGGGAGGGTCGCGTGGGCGAACCGAAGATCGTGGTGGTCGACTACCACAAGGGCAACTTGTCGAGCGTCGTGCGCGGGCTTGCGCGCGCCGGTGCCGCTGCCTTCGCGTCGGACGATCCGGAGCAGATCCGCAACGCCGACGGCCTGGTTATCCCGGGCGTGGGCGCGTTTTATGACGCGATCGCCTTTATGCGCGAGAGCGGCGAGGGGGCGGCTGTGCTCGATGCCGTCGCCGCCGGAACTCCGCTGCTCGGCATCTGCCTGGGACTTCAGCTATTTTTTGAGCGCGGCAACGAGGGCGTGCCTGTGGACGAGGGCGTTTCCGCGGACGGCGGTGCCCCCGAGCAGGCGGGCGGCCCTTGGGTCGATGGGCTGGGCATTATGCGCGGTTCATGCACGCGCCTGGAGTCGAGCCGCCTGAAGGTGCCGCACGTGGGATGGGACCAGGTGCACATGACGTCCGCCGGTGCGGCCGATCCGCTGCTTGCCGGTTTTGCCGAGGGCGCCAACATGTACTTCACCCACAGTTACGCGGTGGCCGACGACGCCGATGCCGCCGATGTGCTGGCACGCACGCACTATACGCGGAGTTTCCCGTGCATCGTGCGCCATGGCAACGTGTGGGGATGCCAGTTCCATCCCGAAAAATCCTCCGCGCTGGGTCAGCGCATCCTTAAGAACTTCGTCAACATCGTCGAGGAGGCTGGCCGATGATCCTGTTTCCCGCAATCGATCTGATCGGCGGCAAGGTCGTGCGCCTGGAGCGCGGCGACCGCAGCCGCTGCAAGGTATATTCCGACGACCCCGTGGCCGTTGCCCGCTCGTTTGCCGAGCAGGGCGCGAACTGGGTGCACGTCGTCGACCTGTCCGCTGCCTTTGGCGAGGACGAGAACACCTGCGCTGCCAACTCGGCGGCGATTAAGGCTATCTGCGGCGTCGACGGTCTGTCCGTGGACGTGGGCGGCGGCGTTCGCTCGCTTGCGCGCATCGACGAACTTGCCGGCTACGGTGCTCACCGCATCGCACTGGGTACCGTGCTGGTGACCGAGCCGGGTTTTGCCGAGGTGGCGGCCCAAGGCTTTGGCGAGCTGTTGGTGGCTGACATTGCCGCACGCGACGGCCAGGTCAAGGTGAACGGCTGGCGCGACGGCGCGGGTGTGGCGCTCGACGATGCCGTGGCGCAGCTTTCCGAGCTGGGCTTTAAGCATCTGGTGTATACCGACATCGCGCGCGATGGCATGCAGACGGGCATCGATGTGGCGGCGTATCGCCATGTTGCCAAGGTCGCGGGCTTTCCTGTCGTGGCTTCGGGCGGCATCTCTACGCTCGACGACATTCGCGCGCTAGCTGCGGCGGGTGAGGATGCTATTGAGGGTGCCATTACCGGCCGTGCGCTCTACGAGGGCAACTTTACGCTGGCCCAGGCACTGGTCGCCGCCCGAGGGGAGGAGTAGCCCATGCTTACCAAACGCGTGATTCCCTGTCTGGACGTCAAGGACGGCCGTGTGGTTAAGGGCGTCAACTTTGTGAGCTTGCGCGATGCGGGCGATCCGGTGGAGTTGGCGCGCGCCTACGACCGCGAGGGTGCGGACGAGGTCGTCTTCCTGGACATTACCGCCACGAGCGATAACCGCGCGACGACTATCGAGATGGCGGCGCATGCGGCCGAGGAGCTGGCCATTCCCTATACCGTGGGCGGCGGATTTCGCGACCTGGCGGGCATGCGCACCATGGTTGCCGCCGGTGCCGACAAGGTGTCGCTCAACTCGGCGGCCGTGCGCGACCCGTCGTTGATTAGCCAGGCTGCCGCGGCGTTTGGCAGCCAGGCCGTGGTCGTGGCGATCGATGCCAAGCGCGTTGGTTTGCCCGGCGCATCCGGTGCCGACAAGTGGGAGGTCTTCACGGCGGGCGGTCGCAACGCCACGGGTATCGACGCGGTGGCGTGGGCCGAGGAAGCGGCTCGTCGCGGTGCCGGCGAGATCCTACTGACCAGTATGGATCGCGACGGCACCAAGGCCGGCTTTGACCTGGCGCTCACCCGCGCCGTGGCCCGCGCGGTGCCGATTCCGGTGATTGCGAGCGGCGGCGTGGGCACGCTCGAGCATTTCGCCGAGGGTGTGATTGAGGGCGAGGCCGATGCCGTGTTGGCGGCGAGCGTCTTTCACTTTGGAACCTTCAGCATTCGCGAAGTCAAAGAGTATATGGCCTCTCAAGGTATTCCTGTGAGGCTGGACTGCTAATGCTGCGGCTTGCCCAGGCACCCGACCTTCCGGCTCCAACCCTCCTCGCGTACTTAAGTACGCGTCGTCGGGCTTGTCGCTCGGAATCTCGGGCACCTGGACAACCCTCGCCGACCGGCGATGTTTAAATTGGGGAATTGAAATGAGAGAAATTACTACTCCAGCGGATCTTAAATACGACGCCAAAGGATTGATCCCTTGTGTGGTTCAGCAATATGACACCGGTGAGGTGCTTATGGTTGCTTGGATGAACGAGGAGTCGGTGGGGCTGACGCTCAAGACCGGGACCACGTGGTTTTGGAGCCGCAGCCGCCAGGAGCTCTGGAACAAGGGCGCGACGAGCGGCAATATGCAGGAGGTCAAGGAGCTTTGGGCCGACTGCGATAACGATACGCTGCTGGTCAAGGTTGACTCTCCGGGCCCGGCTTGCCACACCGGCAACCGTACCTGCTTCTTTAAGAAACTCGCGTAGGGCGGGCGCTTGACTAGGCGCTTGGCCAACCAGAAAGGATTGAACCATGGGTGTGCGCACCGCAAACGTTCAGGATGGAAATATCGGCGAGACGCTGACGGGTCTGGCCGAGGTGATTCACGGTCGTTGTGATGCATCGCCGCAGGAGAGCTACACCGCTCGTCTGCTGACCGATGTCGAGGACGAGCTGCTCAAGAAGCTTGCCGAAGAGGCGAGCGAGGTCATCATGGCTTGCAAGGATAACGATCACGACCACATCCGCTACGAGGCCGGCGACCTGGTCTATCACCTGCTCGTAACCCTTGAGCGCTACGGCGTCACCCTCGACGAACTGGCCGGCGAACTCAACGCTCGCCGCCACTAGTCATTGGGGACGTTCTTAAACGACTAGTCGTTTGGGACGGTCTTTGCCGGTGTAACGGACCCATGGAAGTTGCGGTGAAATAGGGACTGTTTAAGCGCTTCATCAGGCAAAACAATCCCTATTTCACCGCAACTTATGAAGGGATGGCTAGGCGAGGAACATGGGCTCCCATTCGCCGGTGGCGTGGGGTATGTCGAAGGTTCGATAACCGCAGTCGTAGGCGTGGGCTTGGGCCTCGCGGATATTCCAGCAGATGTCGCAGGCGCGGTGTGCGTCCGAACCAAAGGTAATCGGCACTTCGGCATGGGCAAAGCAGCGCAAAAGGCCGGTCGCGGGGTAGTAGTCGTCCAAGCCCTTGCGCGGTGCAGCGGTCGAGACCTCAACGCGGTGGCCCGTGTCGTGCGCACACTCTGCCATCTGCTCCCAGAACGGCACGGGGTCAAAATCGGGCGCAAAGCCCTCCTTCGAAAAGCGCATGACCAGGTCGGGATGGGCCATCACATCGAAGTTGAGTGGGCTTTCGCAAGCACGGCACCAGTCGTCGACGTAGCGCTCCCACACGCCGCGTACCCCCAGGTTTTCCCAAACGTGCAGGTTGGTGTCGTCGTCGATCCAACCGCAGCGCGAATCGGGCGTATCGGGACGAGCGACGTCCTCCGTTCCCGCCGTGCCCGCAGCGCCGGCCGCAATATCGCCCGGGTTACCAATCCAATGCACGCTGCCCAGGCGTACGACGGCGCCCTGGGACCAGCGCTCAACCAAAGGCTCGCAGCCCTCGTACCAATCGCATTCAAAGCCATAGATAAGCTCGAGCTCCGGCGTGATCTGCGCGGCGAGCTTGCAGGCGTCCTCAAATGCCAGGCGATGCGCCGTCAGGTCGCCCTCGACAACTTGCACTTCGCAGTTGGCGTCCATGCTGGCAGGCAGGGTGAGGTGGTCGGTCGAGACCATGACCTGGCAGCCGGCCGCAGCGGCGGCGCGAACGTTGTCCTCAAACGAGGCGTGTCCGTCCGAGAACGAGGTGTGGGTGTGGCAATCGACCAGCGGGCAAGCAGACATGGCGGCTCCTTTGCGTCAAGCGAATCCGCTTCATTGTAATGGCGCAGCTCTCAACACGCCGGACACGCCGGGGGCCGAAATCGATTGGAAAGGCTGCGCGACGCGCGGTGCGGCCTCGCTTGCGCTCTCAAAACATGTACATCAGCCTCCAAAAGCTGCAAATAATGACATGTTTGGAGGCTGACGTACACGTTTGAGTGGAGCGGGCCGGCGTTGGAGCGCGCCGGCACTTGCGCCCAGCAAAAGTCGCACCTATCCCATGACGCCGCCCCTGCGCCGCCTGCGATGTGCTAGCGTTTGGGTGAACAAAACGAGCCCGTGCGGAAAGGATCCGGACCGTATGCAACGTGGAAGTACATCTCCGCTGTCTCGCGAGACCGATGCGCCCGAGACTATCGTCAAGCTGGAATGCGATATCGACGACGCGTCGCCCGAGGTGCTCGCCTATGCCGCCGACCGCCTGCGCGAGGCGGGTGCTCGCGAGGTGCATTGGCTGCCCCTCTATTGCAAGAAAGGCCGCCCCAGCTGGCAGCTACAGGTAATCTGTGTCCACGAGGATATCGAGCGCCTGCAGACGATTATCTTTTTGGAAACCACGACCAACGGCATTCGTCGCCAGGTCATGGAGCGCGTTTGCCTGCCACGCCGCTTTGAGCGCGTAACGACGCCATGGGGCGAGGTGCCCGTCAAGGTGGCAACCCTGCCCGATGGCAGCGAGCGTGCAGCGCCCGAGTACGAGGACTGCGCCCGTCTCGCTCGCGAGCATAACGTGCCGCTCCAGCGTGTGATGCAGACGGCACAAACCGCGGCATCGCGATTTGAATAACGCGGCTGGTGGCGACATCCTGCGCCCAGCCATATCAACCCCATTCGAAAGGATCTTCCCATGAAATACCTCATCGCCTCCGACATCCACGGTTCGGCATATTGGACCGAGCGCCTCTGCGCCGCCATCGAGTCCGAGCGGCCCGACCGCATTGTGCTGCTGGGCGACCTGCTCTACCACGGCCCGCGCAACGACCTGCCGCGCGACTACGCCCCCAAGCGCGTAATCCCGCTGCTCAACGCCCTGGCCGACCGCATCATCGCGGTGCGCGGCAACTGTGACGCCGAGGTCGACCAGATGGTGCTCGACTTCCCCGTCATGGCCGACTACGCCACGCTGTTCGACGAGACCGGCCGCGAGCTGTTCCTGACGCACGGCCATGTCTTTGGCGCCGGCATGCACAACAGCGTCGACCACGCGCCCGCGCTGCCCGAGGGCTCCGCGCTCGTCTACGGCCATACGCACATCAAGGTCAACGAGGAGAGCGCCGCGCACCCGGGCCTGTGGCTCTTCAACCCCGGCAGCGTGAGCATCCCCAAGGACGGCTCGCACAGCTACGGCATCTACGAGGGCGGTGCGTTCCGTCACGTGATCATGGAGGAGGACTAACCATGGCGCAGCATATGGCTCAGCAAAATGCCGAGGGTTCGCGCGATCTGTCCACGCTGGTAGACGCGTCGGCCGAGCTGCAGCATCTGGTGCAGACCATCTGGCGCCTGCGTCAGCCCGACGGCTGCCCGTGGGACCGCGAGCAGACGCACCGAAGCATTGGCAAGAACATGATCGAGGAGGCCTACGAGGCGCTCGATTGCATCGAGGCCGATGATGCCACGCATCTGCGCGAGGAGCTGGGCGATGTGCTCATGCAGGTAGTGCTGCATGCGCAGATTGCAGCGGATGCCGGCGAGTTTACGCTTGCCGACGTGGCGCGCGATATTGACGCCAAGCTCATCCGCCGTCATCCGCACGTGTTTGGCGATGCGGATGCCGACAGCTCCGACGAGGTACTCAAGATTTGGGACGAGGTTAAGCTTGCCGAGAGGGCTGCCAAGGACAAGGCCGTGGCGGCAGGCGAGGCTGCGCCCGAGGGCCTGCTCGACGGCGTGCCCACGCATCTACCGGCGCTGATGCAGGCTCAGAAGGTGTCGCGCAAGGCGGCTGCCGTGGGCTTTGAGTGGGAGACGGTCCAGGATGTGTGGGACGAGGTCGCCGAGGAACGTGCCGAGTTTGAGGCCGAGGCCCCTGGCTCGCCCGAGCGCGAGATGGAGTTTGGCGACCTGCTCTTTGCCCTGGTCAACGTTGCGCGCAAGGAGGGCATTGACGCCGAGAGCGCCCTTCGTGCCAGCACGGCAAAGTTCCGCCGTCGCTGGGCCGCGATGGAGCAGATGGCGGCCGATGCCCATGTTGATCTTGCCGAGCTTTCGACCCACGGCCTCAACGACCTGTGGGACGCCGCAAAGGCGGAGGAGTAAGACTGCGGGAATGACGGGCTGACATGCCTCATCGTTCCCGTTAAATTTTTCGAAAATCAAGTGTATCCCTCGGCTAACTTAGGGCATAATGCAAAAAGTGCGACATGGCTAACTTACGGAGGCGCACCGATGGTGCACATTCGGCCAGTCGCTTGCATCAACTACGTTTCCAAGTGAGAGGGAGACAACATGAGCGATATTTTGGACGTTTACGGTCGCGAGGTGCTCGACAGCCGCGGCAATCCCACCGTCGAGGTCGAGGTCGTGCTCGAGGACGGCAGCTTTGGCCGCGCAATGGTGCCTTCGGGTGCTTCGACCGGCGCCTTTGAAGCCTGCGAGCTGCGCGATGGCGACAAGGGCCGCTACCTGGGCAAGGGCGTTTCGCAGGCCGTCGAGCATGTCAACAACGAGTGCGCTAACGCCGTCGTGGGCCTCGATGCCTTCGACCAGCGCGCCGTCGATGCCGCGCTGATTGCCGCGGACGGTACCCCCAACAAGACCAAGCTCGGTGCCAACGCCATCCTGGGCGTGTCGCTGGCCGTTGCCCGCGCCGCTGCCGAGTCGGCGGGCCTGTCGCTGTACCAGTACCTGGGCGGCGTCAACGCTCACCTGCTGCCCACGCCCATGATGAACATTCTCAACGGCGGCGTGCATGCCGACAATAACGTTGACTTCCAGGAGTTCATGATCATGCCGGTGGGCGCCCCGAGCTTTGCCGAGGGCCTGCGTTGGTGCGCCGAGGTCTACCACACCCTCAAGGGCGTGCTGCACGAGGCCGGCCTGGGCGGCGGCGTGGGCGACGAGGGCGGCTTTGCCCCCAACCTTAAGACCAATGCCGAGCCGTTCGAGTACATCACCAAGGCCGTGGAGAAGGCCGGTTTTAAGCCCGGCGTCGACTTCATGTACGCCATGGATCCGGCCTCGACCGAGTTCTACAACGCCGAGACCGGCATGTACGAGCTCAAGGGCGAGGGTGTTGAGTACACGAGCGCCCAGATGGTCGATTACTGGGAGAAGCTCGTCGACACCTATCCCATCATTTCCATCGAGGACGGCATGGCCGAGGAAGACTGGGACGGCTGGGTCGAGCTTACCCGCCGCATTGGCAACAAGGTGCAGCTGGTGGGCGACGACCTGTTCGTCACCAACACCGAGCGCCTCAAGAAGGGCATCGAGTTGGGTGCCGCCAACGCGATCTTGGTCAAGGTCAACCAGATCGGTACGCTCACCGAGTCGCTCGAGGCCATCGAGACCGCCAAGGAGGCCGGTTATGCCTGCATCGTGAGCCACCGCTCCGGCGAGACCGAGGACTCCACGATCGCCGACCTGGTCGTGGGCGTCAACGCCGGCCAGATCAAGTCGGGCGCCCCGTGCCGCAGCGACCGTATCGCCAAGTACAACCAGCTCATCCGTATCGAGGACGAGCTTGAGGGCAGCGCGAGCTATGCCGGCAAGGCAGCGTTCTACAACATTCGCTAGGCAGCGGCGTGTGCGGGGACGGAGCTGACTCGGGTTCGCCTCGCCTTGGCTGGATGCCGCAAAGCGCTGTGGGCGCTGGGCCGTATGGCTCAGCGCCTTTTTTATGTCGAGCAAAGGCTGGCGAAGGCGGTGCGCGCGCTCGTGCTATAACTAGAATACTTAGCGCAAACAAACCTCAACTGCACAAGGCGCACATGGATCAGATTTACGACAACAGGTACTATTCCGCCGGTTCGCGTGAGCCGTCGCCTCGCCGTGCGCGCACGGTGCGGCTCGGTGGGTCCGCCTACGCCGGCGCCGACCGCTCCATGCAGCGCCCGACAAGTACCTCGCGCCCCAATGCTCAAGTGAATACTTCGTCAGATGGACCGGTGCGCCCGGCACGTTCGTCGCATGCTCAGCGCTCGTCGGCTCAAACGCACGATAGGTCGAGCAGGCCCTCGAACCGTTTTTCGGGCTCGGACTTTATGCACTACGCCAACGACAACGCGGTAGTCAAGGCGATCTACGACTTTACCCACGGTCCTCAGCGAGGGCTATTCATCGGCATCGTCGTTGCCCTGGTGCTCGTGAGCCTGTATTTCCCCGTGCGCGACCTGTACGTGGCAAAGCGTTCGAGCGATATCTTGGCCAAGCAGGTCGAGATTCGCCAGCAATACAATGATGGGCTGCAAAAAAGTGTCGACAAGCTGCTCTCGGAGGAGGGTATCAAGGATGCGGCATCCGAGGACCTGGGCTTGGTGATGCCCGGCGAGAAGAGGATTGAAGTGCAGGGCCTGGACGGCGATTCGGATGCCTCGTCGAGCCAGAAGTCGTCGAACGCCAAGAAGGCCAGCGAAGTTGCCAAGGAAATCGAAGAAGTCGGTAAGGACGCGCCGTGGTACATCCAAGCGCTCGACATGCTGTTTGGGTTTAACGGCGTCGAGGGCCAGACGGTCGTGTCCAACGGCAAATAGCGCCCGGAGGGGAGCCCGCAATGACAAATTGCAAACGCTATAAGGTGGCCGCGATCGACCTGGGAACGGTGTCGTCGCGACTGGTGTTGGCGCAGGTCGAGGCCGGGGCGATTGTGGAATCGTCCAAGCATACCGAGATTACCGACCTGGGCGAGGGCGTGGACGCGACGGGTCGCTTTTGCGAGGCGGCTGTCGAGCGTGTACTCGCTGCGTGCCGCATGTTTGTGGACGAGGCACGTGCCTTTGGCGCCGCGTGCATCTGCACCACGTGCACGAGCGCCGCGCGCGATGCGTCCAACGCCGCCCTGCTGCTGGACGGCCTGCACGAGCTGGGGCTTGAGCCGCAGGTGATTCCGGGCGAGGTCGAGGCGCGCCTGACGTTTTTTGGCGTGGCGCACGACTTTGCCGGCGAGCGCATCATTGTTGCCGATTCGGGCGGCGGCTCCACGGAGCTCGCTACGGGCGTATACGCGCCGGAGCGCGGGGTCTTCGCGCTGGAGGGAACGCGTTCGCTGGACATTGGTTGCCGTCGTGTGACGGAGCGGTTTTTCTCTGCACTGCCGCCGTCGGCGAACGAGCTTGCGGCTGCCGCCGCGTGGGCAGGCGAGCAGTTCTCCGCCTATTTTGAGGGCCTGCCCAGCGACTTTGAGCGTGCCGAGCGCCTCGTTGCGGTGGGCGGTACCGTCACCACGCTCGTGGCGCTGGTCCACGAACTGGAGCCGTACGACTCGAACTTTGTGCACCTGCGCGAGCTTACGATGGAGCAGATCTCGGCCGCCATCGATCGTATGTCTACGCTGGATGTGGAGGGTATCGCCGCGCTACCGGGCGTGCAGTCCAAGCGTGCAGGCGTGATTCTCGCTGGCGCCGTGGTGATTCGCGAGCTCATGCGAGCCGGCGGCTACGACACGCTCACCGTAAGTGAGAACAGCCTCCTCGCCGGTATGGCCGCCACCATCAACGAGACTCTCGACGGCGCGACTCCCACCATCGCCTGGACCCCCAGCCTCAGCACCCTCCAATAAGTTGCGGTGAAATACGGACTAAAATCGCCCTTTCGGGCACCAAACAGTCCCTATTCCACCGCAACTCAACAGCCGGCACCTGGGGACGTTCCTTTTCTGCCGGCACTTGGGGGACAGTCCTAGGGTTGATATGAGCAGTCACAAAAGCCCCGTCCCAAATTAACTGTTCTGCGGTTGACGGCATCCAAAAGAAACGAGCCCGCATCCCTTGGGGACACGGGCTCGAAAGCTCCATATGGTAGGGGCGGTGGGACTCGAACCCACAATCCTTGCGGCGAGAGATTTTAAGTCTCCTGCGTATGCCAATTCCGCCACGCCCCCGTGAGACTAGAAGTCTAGCACAAGCCGTCCGTTACGCGTTGACGGCCATCGAGTGTTGGCCCGACTTCTCCAGGAACTCCTGGAACTTTGCCTCGTCGCCCTTGTTTTGGTATTGCAGGGCCAGCAGGTACTCCAAGCGGCAGCGCTTGACCGGGTCGTCGCCGACGTCCTCGAGCATGCGCTCCAGCTCGGGAATGTCGTTGTGGCGCTTGAGGATCATCGTGTCGTACATCAGTTGGCATTCGCGCGCGACTGCCTCGGCCTGACCGCCCTCAAAGCCCTTGATTTCGTGCAGCAGCTCCTTGGACTTTTTGCGGTCCTCCTGGCCAACATAGTAGTTAAAGGCTTTGATCACCAGGTCGACGCGCTGCATCTTGGGGAGGTTGAGACCCAGCAGCAAATCGAACATCTCATCGGCGCGCTCGTGGTCCTCGCGCAGCAGATAGGAGTTCAGACGCAGGTAGTCGCGGTTGTAGCGCGGGTACAGCATGCTGGTGAGTTTGCCGTCGAGCAAACGATCGAACTCGTCCCACTGCTTGGCAGCCATAAGCTGCTGCAGGCGCTTAAACGTGGTGCGTTTTTTGACGCTAAAGAACACCGACACGGCGATGCAGATGATAACGACGGCGGTCCAGAGTGTGCGGGAATCGGGCATATTAGGGTCCTTAGTCGCTCGTAAAACAAGCGGTATGACAACACGTACTAGATGTATTATACGCAGCGCGCAAGCAAACTAGCATAAAAGCTCATCGAGGCTGAGTGCCATCGCTCGCTGCGGTACACTTACCTAAAGTAAACCATGAAGGGAGATATTACCTATGAAGAAGATCGTTTTGGCTTGCGGTGCTGGCGCTGCTACTTCCACGCTCGTTGCCCAGAAGGTCGCCACCATGCTCGACGCCAACGGTTATGCCGGCAAGTATGAGATCGTGCAGTGCGCCATCTCCGAGGCCAAGGACGCTTGCGACGAGGGCGCCGACCTGCTGATCGCCACCACCGTTGCCCCCGAGGGCCTCACCTGCCCGTACGTGAGCGGCGTGCCCTTCATGACCGGCATGAACCGCGTCGCTGCCGAGAAGGCCGTTCTCGACGTCATGGCTCAGTAGGCGCTGACTGTATGAGTGAGCAGAACGCCAATCCGGTTGAGCTCTTTGGCATGCGCGTTGCCCATGTGGGCATTAACGCCACCGACCCGGCAGATGCCTTGGAGATCGCGGAGCTGTTCTCGACGATGATGGGCCTACCCGTTATTGAAACCCCGGTTTCGTACTTTAACGATTCGCTGGTCGAGATCATGAAGCAGAACGGTCGTGGCACCAAGGGCCACATCGGCTTTGCCGTCAACGACATCGATGCGGCCGAGAAGTGGTTTGCCGAGCGCGGGCTCGAGGTCAACGAGGAGTCGCGCGTGCTGCTGCCCGACGGCGGCACCAAGCTCGTGTACTTTAAGCGCGAGTTCGCCGGCTTCGCCGTGCACCTGTGCCGCGAGTAGCGCACAGGCTGCTATAGCTAGCAAAAAGGGATAGGGCCGCATGGCCTTATCCCTTTTTTATGCCGAGACGCCCCTACCGTGGCAGGCGAATCGTAAAGCGGCTGCCGACGCCCTCGACTGAGGTCACGCCAATGACACCGCCATGGCTATCGACGATCCACTTGGCAATGGCAAGCCCCAGACCCGAGCCCTGCGCGCCGGCATCGCGTGCGTTGTCGGCTCGGTAGAACCGTTCAAACGCGTGAGCTGCGGATTCCTGGTTCATGCCGATGCCTTCGTCCTCAACACTTATGTCGATCGTGCCCGCGCCCGCATCCGGCGTTATGCCAAATGTGACGGTCGTTCCCGCATCCGAGTACTTGGCGGCGTTTTGCACGATCACGCGCAGAGCCTGCTTCACGAGCGCCACGTCGACGGGCGCGTCGCAGCGCGGGTCGCTGGCAAGCAAGGCGTCAAAAGCCAGCCGATACGTGTGCTCGGCATCGATCATCTGTGACTCTTCGCATACCTCGCCGACCAGTGCGGCCAGGTTGGTATTCGCACGCCGCAGGACCGTGCGCCCGGCATCGCCGCGCGCCAAAAACAGCAGCTGCTCCACGAGCTCCTGCATGTGCTCGCTTTCGGCTTTGAGTGAGGCGATGGACTCCGCCAGCACGTCCGGATCGTCTTTGCCCCAGCGGTCGAGCATGTTTACGTAGCCCTGAATCACCGCGATGGGCGTGCGTAGCTCGTGGCTTGCATCGTTGACAAAGCGCATCTGCTGCAGCTTGGCCTCTTGCATCTGGCGCAGCAGGCGGTTGAGTGCAACCTCGATGCTTGCCAGGTCGGCGTCGCCGGTAGTGACGCTCGGCGAGTCGACGCTTGCGCGCTCGATGGCCTGCTCCAGTGTTTCCATCTTGCCGCCGGAGAGCTGCATGCGGCCGAGCTCGTCCACGCGCAGCGCCAGGTCGTTGAGCGGTGCCATGGTGCGGCGTACGCGTCGGGCGCCGCCGAGCATGTTGAGCACGCTGATGACCTGCCAACCCACAACGACAAGGTAGAGAGGCCATAGCGCGACGAGGTCCTGCGCGAGGGGGAAGGTCTTGGTGGTACGCGCAAGCTCGACGGTATAGGTGAGCGTTGTCAGGTCCCAGCCGCGCGCAGGCGCCAGCGACATGCCGTGAACGGCGGCGCCGGGGATCCATCCTGCGGTAAGCGCGCCGTCAGGTAGCGTTTGGTTGTATCCATAGACGAGGATCGCCGCCGCAATCACCATCAGCAGCAGATCGAGCCAGACATAGCTCATCAGACGGCGCCACATATAGCTCCAGTTGATGGCGCGGGCGATGGAGGTGACGCGCTTGGCCTCGGCGTTACGCACGGCAGACATAGCCCACCCCGCGCACGGTCTGGATGATGCGGGCGCCGCCGGCATCCTCGATCTTGGCGCGCAGGTGCGCGATGTGCACGTCGACGTTGTTGGTGTCGCCCACGTATTCGTAGCCCAGCGCCTCGTGCGCGATACGCTCGCGCGTGAGCACGGTCTCGGCGTGCGCCATAAGCAGGGCGAGGACGTCGAACTCGCGGGCCGTGAGCGCGATGGGCGAGCCGCCGACCGTGACTTCGCGGCGGTCGGGGTCGAGCGCAACCGAGCCCACGGCGAGCGTGGCGGGGGAGGGCGTGGCGGAAACCTGGGTCGAGTCGCTGACCGGGGGTATCGCAGCGGCGCCGACGCCCGTGCCGCTCGCTACGTCCGCCCAAACGCCGCCAACGCCCGAAGCCGCCCGCACGGCCTCCGAGCGCTTCAGCGCCACGCGGATCCGGGCGAACAGTTCCTCAATCGCAAATGGCTTGGTCAGGTAATCGTCGGCGCCGGCATCGAGCCCGGCAACCTTGTCCATCACGGCGTCTCGCGCGGTGACCATTATTACCGGCACGTCCTTGTGCTTGCGGACGCGCCGCAGGACCTCCATGCCGTTGAGCTGCGGCAACAGCACATCGAGCAGAATAAGATCGTAGTCGCGCTCCAGCGCCAGCTCAACGGCGGTGCGGCCATCGGCGGCGTGTTCCACCTGGTAGCCCTCGTGCTCCAGCTCGAGCGTCACAAAGCGGGCGATTTTTTCCTCGTCCTCTACGATCAGGATCCGTGCCATGCGTGCCCCCGTCTGCGATTACTTGTCGTCGTTCAGATTTTGCTTGATGTCGTCCGCGGCATCGGCAGCGTGATTCATAAGGTTGTTGATGCTGCCGGGCACGTCGCCGTCGCTATCGATGCGGTAGCGCATGCCAAAGAACAGGCCAATCAGCATCAGCCAAATCGTAGCGCCCCAGGCAAACAGGGCGATGATGGGGATCAGGATGGGGATGTTGAGGATGATCGCATCGCGGCGCGTGGCGATAAACTTGGTGTCCAGGCTCAGACGGAAGAGCTTTTTGAGGTACTCCCACACGCTGTCCATCTTCTTGGAGAAGTCGGTCTTTTCGCTCGACTTTTCGTAGGCGGCCTGCGCGGCGACCATCTCGGCCGAGGGCTCGTCGACCGGCGCGGACTCGGTGGCGGCGTGCGCCGACGTGGTCTGCGTCTTGCCCTGCGACTCGAGCCAAATGATGGCATCCAAAACGTTGCCGTCGGCAGCGTCGAGCGCCGCCTTGGCATCGGTGTAGCTCACGTTGCACTTGGTGCGGATGGTTTCAACTTTTTCGAGGTCGTCCATGACCTGTCCTTTCGTTCGATGGGCGCGAGCGTTGCGTTCGGCGGCCTGCGTTGCGCGGCGTCGCCCCGCCCCTTGTTCGAACTCTATAGTGCAGGTTATAGATTAAGCGATTCTTGAGCCAAGATTAATGTTGGATGAGTTTTTGGGTGGCGGTGGGGAAGGGAGAGGTGTCTTTTTGGATGGCTAGCAGCGAGGTCTAATACTTTTCCGAGAAGTGAACGAGCTAAATCGGACCCCCGAAGCATCGACACTTTAGAGGTGCCGTTTCCTGCGGTTTCGGTGCTGGAATCCTGCGATTTTGCCGCCGAAAGATGCGGATGTTTCAGGGGTCTAAAAACAGCCGTTCACTTCTCGGGAAAAGTATTAGACCTTGATAGCGGGGGATGGGGTGCCGGTACAAAACGACGCCAAGGGTTGGTCGAGCAGGCGGTTTCTCCATTGATGTCCGCACGACATGTGACACTTACCCTGCCGCCCTGCTCTGCCGCGGAGGCATGTACCCAAACAACGACCCTCTAAGGAGTTCGATATTGATGAGTGACAACGCAAAGCATCTCGCAAAGAAGTGCGTTAAGGACGCGGGGCCGTGCCTCGCGCTGTGCCTTGCCGGCGCAACGGTCGCGCTGCTGGCTGTTCTGGGGCCGTTTGATGTGCTCCGAAGTGCCAGTTCTCTGCATGTTTGCATGGCTCTTGCCGGCGCCATGATGACCGGCGGCGTGCTCGATCTGATCTTTTGGGTGTTTGACCCGTTTGGATGGAAGAGCGAGGGGTAGGTCCCAAAGGATGGAAGGGCTGGAACGGTTGACTTAGTGATCTTGCAGAATGTGGGCTAGCGACTTACAGGGAAGTGGTGATCCGATGGCGGTCTATGTGACGGGCGATATTCACGGCGGCGTCGACATGCAAAAGCTTCGCGACTGGGATCTTGGGGATGGTCTGACAAGTGACGACTATCTCATCATCGCGGGCGACTTTGGCTTTCCGTGGGATTTCTCTGCCGAGGAATGTGCCGACATCGCCTGGCTTGAGTCGCGCCCCTATACCGTGCTGTTTGTCGACGGCAACCATGAGCGTTTCGATCACTGGTCGGAGCGCCCCATGGAGCTGTGGCACGGAGGCCTGACGCAGCGTCTGTCGGACACCTCGCCCATCCGACGCCTGACGCGCGGTGAGGTTTTTGAGCTCGACGGCTCAACGATCTTTACCATGGGCGGCGCCACGAGCGTGGATAAGGAATGCCGCATTCCGTATTCCAGCTGGTGGCCGCAGGAGCTGCCGGACGAGCGCAACTTTGAGGAGGCGCGGGCAAAGCTCGACAGCGTGGGCTGGAAGGTCGACTATGCGATCACCCATACCTGCTCCACGCGCATGCTTTCGCCCACGCTTTACCCGGCACCCGGCTGGAATTGCCCCGCGGTTGATCGACTTACGGCATTTTTCGATGAACTGGAAGACCGCTTGGACTACAAGCGCTGGTACTACGGGCATTTTCATCGGGATGCCAACCCGGCCGAGCGCCATACCGTGCTCTACGACTGCATCGTTCGCCTGGGCGACGAACTCCAGCCCTGGGATGTTGCGTAGGGGCAGGTATAGCGAACGCTTCATATGATGCCTTGGGTAGTTACCCTACATTTCGGTAGTAATCATTATCTGTAGGGTAACTTAAGGCATACTGGGAATTGGAGGGGTTGTCGCCCGACAATCTAGAGTTTCAGTGCCATTCGGTTGGTGCCGGGTAGGGTGGCGAAGCCAAAATGAGCATAGAATGCTGCCGCCTTATCATCTACTGGATCGACAACCAAAGCTCGCGCTCCTGCTAGGGCAGAAATTTTCAAGGCATTCTCGATGGCATCTTTGAGCAGTGACGCTCCAAGACCAAGCCCCTTGAACTTCTCATCGACCCCCATCATTCCAAGCAGCACAGTGGGAACTTGGGAGGGGGAGTTTCGCACGAACCATCCTCCATCAACATTTTCGCGAGCCACGGAGTGCGTGCACAGCGTATAAAACCCAGCGACTGCGCCGTCGCAATACGATGCGTATATAACCGCTGATCCTCTTCTCCGCGCCGAGGCTGATCTGTTTTTAACCCATCCGTCTACAAGAGTATTTCCACAGTGGAAAGCCTCGATACCTTGACCAACGGGGAGTTGAACGGGCTTGGTAAATGTGCTCATTCCCAAACTGCTTTACGGTCAAGCAGCGCTTTTGCGGCTTGGGGCATGGGGGAATCGAGCATTTCGCAAAATGCATCGAAACCATCAGGAGAAAGATAGGTTGTTGACGCCTCGGCGATATCACGTGCGGAGCTCTCGTCAAGGTGAGTTGTGGCCCATTGGGTGAGAGTTTGCCCGCGCAAGGCCGCGGCGCGTTCGTAAGTAAGGCGTTGACGTTCGGTCAGCCTTAGATCCATACGGCGTTGTTTCTCAATCGTTGGCATGGCAAAAACCTCCTTTAGGTAATTGTACGGAATTATTCCGTACATAACAAGGCGCAGAATTATGTCCTCGTTGAAGGGGGTCGAAGGGGGGCGAGGCGTTTGGCTACGCAACCGTTACAGTGATGCTCTCCCGGTGTGCGCGGATAACATCCCAGCTAAAGTGCTCGGCCAGCTGCTCGGCGGTGCGCGGCGTGGCGTCCGGTGCGATGCCCGTTTGCCCGGCGAGCCATCCCAGCAGTGTCTCGGGCGTGCCAAAGCGGGCGCGTAGTTCGCCCAGGTCCAGATCACGGTCGCGCTTGGAAAGGCGGCGGCCGTCCGGCGACATGAGCAGCGGAATGTGCGCGTAGTGCGGCGTGGGAAGTCCCAGCAGATGCTGCAGGTAGATCTGACGCGGCGTGGAGCCCAGCAGGTCGCATCCGCGTACGATCTCGGTAACACCCATGGCGGCGTCATCGACCACCACGGCTAGCTGATAGGCAAAAACACCGTCGCTGCGGCGTACCAAAAAATCGCCGCACTCGGTGGCGAGTGCCTCGCATTGGGCTCCGTACGTGCGGTCAACGAATTCGATCACGTCGCCGGCGAGGTCGTCGACGGCGGGCACGCGCAGGCGCGTGGCGGGAGCGCGCAGGGCACTGCGGCGGGCAACCTCCTCGGCAGAAAGGCCTCGGCAGGCGCCGCGGTAGATGGGCGTGCCGTCGCTGGCGTGCGGCGCGCTTGCGGTGTGGAGCTCGGCGCGCGTGCAAAAGCAGGGATAGGTGAGGCCGGCGTCTTGCAGCTGGTGCAGGGCGTCCTCGTACAAGTCCAGGCGATCGTGCTGGTAGTAGGGGCCTTCGTCCCACTCAAGCCCCAGCCAGGCTAGGTCGTCAATCAATTGGGCGGCAAGTTCCGGGCGCTTGCAGCGATCGTCCAGGTCCTCGATGCGCAACACGATGCTGCCGCCCTGGCTGCGGGCCGAAAGCCACGCGCACAGGCAGCTGAACACGTTGCCCAGGTGCATGCGGCCCGAGGGCGACGGGGCAAAACGGCCCATGACGTGGGTGGGCGCTGCCGTTGCTGGTGCGTCCGCGGCGTGTGTTGCTATGTTGCGTGCGTTGATATCCATGCGGACGAGTATAGCGCGGGGCGCGGTGGGGGAGACGCTGCCGTGGCCTGCAAGTTGGCGAGGCCGCGCGTTGCGCATGCCGGACCACCGGCTCGACAGCTCGATCGCCACCCGCCAGCCCAACCCCTCAAACGACAGAAACCCCGGCAGCTCTTCGCAACTGCCGGGGTTTCCGCGGAAAAGGGGGACATGATCCTCAAGCGAACGGCAAAGGGGCAAACCGTTTTCGCTCAACTGCTTTATGCCCCTTGCTCACGGACTCAATCAGTGCGCGTCGCGGCAACACAAAGCCGCTACACCTGTGACGGAGCTATGAAGTGGTATCTATGGCCGGAGCGGGCTATGCCAAGGAGTGTCCCAGATTGCCAGCAGATAAGGAACGTCCCCAGGTGCCGGCCGCGGGCGTGACTTTCGTCCCGTTTGATACTCCGCTGGCCTAGATGTTCGTCATGTGCGCCCGTAAACGTGGGACAATGGCGTTGCTGGTATCACAGACAAAGGATGTGCCTATGAACGCCCCCGTTGCCAAAACCTGTCGGCAGCGCCGCCCGTTTGCGCGATTTGCTTCCGTCTGCGCACTCGTCGCGCTTGCATTGCTGCTACTGCCCGCCGCCGCACACGCCGACGGTTATTCCATGACCCAGACCTATATCAGTGCCACGGTTGAGGCCGATGGATCGCTGACCGTTGTCGAGGGACGCCAGTTTGATTTCGACGACGACATCAACGGCGTGTTTTGGGAGATCAATACGGGCGCCAACCAGCAGGGCGGCACGGCGGGCGTCGATGTGCTGAGTGTCGAGGAAGAGGACACCGCGTTTAACAAAGTCGATAGCGCGAACAAGGGCGACTCTGGCGTCTATACGGTCGAGCAGACCGGTGACGGCGTAAGGATTAAGGTGTTCAGCCCTCACGAGAGCGGCGACAGCGCGACCTATTACGTGAGCTATACCATGACCGGTGCGGTTATGAACTGGGCCGATACCGCCGAGCTCTACTGGAAGTTTGTGGGCGACGGCTGGTCTGCGGATTCCGATGACGTCGAGATGGAAGTGCGCTTCGCAAATGCCACTGCCGGGACGGCGGCCGTCAAAGGCGATAACTTCCGCGCATGGGGCCACGGTCCGCTGACGGGCGACGTGTCGCTCGATGCGGACGAACCCATGGTCACCTATACCATTCCCTGCGTGCATCAGGGCGAATTCGCCGAGGCACGCATCGCCTTCCCTAGCGACTGGGTGCCGCAGCTTGCCGCTTCGGGCGAAGAGCGCATGTCAACGATCCTGAGCGAAGAGAAGGAATGGGCCGACGAAGCTAACGCCCGCCGCGCTCACGCTCGCATGATTGCCAATGCACTTGCCGTGCTAAGTGTTGTTGCGGCGGTGGCCTTTACCGGCACAATCGTTATGCTCAAGCTGCGCAAGCGCAAGCCCAAGCCGTTTTTCCAGGACGAATATTTCCGCGATGTGCCTTCGGCCGACCATCCCGCCGTGCTTTCGGCCCTCATGAGCTGGAACGAGGTGCCCGATCAGGCATATATCGCCACGCTTATGAAGCTCACCGACGACCGTGTGATCAAGCTGGAGCAGGCGACCGTGACCAAGGCCAAGAAGGGTCTGTTGGGGCGTGAAAAAGAAGAGCAGACGTATCGCGTGACGGTGAGTGATGCGGGCTGGAAGTCGGCCAAGGGCATTGACCACATGGTGCTCAAGGTCTTCTTTGCCGGTGCTAAGCCTGACGAGAACGGTGACCGTTCGCGCACGTTCGACGAGCTGCAGCACTACGTCAAGCAGCACGCTACACCCGTGGGTGATAAGCTCGAGGACTATCAGAACACCGTTAAGGGCAAGCTGGCCGATAGCGAGTACGTTGCCTCGGACGGCATTGTTGCAATGGTGTTTTGCCTGGTTCTTGGTATCCTGATTGCCTTTGTTCCCGTGGGATCCATCTTCTTTACCGATGGCGCACAGGCGAACATTACCGCCGCGGTTATCTCGGTGCCGATTGTGCTGGTGGGTATCGGCGTGGGCCTTACGTTCCGCCGCTTTACGCCGGAGGGCGCCGAGGTGGCGGCTCGCTGCAAGGCACTTAAGCATTGGCTCGAGGACTTCACGCGTCTAAAGGAAGCCGTCCCCGGCGATCTGGTGCTGTGGAACAAGCTGCTGGTGATGGGCGTGGCGCTGGGCGTTTCCAAGGAAGTGCTGCGTCAGCTTGCCGAGGCCGTGCCGCCCGAGGTGCGCGAGGCCGACGGCTTCTATGACAATTATCCCTGCTACTGGTGGTACTACCATCATTACGGTACCGAGTCCCCGCTCGATTCATTCGATGACGTGTATCACGAGACCATCCGTGAGCTGGCGTCGAGTTCCGATAGCTCGAGCGGCGGCGGCGGTGGCGGCTTCTCGGGCGGCGGCGGAGGCGGCGTCGGCGGAGGCGGCGGCGGAACGTTCTAACGGTCGTAAATTATGGGATGGGCTTTTCTCGACAGCCGTCGGGGAAAGCCCATCCCCTTTTTACGCGCTATCTACGAAGACTGTCCCCAGCGACTAGTCATTTAAGAACGTTCCCAACGACTAGGTGCGGTTGCTGCCAAGGAGTGTCCCGGGGTGCCGGCACAAAAGGAACGTCCCTAACTGCCGGGTTTAGGCTGTTAGATCGAGTTCGTAGAGGAAGCTTTCGCGCGGCATGTCGTGACGGCGCTCTTCGCGGTTGGCGCGGTGCGTGGCCGTGCGCTTAAAGCCGTGCATCTCGTAGAACTTCCACGAGCAGTTGGAGTCGGTGTACAGGTGCGCTCTCGTCGCTCCAAGCGAGGACAGGTGCGAGACCGCGGCATCGAGCAGAACCGTGCCAACGCCCAGGCCGTGGACATCGCGATCTACGGCAAGCAGCGTAACCTCGTTGTCGTGCGGCAACGGGCTGCTCTCGAGCAGGCGGTTGTTAGTTCGGATAGTTGCGCGCACAAACGAGAGGTACTCGGCGCACGATTCGGGTTCTAGCTCACGCATCTGCGACAACAGCGCACGCTCGGTATCCATCCAATGCTCGTTGATAGTGGCGCCGGAGCTCTGTCCCGCACGCGCGAGCGAAATGCCACGCGCCTGACCGTCGATTACGGCAACCTGTGAAAACGTCGACGACGAAAGGCAATAGGCGAGGTCGCACGCGGCCTCAAGGCGGTTGTACTCATCGTTATCCGAATTGTTATGCCAAAGTTGCTGCAGAATCAGCGCGATGGCGTCGAAGTCTTCGGTATCAAACGGTCGGTAGAGAACCCGCGAGACCATGGTGCCTCTTTCTTTTGCGGATGCATATCGAGCACAGTTCTACCACGCCATTGGCATCTAATTATGGTGCCCCTGTGTTCCATGAACTCATCGTGCCCGGTGCCATGCCCATCCCCTCCGCTCGCAAACTTTTTCTGCACATGCGCCCGTTGCGGGGTGCATCGATGCGCTCGATGCGCTACATTGAATCAGTATTTTCAATGCCGCTGCGCGAGCGCTGCAGATCGACGTATCACCGACTCACAGAGCACGGCGGCGTACCAGACAGGAGGACTGCATGGGATCTGATGTGAAGATCGCACGCGCGTTGATCTCGGTTACCGATAAGACGGGCGTCGTCGATTTCGCACGGACGCTGGTTGACGACTTTGGCGTCGAGATCATCTCTACGGGCGGCACGGCTCGTGCCATCGAGGACGCGGGCGTTCCCGTAACCCCCATCGAGGAGTTCACGGGCTACCCCGAGATGATGGACGGCCGCGTTAAGACCCTGCACCCCAAGGTTCACGGCGCGCTGCTGGCCCGCCGCGATTCCGAGCAGCACATGCAGGAGGCCGCTCAGCACGGCATTAAGCTGATCGACCTGGTCGTCGTCAACCTGTACGAGTTCGAGAAGACCGTCGCCAACCCCGAGGTCACCTTCGCGGACGCCATCGAGCACATCGACATCGGTGGCCCCTCCATGCTGCGCTCTGCCGCCAAGAACGCCACGAGCGTTACCGTCATTTCCGATCCGGCCGACTATGATGCCGTCCTGGCCGAGATGCACGAGACCGGTGGCTGCACCACGCTTTCCACCCGTCGTCGCCTGCAGGTGAAGGTCTACCAGACCACCGCCGCCTACGACACGGCCATCTCCCGCTGGCTCGCCGCCCAGGCAAGCGACGTGGCGGACACCTCTGCCAAGCTCGAGATTTCGCTGGAGAAGGTCGACGACCTGCGCTATGGCGAGAACCCGCAGCAGAAAGCCACAGTCTATCGCTTTGCCGAGGGCTGCGAGAACACCGCGAGCTCGCAGTTCCCGCTCGTGGGCTCCAAGCAGATCCAGGGCAAGCCGCTCAGCTACAACAACTATCTGGATGCCGACGCCGCCTGGAACCTGGTCCGCGAGTTCGACGAGCCGGCCTGCGTAATCCTCAAGCACCAGAACCCCTGCGGTTCCGCCGTTGCCGAGGACATCACGGCTGCCTACGACCGCGCTTTTGCCTGCGATCCCAAGAGCGCCTTCGGCGGCATCATCGCCTGCAACCGCGAGGTTCCCTTTGATCTGGTTGAGCACTTTGCCGATCAGAACAAGCAGTTCGTCGAGGTCATCATCGCCCCGAGCTACACCGCCGAGGCGCTCGAGCGCATGGCCAAGCGCCCCAACCTGCGCGTGTTGGCGACCGGCGGCGTGGACCACGGCGCTCAGGTGGAGCTGCGCTCCGTCGACGGCGGCATGCTGGTGCAGGAGGTCGACCACGTGACCGAGGATCCCGCGACCTTTACGTTCCCCACCGACCGCAAGCCCACCGACGCCGAGATGGCCGAGCTCGAGTTTGCCTGGAAGGTCTGCAAGGGCGTTAAGTCCAACGCCATCCTGGTCTCCAAGGGTAAGGCCGGCATTGGCATGGGCCCGGGTCAGCCTAACCGCGTTGACTCTGCGCTACTTGCCTGCGAGCGCGCCGAGGACTTCTGCGAGCGCGAGGGCGTGGAGAAGGGCGGCTTTGCCTGTGCAAGCGACGCGTTCTTCCCGTTCCGCGACAACGTCGACGTGCTTGCTGCACACGGCGTGACCTGCATCATCCAGCCCGGCGGCTCCAAGCGCGACGACGAAAGCATCCAGGCCTGCAACGAGCACAATATTGCTATGGTCTTTACCGGCGCCCGCCACTTCCGCCACTAAGTTCCGCCTTGGGACAAAATAATCTCCGCAAAAGACGGCTGCTCCGTTTGGAGGGCCGTCTTTTTGGTATAAGAGGACGGAATGACTAACACGAAAGGTATGACCATGCCCCAGATTGATGATGCCGAGCTGTTTGGCAATGCCGAGGATCAGCGTGCGTACGAGGACTTTTGCGCCAATCAGGAGGCGGTCGAGAAGTTTACGCTCGACAAGCCCGCGCTTGTCTGCCGTTGGCGCATGTCCAACAAAAAGGTACCCATGCTCAACCGCCACATTCGCGCACTGTCCGAGCGCTTGGTGCAGGGCGAGCCGCTTACCCATAACATGCTCAGCTGGGCCAAGCAGCACGTTGAGTGGTCGCTTGCCGAGGGCGATTACACCGCACGCGACGGCGTGCTCATGCTGGTGATCGACATCAACGGCAATGCCGCCATGACGGTGGGCGAGTACGAGCCGCTGGCCGATACGTCGGCCAAGGCGCTACGTGCCCGCTCCGCCGAGGCCCGCTCCGAGGCCGACGAAACCGGCGTGGCGCCCGAGCTGCTCGCCGCCGTCGATAACGGCGAGCTTGCCTTTGTGGCGCCAGCGGACGAGTGCCTGTGCGGCACGGCGACGCTCATTGAGCAGCTGGCCCAGACCAAGGGCATCCCGGTCACGCGCGTAGATATTCCCGCACAGCTCAAGGGTGCCTTGTTCCTGGTGAGCGACGAGCACGGCGTGGTCCCCGCAACCGAGGCCGACGCCGCCGAGGCCGACGCCGCCACGGTCGCCTTCTTCGCTGAAGGCTACGAAAAGCTCCGCGCCCGTCGCTAAATGATTTTTCTGGGACGGGGATTAAAGAATCATTCCATCTCTGCATACATGCGTACGCTCGAGTAGAGGCTCGAGGTCGAAGTGATGGGGCCGATCGGTTTAGGACCGAGGCCCCTATTTTCTCTTAAGGCTATCGAACACTTTTGTCATATTAGGTGCCCACGGGGTCGTATCGTTGCGACGCCGTGGGCATAATGGTGTGGAAGGTGCAAGTTACGCGAAATGGGAGGACACATGGCGCTGATCTATGTCGTTGAGGACGACGAGCCCATTCGTCGTGAGCTTATCGACATCCTTGCCCGCGCCGGGTTTGAAATCGAGGCCTGCGAATCGTTTGAGCATGTCTCGCGCGATATTCTCGCCGCCGCGCCCGACCTGGTGCTGCTCGACCTGACGCTTCCCGTCAAGGACGGCCAGCATATCTGCCATGAGGTTCGCCGCGAATCCGAGGTCCCCATCATCGTCCTCACCTCGCGCACGACCGAGATTGACGAGGTCATGGCCATGACGCTTGGCGCGGACGACTTTGTTCCCAAGCCTTACAGCGCCCGCGTGCTCGTGGCGCGCATCAATGCCTTGCTGCGCCGCACCGCGGCGGCGGGCGAGCGTAGCACGCTCGTCCACAAGGGACTGGAGCTCGACCTCGCACGCTCCATGGTCACCAATACGCAAACCGGTACCAGCACCGAGCTCACCAAAAACGAACTGCGTATCCTCTCGCTGCTTCTGAGCCGCGCGGGCAAGATTGTTTCGCGCTCGGCCATCATGCAGGACCTGTGGGACTCCGACGCCTTCGTGGACGACAACACGCTCACCGTCAACATCAACCGCCTGCGCACCACGCTCGAAAAAATCGGCATCAAGGGGTATTTGACGACGCACCGCGGCCAGGGCTATTCGGTTTAGGGGCCGGCTATGTCGTTTGGCAAGTTCTTTAAAGATGCGCTGCTTCCCGTCGCCGTGTGGACGTGCGGTGTGCTGCTGAGCTGCTTTGTGCTGACGGTCGCCGGCGCACCCGTTTCTATCGTGGTCGTGGCGGTTGGCGTGTCCTTTATCTTCGGTATGCTCGGCATCGTGGTCGAGTACGCTCGCCGTCGCCGTTTTCTGCGTCAGTTGGAGCGCGCGGCCGAGGAGCTCGAGAGTCCCGCATGGGTGCAGGAGATGGTGCAATGCCCGACCTATGCCGAGGGCGAGCTCGAGTACGAGGTCTTGCGCCGGGTGGGCAAGGCGGCATGCGACGAGGTTGCCGAAGGCCGGCGTCAGACCGATGACTATCGCGACTATATCGAGAGCTGGGTCCACGAGGCCAAGCTGCCTCTGGCGGCGGCTCACCTGATTTTGGAAAACCTTGATGGCAGCGAAGACGACCTGTCGCGTGTGGATGACCTGGGCCGCGAGCTGGCTCGCGTGGAGCGCTATATCGACCAGGCGCTGTACTACGCGCGCTCGGAAGTCGTGGAGCGCGACTACCTGATTCGCCGCTGGGGTCTCAAGACCTTGGTGACGGGCGCGATTAAAGCCAACGCGCGTGAGCTCATCGCGGCGCACGTGGCGCCGGTGTGCGGGAACCTTGACTTTGAGGTCTTCACCGACGAGAAGTGGCTCGAGTTTATTCTGGGGCAGCTCATCCAGAACAGCATTAAATACGCGCGCGAGGACGGCGCGAAGATCGTGTTTTCGGGCGCGTTGCTGGACGAGGGCCTGGCAAGCGAGCGCATCGAGCTTACCGTTGCGGACAACGGCTGCGGCGTGAGCGCGGCAGACCTGCCGCGCGTGTTCGAGAAGGGCTTTACCGGCGACAACGGCCGCACCACCAAGCGCGCAACGGGCATCGGCCTCTACCTGGTGGCGCGCCTGTGCTCCAAGATGGGCATCGACGTCACCGCGGCATCGGAGCCGGGCGAAGGCTTCGTCGTAACATTCGCTTTTTCAACGAACAAGTTCCAATACTTTGAGTAACGCACACGGCAGACGCCCGCCCAAACAAAAACGTGCCGCGTCAAACAAAACGTGCCGCCCCAAATGGGGCGGCACGCCATCTTTTATCAGCCAACTCGCTGAAGTACGGTGACGAAGGCGCAAGGCCGGGAGGGGTTATCAAAGCCGACATCCCGCAGCCGCGAAGCGGCGAGGACGTCGGCGTGATAACCCCGCAGGCCTTGCGCCGACGGGAAGGAACCTACTTCACGACCAAGATGTCGCAGTCCGTGTTGCGCAGCAGGAACGTCGAAATCGAACCCAGCAGCGCATACTTGATCGAGGACAGGCCGCGGGCGCCGCAGAGCACCAGGTCGGGCTTAACCACGTCGAGCATCTCGTCCTTGAGCGTCTCGCGAATACGGCCGGCGCGAATCATGACCTCGACCTCGGGAATATCGGGATTGGCCTTGGCCTCTTCGAGCTGCTTGGCGATGGAGTTCTTAAATGCCTCCTCTAGGCCGTTGACCAGATCGACCGGATAGGAACCGGCGCTCTCGAGCGCCGTGGAATCGATAACGTGGCCGATGATTAGCTTGGCGCCGTTGTTCGCGGCGACCTTGATGGCGCGTGCGAGCACAAAATCCTGCTGCTCAGTACCGTCGAGTGAAACAAATACCTTGGTGTAGCCCTCGTTCATGGTTTCCTCCTTGGTCTATCGCACGGGCGCGGGGCTCGTGCATCGGGCGGGCGCGGGCGCGTCGGCCGCCGGACACTTTATCTTGTTGCAGTTATACCCAAGGATTTGGGTTTGACCGCTCGCAATTCTGTGAACGGGCGAGTTTTTTGGTAAGGGTAGGCGCAGGCGCGCCGCCAACGGTTGATAATGGGACATCGCCCGCACCGTCCGCAGAACAATATCGGCGGGTGTCTAACGAGGGGGTCCCTTTGGATATTATCGAGCTTCTAAAATCTGCCTTCATGGGCCTGGTCGAGGGCATCACCGAATGGCTGCCTGTTTCGTCGACCGGTCACATGATCTTGGTGGACGAGTTCGTCAAGATGAACGTGAGCGAGACGTTCTGGAATATGTTCCTGGTCGTGATTCAGCTCGGCGCCATTCTGGCCGTCTGTGTGCTGTTCTTCCATGAGCTCAATCCGTTCTCGCCCAGCAAGGGCAAGGAGGGCCGTCGCGACACCTGGGTGCTGTGGGGCAAGATTGTGCTCGGCTGCATTCCCGCCGCGGCGATCGGTCTGCCGCTTAACGACTGGATGGAGGAGCATTTCTACAATGCTCCCGTCGTGGCGCTGGCGCTCATTGTGTACGGCGTGCTGTTTATCGTGATCGAGAACTGGCGCGCGAGCAAGCGAGAGGAAATGGCCGTTGCCGGTTCGTTTGGCTCGCGTGCTGTGGTATCGGGTGGACGTCCCGCCGGTGCGCACTTTGCGGCGCCCGCCGCGGCTACCGCTGAGGATGAGGACGATGACGAGAATCTGGACTTTGGCTCCATCGCCACGCTCGAGGACCTGAGCTGGAAGACTGCGCTGGGTATCGGCTGCTTCCAGGTGCTTTCGCTGGTGCCTGGTACGTCTCGCTCCGGTTCTACCATCATCGGCGGCCTGCTTTTGGGCTGCACGCGTTCGGTGGCGTCCAAGTTTACGTTCTTCCTGGCCATCCCTGTCATGTTTGGCGCGAGTGCGCTCAAGCTGGTCAAGTACTTCATCAAGGGCGGCACGTTCGGCGCCAACGAGGTCGCTATCTTGGGCGTGGGCTGCGTTGTGGCCTTTGTGGTTTCGCTCATCGCCATCAAGTGGCTCATGGGCTTCGTCCGCCGTCACGACTTTAAGTGCTTCGGTGTTTACCGCATCATCCTGGGCATCGTAGTGCTCGCATACTTCTTCGTTCTGGAGCCGATGCTCGGCCTCTAACTTAGTCGACGCTGCGCGGCGGCCGGGGCGACAACTTGTCATTCAAAGGGGGTGGCATGACCAAAAGGTCTATGCCGCCCTCTTTTCATGCCAATTTGTTCGCTCTGGCCGCCGCTCGCTGCTGCTACCGTGACATCGGTGGCTCTGTGATTGGCGCAATGGGGTCAGGTTACTTTGCACCAGCTTGGTGCAGACAAATCTGACCTCATTGCGCCAAATTCGCTGGGGCGGGTCCGATGGTGGCGGACGGAGTCGTGGTGTGATTTGCGTCGGTTTCCGCGCGGCTCGGTATACTGGTACGGCTCAAACTATGGCGCTGCCCGCAGGCGCGCCGTCCGTCAGATGAGGAGTCGCCCATGACCCAGCCCTTGCCCTGGGAAAAGAACGCCGCGGTACCCGTGCCGCCCACGCCGGAACCCGTGCCGCTCGATGCATACACCGCCCCCGCTGCGCCGGAGCCCGAGCTCGTCCCGCTCGACATCTACGACGCTCCCGCGCCGGCACCCAAACCCGCCAAGCCGCTCGTCGACATCGACAGCCTTAATCCCGCCCAGCGCGAGGCGGTCCTGACCACCGAGGGCCCGCTGCTGGTCCTTGCCGGCGCCGGCTCGGGCAAGACCCGCGTCTTGACCTTCCGCATCGCACATATGCTCGGCGACCTGGGCGTTAAGCCCTGGCAGATCCTTGCCATCACGTTTACCAACAAGGCCGCGGCCGAGATGCGCGAGCGTCTGGCGGCACTCATTCCCAGCGGTACCCGCGGCATGTGGGTGTGCACCTTCCATGCTATGTGCGTGCGCATGCTGCGCGAGGACGCTGACCTGCTGGGCTACACCGGTCAGTTCACCATCTACGATGACGACGATTCCAAGCGCATGGTGCGCGATATTATGCAGGCGCTCGGTATCGAGCAAAAGCAATTTCCCATCAATATGATCCGCAGCAAGATCAGTTCGGCCAAAAACGCCATGATCGGGCCCGAGGACATGCTCAAATCCGCCGACAGCCCTAATGACAAAAAGGCCGCGCAGGTCTACCTGGAGCTGGAGCGCCGCCTGCGCGCCGCCAACGCGATGGACTTCGACGACCTGCTCGTGCGCACGCTCGAGCTGCTGCGCACCCGCCCCGAGGTGCTCGACAAGTACCAGGAGCGCTTCCGCTACATTAGCGTCGACGAGTATCAGGACACCAACCACGTCCAGTACGAGATCGCCAACCTGCTGGCCGCCAAGTACCAAAACCTCATGGTCGTGGGCGACGACGACCAGTCCATTTATAGCTGGCGTGGCGCCGACATCACCAATATCCTGGACTTTGAGAAGGATTTTAAAGACTGCAAGACTGTCAAGCTGGAGCAGAACTATCGCTCTACGGGCCATATCCTGAGCGCCGCCAACGCCGTGGTGCGTCACAACTCGCAGCGCAAGGACAAGCGCCTGTTTACGGCCGAGGGCGACGGCGAGAAGATTCAGGCCTTCCAAGCAAGCGATGAGCGCGACGAGGGTCGCTGGATTGCCGGCGAGATCGAAAAGCTGCACTCCAAGGGCACGAGTTACGACGACATCGCCGTGTTCTACCGCACCAACGCCCAGTCGCGTATTCTCGAAGATATGTTTCTGCGCGCGGGCGTGCCCTACAAGATCGTGGGCGGCACGCGATTCTTCGACCGTGCCGAGATCCGCGACGTTATGGCCTACCTCAAGATGATCGTGAACCCGGCCGACGAGATGAGCGTCAAGCGCGTCATCAACACGCCGCGCCGCGGCATCGGCTCCACCTCGATCCAAAAGATCGAGCAGCTGGCGCGCGACAACCGTTGCTCGTTCTTCCAGGCCTGCGAGATCGCGTGCGCCGAGACGGGCATGTTTAGCGCCAAGGTGCGCAACGGCCTGTCGAGCTTTGTCTCGCTGGTGCGTGAGGGTCGCCGCATGAACGGCGAGCTCAAGGACGTCGTCGAGATGATTGTCGACAAGACAGGCCTGCTGCAGGCTTTCCGTGCCGAGGGCACCATGGAGTCCGAGAGCCGCGCCGAGAACATCCAGGAATTCCTGGGCGTCGCTGCCGAATTTGAGGAGACGCACGAGGATATCGAGGGTACGCTCGAGAGCTTGGAAGAGCTGCGCGCAGCCGGTGTTGCCGACGTGCCTGCCGGTGCCGAGCCCGAGCCCGTCGTGGTGAGTGCGCCCGCGCCCGAGCTGGGGCCGTCCGCCCCGGCATCCTCGTTTGAGGCACTCGTCGGCGCGCGCGATGCCGCAGGTTCCAATCCGCTCGATAGCCTAGCCGCCCCGGCGCTCTCGCCGCAGGATGCCCTGGCCGCCGCCATCGCGGGTAACGCCTATGCCGCGCCGACTGAGCTGCCGGCGGGCGCCGTGCATGCCGACGAGATCGAGCGCACCTACGGTCCGCTCACCTGTAAGGCGCTGCCGGCACTCATGGAGTGGCTGGCCCTGCGCTCCGACTTGGATTCCCTGGCCGGCGAGACGCATGCCATTACCATGATGACCATCCACTCCGCCAAGGGCCTGGAGTTCCCGGCGGTGTTCGTGGCCGGCATGGAGGAGGGTATCTTCCCGCACGTGCACGACTTTGGCGGTAGTGACGATCCGGGCAAGCTCGAGGAGGAGCGCCGCTTGGCCTACGTCGCCATCACGCGTGCTCGCAAGCGCCTGTTCCTGACCTATGCGGCCACGCGTCGCACCTACGGCTCGACCTCTGCCAATCCGCGCTCGCGCTTCCTCAACGAGATTCCGTTTGAGGACATCGAGTTTAGCGGTATCGGTTCTGCCGGTTTTGAGGGCACGGGCTGGGAGAAGCGCGGCGACCGTCACGGCACGTTTGGCTCGGGTATGGGCTCGGACATGTATGGCGGCAAGGTGTTTGGCTCGCATACGCGCTCGACCGGCGGCTCTGGATCGCGCAGCGGCTCGAGCTTCGATGACTTCTTTGGCGGCAGCACTTATGGCACCGAGCGCCATCGTGGGGTTTCGCCCGACGCCGGCCGTGTTGCCTCGACCTTTGGCTCGGGCGCGCCGCGAGCCAAAAAGTCGTCATCCAAGGTATCCCCGACGGTGGAGCGCAAGGTCGATCGCGCCAGCGCATCGCAGGACTTTGCCGCGGGCGATACCGTGAGTCATAAGACCTTTGGCACGGGCACCGTGATCTCGGTCGCCGGAGACATGATCGAGGTCCAATTCGAAAAGACCGGCCAGACCAAAAAGCTAATGAAGGGCTTCGCGCCTATAGTGAAACTGACCTAGGCGGCTTTCCCAGGCACGGCACCTCGGCCTTCAATCGTCGGGCATGACCTCAAGGTCTATGCCCTCCTCTTTCAGGCCGATCTGCCGCACCTGGAAAACCCGTACATCCGGCTAGGCGGGCGCGCCGGGGGCTTTGGTCGCCTGCTCGGACAGTCCTGCTCGCACGGAGAGCACATTAAGTGCTCTCCGGCTCGTGCGGAACTCGCGATCGACCAAAGCCCCCGGCGCGTCCTCTTCCTTGCGGCGTTTTGGCCTGCAGCTTGCGAACGTCGCCTTGCTCGTTCGCTTTTTGATCTGGAGAGCCGGGTGGGCTGATAGATAAATAGATGTGAGTAGGGGCTCCTCCGTTGATGAACGGGGGAGCCCCTTGTTGCGTTTTGGGTTGTTGTTGCGGTCTAGAGGTGCGAGATGATTAGTTCCATCTTGCCCTCGAGTTCAATCTTGTCCACGGTGCTCGGGGCCAGCAGGTGGCTTCCCTTGTGGACGGGGTCGCCGCAGACGGTGCCTTCGCCGTCGATGACCGACAGGCACATGAAGGGCCAGCGCTGGTCGAGGGTCTTGCTGCCGTCGACGCGCACGCGATCGACGGTGTAGCAGGAGTTAGACTCGAGCTCGGTCACGCCGTCGACTTCGGGCGCGGTCACGGTACCGTCGACCGGAGCCTGAGCATCAAAATCGATGCAGTCGAGGCTCTGCTCAATGTGCAGCGGGCGCAGCTTGCCGTCGGTGCCGGGGCGGTCGTAGTCGTACAGGCGATACGTCACGTCGCTCGACTGCTGCGTCTCCAAAATGAGCGTGCCGGTCTTGATGGCGTGCACGGTACCGGAATCAATCTGGAAAAAGTCGCCCTTGTGGATCGGCAGTACGTTGAGCATGTCGTCCCAGCGGCCGTCCTCGATCATCTGCGCGGCCTCGGCGCGGTCATGCGCGCGCTGGCCGACGATGATCGTGGCACCGGGCTCGCAGTCCAGCACATACCAGCACTCGGTTTTTCCCAGGCTGCCGTTCTCGTGCTTGGCGGCGTACTCGTCGTTGGGATGAATCTGGATTGAAAGGTCGTCCTTGGCGTCCAGAATCTTAATGAGCAGCGGGAACTCCTTGCCTTCGCAATTGCCAAAGAGCTCGCGGTGCTCGGCCCACAGCCATGACAGCGTGTGACCGGCGTACGGGCCCTCAGCGATCTGGCAGTCGCCGTTGGGATGGGCCGAGATGGCCCAGCACTCACCGATGGGACCCTCGGGAATGTCGTAGCCAAACACGGCCTCCAGCTGGCGGCCGCCCCAGATCTTCTCGTGGAAGATCGGCGTCAGTTTAATCAAATCGGACATGTTCATACTCCCATTGTGCTGCGTGGGCGCCGCGTAAAACTGCTCAAAACGAGCGCCCGCATGACTACAAAAACCTATGCCAACGTTACATTGTGCAACTCAAAGCGGTCGCCAACGTTGCGCGAGGTCGAATACTCAAAGGCGGCACCGCTGTCCAAAAAGCCAATCTGGGTGAGCTCGAGCAGGGGAGAGCCAGGTTTGGTGTCCAGACGCTCGGCTTCTTCCTCGGTTGCTGCCACGGCGCGAATGGTACGGTGAAAGCTCGAAATCTTCAGCCCGCATTGCTCTCGGATGAAGCGGTAGAGCGATCCGTACAGGTCCTTCTTTTTCAGCCCCGGAATCAGCTCGAGGGGCATGTAGGTGTACTCGATAACGATGGGCTCCTCATCGGCCTGACGCACGCGCACGACGTGATAGGCAAAGTCATCCTCGGCAATTCCCAGCTGGGCTGCGATGTCCGCTGGTGGATTAACAATCGAGAAATCGTAGACCACCGAGGTCACCTTCTCCCCGCGGTGCTCATACGAAAAACCCTGGGCACGGTCGTTTTTGCCCTGGAAAAACGCCTGGCCGGGAAGTCCCGCCGTGTCCTTAACGTAGGTACCCGATCCACGACGGCTGGTAATAAGACCTTCCTCGGTGATTTGCTCGATAGCTCGTTTGACGGTGATTTTGGAAACGCTATAGAGCTCGCAGAACTCAACGACGGTGGGAAGCTTATCGCCCGGTTTAAGAGCGCCATCCTCAATACTCCGACGAATATCTGCAGCTATCGCCTCGTATTTGGGAATCATGGAACCTCCTTTCCGACATATTTGAATACAAAAGTAAGTATAACCCTCAACAGGGCACCCAGATTACTTTTATCTAAGAAGTTCGATAAAGAAAAAAGAAAAAGACGCTTTACTTTTAAAATTAGAGCGCTATAGTTTAAGCAACAAACGGAATCCTACCGCAGAACAGGATTGACTGTTTAGGGACGGTTTTGTTTTGGCAGGTTGGATATCGGTATGACCGGTGCGCGCCCGCGCCGGATAACCTGTCAAAGCAAACCCGTCTCCAACCGGAAGCTCTAGAACACGAAAGCGAGGACTTTGATGGCACAGTATCAGCTGCCCAACGACTTCTTCTTTGGCGCTGCTATGTCCGGCCCGCAGACTGAGGGTCAGTGGAACCAAGGCGGCAAGCTCGAGAACCTGTGGGACACCTGGTCCATCCAGGATCTGGGTTCGTTCTACAACTGCGTTGGCTCTTATGCCGGCAATGACTTTATGGCCAAGTACCAGGAAGACTTTCGCATTTTGAAGGACTTGGGCCTGGATACCTATCGCACTTCCATTCAGTGGAGCCGTCTGCTCGATGCCGACGGCAACCTTAATGAGGAGGGCGCTGCGTGGTATCACGAGCTGTTCCGCGCCTCTCGCGAGGCTGGTCTGGAGCCGTTCGTCAACCTGTACCACTTTGACATGCCCACCTACCTCTTTAACCGTGGCGGCTGGGAGAGCCGTGAGGTCGTCGAGGCTTACGCGCATTACGCCGACGTCGCCTTCCACGAGTTTGGCCAGGAGATTAAGTACTGGTTCACCTTTAACGAGCCCATCGTCGAGCCCGAGCAGCGCTATCAGGAGGGCGTGTGGTTCCCGCAACTCCACGACTTTAGCCGCGCTCGCACCGTGCAGTATCACATCTCGCTGGCACATGCGCTGGCCGTGGCCAACTATCGTCGCGCCTATGACGAGGGCGCTATTCGCTCCGATGCCAAGATCGGCATGATCAACTGCTTTACCCCGGTCTACACCAAGGAGAACCCCAGCGAGGCAGACCTCGAGGCCGTGCGTATGACCAGCGGCATCAACAATCGCTGGTGGCTCGACCTTATTACCAAGGGCGAACTTCCCGCCGACGTGCTCGACAGCCTGGCCGAGGGCGGCGTTAAGCTCCCGTTCCGTGCCGGCGACCAAGAGATTCTCAAGCAGGGTGTTGTCGACTGGCTCGGCTGCAACTACTACCATCCCACGCGTGTTCAGGCACCGGCGAGCAAGGTCGACCAGTACGGCCTACCGCACTTTGCCGACGAGTACGTATGGCCCGACGCCGTTATGAACGAGAGCCGCGGCTGGGAGATCTACCCGCAGGGCCTCTACGACTTTGGCATGGACTGCGCTAAGAACTACCCCGATCTTGAGTGGTTCGTTTCCGAGAACGGCATTGGCATCATGGACGAATACAAGAACCGTGACGCCGAAGGAACCATCCAGGACGACTACCGCGTCGACTTTGTACGCCAGCACCTGGAGTGGGTTGCCAAGGCAATCGCCGAGGGCGCCAAGTGTCGCGGATACCATTATTGGGCCGTCATCGATAACTGGTCTTGGGCCAATGCCTTTAAGAATCGCTATGGCTTTGTCGAGGTCGATCTGATGGATGGCTACAAGCGCCGTCTTAAGAAGTCGGCGGCCTGGCTCAAACAGGTCGCCACGACCCACGTGGTTGATTAGCGACCGGGCGAACGCCCAGACCGCGCGCCGCCGCGCGCAACACATGGCACATCTGGTGGCAGAGGGCGACAGACCACCGTGCGCATAGGAAAAGGCCGGATTTGAAAGTTAGGAGCAATCATGGCCAGTGACAACGGAAAGAGCTTCCTCGACAAGTTTGCCGAGGTCTCTGCGAAGGTGGGAAACCAGGTTCACCTGCGTTCCCTGCGAGACGCCTTCGCGACCATCACGCCGCTCTATATCCTTGCGGGTATCGCGGTTCTTATTAACAACGTCGTGTTCCCTCTGTTCCCGCTCGATGCGGCGGGCCTTGCCAACCTTCAGACGTGGGGCTCGGCAATTACGCTGGGCACCCTCAACGTCTCTGCCATTATCTTGGCCGGATTGATTGGCTACAGCCTCGCCAAGAACAAGCGTTTCGATAACCCGCTCGCTTGCGTGGTCGTCGCCATCTCTGCCTTCGTCATCATGATGCCGCAGCAGATTACCGCCTCGCTTGCCGCCACGAGCCCGCTGCTCACCGACAAGATCACCTCCGCCGAGGTTACGGGCGCCCTTTCGACTGCCAACACCGGCACTAACGGTCTGTTCTCGGCCATTATCATCGCTCTGCTCTCCGTCTCGCTCTTCATCAAGATCTCTGGCGTCGAGAAGCTCAAGGTTAAGCTGGGCGAGGGCGTGCCTCCCGCGGTCTCCAACTCCTTCAACGTCATGATCCCGATGCTGCTTAACCTCGCGATCTTCGCTCTTGCCGCAGCCCTGCTCGCCGTGTGCGCCGGCACCGATCTGTGCGCCATCATCTCCACGTGCATCTCCAACCCGCTCAAGAACATCATGAACGCCGGTCCGTGGGCTGTTATCCTCATCTACACCCTTGCCAACCTGCTGTTCTGCGTCGGTATTCACCAGTCCACCATCTCTGGCGCTACCGTCGAGCCGATCCTGACCATGCTCATCGTCGACAACATGGCTACCTTTGCCGCCGGTGGCACCATCCAGCCCGATCACTACATGAACATGCAGATCGTTAACAGCTTCGCCCTCATCGGCGGCTCGGGCTGCACCCTCATGCTTCTGCTCGACACGCTCCTGTTCTCCAAGAACAAGGCTTCCGAGACCGTTTCCAAGATGGCTATCCTGCCTGGTCTGTTCAACATCAACGAGCCGGTTATCTACGGTTACCCCATCGTGTACAACCTGCCGCTCATGATCCCGTTTGTTCTTCTTCCCGACCTGTTCATCGGCATCACCTATGGCCTTACCTGCGCAGGCATCATCAGCCCCTGCATCGCCCAGGTGCCCTGGACCATGCCTCCCGTCATCAATGCCCTGCTCGCTACGGGCTTTGACTGGCGCGCCGGCGTGTGGCAGGCTCTCGAGATTGTCATTGGCATGGCCGTCTACCTGCCCTTTATGAAGATTTCCGAGAAGGCAATCGCCAAGCAGGAGGCTCTCGCCGAGTAGAACGCCTAACGTTCGTCCCTTTCACCTTTGCGGGCACCGGTACGTGGTGTCAGTGCCCGCATCTCTCTTCTGCGTAAGGGCGCAGAAAGAGGGCACAATAACCGCAAGGAATACAACCAGTCGTCGTCTGCGCGCCGCGCAGTTATAAGGAGGAAACCATGAAGAAGATCATGCTCTGCTGCAATGCCGGTATGTCCACGAGCCTGCTGGTCCAGAAGATGCAGGCCGAGGTTGCAAACCGTGGTCTGGATATCGAGATCGAGGCTCGTCCCATGAACGAGGCCCACGATCACCTGGACGAGTGCGACATGTTGCTGCTTGGCCCGCAGATCGGCTACACCAAGGGTGACTTTGAGAAGGAGGCCGCCGGCCGTTTTCCGGTCGAGGTCATCAACATGGTCGACTACGGCCGCATGAACGCTGCCGGCATCATTGACCACTGCGTCAGCGTGATGGGCTAGGTGCTCCGCATGGAGGATATGAACGAACTGCAGATGACCTGCTTCGAGATCATCAGCTACGTCGGTACCGCCAAGAGCATGTACATCAATGCCGTGCAAAAGGCCAAGGAGGGCGATTTTGACGCCGCCGAGGAGCTTATCAAGCAGGGCGACGAGGCCTATAACGGTGGCCACGATGTTCACATGGGGCTTCTGAAGAAAGAGGCCAACGGCGAGCGTAACGGCGAGGCCCCGTTGATTCTGCTGCATGCCGAGGACCAGATGGCCGGTACCGAGACCATGCGCGTCATGGCGACGGAGCTCATCGAGGTTCACAAGCAGCTGCAGGCACTTAAGGCCTAGTCAGCGTTATCGCCGCGAAGGTCCGTGCGGTCCGACAGACAACATAGTCCCTTTGACGGGCGCCGGGAGTCTCCGCCTCCCGGCGCCTTTATTTTTGGGGATGGTCTTGCGCGGCCTGTTGAGCGGCCATTTGCGTTTCCCCAGTTAAAACCTGCCAAAACAAACCTGTCCCTTTTTGGTAAGTTTTTGCCTTGGGAGCGGTACCATACAGGCAATGTTTAAACGAGAAAGGTGGGCTCCCATGGAACCTAAGCAGTACTACATCGGCATTGACGTCGGCGGCACTTCGGTTAAGGAGGGTCTGTTCGACGAGGACGGCAACCTGCTGGCCAAGGCCAGCGTTCCCACGCCTCCCATCGTTGACGCTGCGGGCTTTGCCGCGGTGACCGAGGCTATCGACCAGGTGGTCGCCAAGGCCCAGATTCCGCGCGCCTTTGTGGCGGGTATTGGCCTGGCCGTTCCGTGCCCCATCCCGGCATCGGGCGATGCCAAGGTCAAGGCCAACATTGCCATTAACCTGCCCGAGCTGAGAGTCGCCATTCAGGAGCACTGCCCCGACGCGGTCGTTAAGTACGAGAACGATGCCAACGCCGCCGCCATGGGCGAGGCCTGGCTCGGCTCTGCCAAGGGTGTACAGAACGTGGTGATGGTCACCATCGGTACCGGCGTGGGCGGCGGCGTTATCGTCAACGGCGACGTGGTGTCGGGCGTTGTGGGTGCCGGCGGCGAGATCGGCCACATGTGCCTGAATCCGGCTGAGGAGCGCACCTGCGGCTGCGGCGGCCATGGCCACCTGGAGCAGTATTCCAGCGCCACCGGTGTGGTGAGCAACTACCTTGCCGAGTGCAAGAAGGCGGGCGTCGAGCCCATCGAGCTCACCGGCCCCTCAGATTCCAAGGACGTGTTCCAGGCCTGCCGCGAGGGCGACAAGCTTGCGCTGGCCGCGGCCGATACCATGGCCGACTATCTCGGTCGCGCCCTGGCGCTTATCGCCAACGTGGTCGACCCCGAGATGTTCCTGATCGGCGGCGGCGCCTCCGCCTCGGCCGATGTCTACCTCGACAAGGCTCGCGAGTGCTTCCAGCGCTACGCGCTTTCCGCCTCGCGCGAGACGCCCATTAAGGTCGCTTCGCTCGGCAACGACGCCGGCATCATCGGCGCCGCCTACGTAGCTCTGCGCGCCGCTGGCAAATAGCTGGTGCAGGGGGGCGGGTTACTTTGCACCAACATGGTGCAAAAGGGACAGCCTTGGCCCCCATACCTGCCCCAAAATATGCCGTGGCTCTTCCGTCTGCGAAGGCTCGGCATCGGCGTGCTACCATAGCTACGTCTAAGTACACATATCAAGTGGAGGATATCCATGGCAAACGTTCTTGTCTTTGGTCACCAGAACCCCGATAACGACGCCATCATGAGCGCCGTTGTCCTGTCCCAGCTGCTTAACCAGGTTGAGTATGCCGGCAACACCTACGAGGCTTGCGCTCTGGGCCAGCTTCCGGCCGAGTCCGCCAAGCTGCTCGCCGACGCTGGCATTGCCGAGCCCCGCGTGATTGATTCCGTCGAGGCCGGTCAGCTCGTCGTCCTCACCGACCACAACGAGTCTGCCCAGTCCGTCGCCGGCCTTAAGGACGCCACGGTCTTTGGCGTTGTCGATCATCACCGCATCGGCGACTTCGAGACCGCCGGCCCGCTGCACTACATCTGCCTGCCCTGGGGCTCCAGCTGCACCATCGTCACCAAGCTCGCCGGCGTGCTCGGCGTTGAGCTTTCCGACGTTCAGGCCAAGCTGCTGCTCTCGGCCATGATGACCGACACGCTCATGCTCAAGAGCCCCACCACCACCGATGTCGACCGCGCCGTCGCCGCCAAGCTCGGCGAGCAGGTGGGCGTCGACCCGGTCAAGTTTGGCATGGAGGTCTTCCTCACCCGTCCGTCTGGCTCCTTCACCGCAGCCGAGATGGTCGGCAACGACATCAAGATGTTCGAGCCAGCCGGCAAGAAGCTGCTCATTGGCCAGTACGAGACCGTCGACAAGAGCCGTGCACTCGGCATGATCGACGAGATCCGCGAGGCCATGCGCGCCTACGCCGCCGAGAAGGGTGCCGACGGCATCGTCCTGTGCATCACCGACATCATGGAGGAGGGCTCGCAGGTCCTGCTCGAGGGTGAGACCGAGGCTGCTCAGAAGGGCCTGGGCATTGCCGACGAGCACGACGGCGTCTGGATGCCGGGCGTCCTCTCCCGTAAGAAGCAGGTTGCTGCCCCCATCATGGCCGCCTGCTAGGTTCTTTTGACCTAACACCGACGACCGGATCGCGGACGCCCCGCGCTCCGGTCGTTTTTTGTGCACGGCGTCGCGTCGTCTCTTGGACAGGCGCGCCCGCGCCGTTGAGCAAATAATGTTCAACCTGTGGTTCCGCTTTTCGGCCGTGCTTGTGCGCTTGTCGTGCAGGGTAGGCTAGATGCAAGCGTAATACGTTAGAGCGCGGCGCCGCCATCTGGGCGGGCCGTGCTTTTTTAAGACGGGAGTCTTCCCGTGAAAGGAGCCGCCCATGGCAGCACCCGAGCAGCTGTTTAACGTCCGTGAGCGCAAGCGTTTTGAGCGCCATGACATTTGGGAGCGCATCGCCGAGAACGGCACGATTTCCGCCGCCGTCATGGTCTTCGCCGCCATCGCCGCCGTCATTTGCGCCAACACCGATGCCTACGAGGCCATCCATCACTTTTTGGAGACCCCGTTGTATGTGGGTCTGGGCAACCTTACGGCCGGTCTCACCGTTGAGCTTTTCGTCAACGACTTCCTTATGGCGATCTTCTTTTTGCTGGTGGGCATCGAGCTTAAGTACGAGATGACGGTCGGTGAGCTCAAGAATCCGCGTCAGGCCATGCTTCCCATGCTGGCGGCCGTGGGCGGCGTCGTCGTTCCCGCCTGCATCTACCTGATCTTTAACCATGCCGGCGCCCGCAACGGTTGGGCCATCCCCATGGCAACCGATATTGCCTTTGCGCTGGGCGTGCTGTCGCTTTTGGGCAATCGCGTGCCCAACGGCGTGCGCGTGTTCTTCTCGACGCTCGCCATCGCCGACGACCTCATTTCCATCGCCGCCATCGCCATCTTCTACGGTCAGAGCCCCAATCCGTTTTGGTTGGGCGCCGCCGCGCTTGTGACCTGCGCGCTCGTGTGGCTCAACAAGACGCAGCATTACCGCCTTGCCCCGTATTCGGTACTGGGCCTGCTGTTGTGGTTCTGCATGTTCAAGAGCGGCGTACACGCTACGCTTGCCGGCGTCATCCTGGCCTTCACCATCCCGGCCAAGTGCGGCGTCAAGCTCGATAGCCTCACCGATTGGTTGGGCGAGTGCCTGCCGCTGCTCGATGACCGCTACGACGACGAGGCGCACATCCTGGGCCAGCATGACTTTACCGTCTCGACCACCAAGGTCGAGCGCGTCATGCACCGCGTGACTCCGCCGCTTATCCGCATGGAGCGTCTGATCTCCACGCCGGTCAACTTTGTGATCCTGCCGATCTTTGCGTTCGTGAACGCGCAGGTTCGCCTAGTGGGCGTTGACATGAGCACGCTGCTCACCGATCCGGTGACGCTTGGCGTGTACTTTGGCATGCTGCTGGGCAAGCCGATCGGCATCTTTGGCATGACGTTCGCCCTGGTTAAGCTCAAGGCTTGCCAGTTGCCGCGCAATGTCAACTGGCACATGATTGCCGGTGTGGGCATTCTGGGCGGCATCGGCTTTACCATGTCGATTCTCATCAGTGGCCTTGCCTTCCCGACGGCCCAGTTCGAGGTTCTGGCTGCCAAGGCCGCCATTCTTGCCGGTTCTGTCACCGCGGCCGTGCTTGGCATGATCTACATGAGTGTGGTCTGCAAGCACCCGGCGCCCAAGGACGAGTAGGCGCGTAGAAACAGACGCCAGAGCCTGCTCGAGCGCGTGTGAAATGCGGTTTTGAGTGGTACTTGCCACCTGCCGGACACCCCAGTGGCCAAAAAACGCCGTTTGTGAGTACTGTCACAAACGGCGTTTCATTTTAGGCGCGAAAAATAATGTACAAATCTATTCTGTCTGTGCATTAACGATTGTATTGCTGGACGAAAAATGCCGATACATCCTTCCAAAACCGGACACAAAAGGCCAAGACTGGCCTTTTTAATTCAAAATCGCTGTTACTAAAAAAGTAACAGTACTCATATTTGCTATTTTTTGGCCACAGGCCCCAATGACTAGGTTTATTCCACGGTGCCGTAGACGGCGCCCCAGCCGTGGGCGGCCAAGGCGGAGTTGAGCTGGTCGCAAAGTGACTGGCGGTCGTAATAGCCGGGCGGTAGCAGGTTGACGATTTCCATGAGGTCGGGCGCCAGGTCCAAGATCTCGGCCTGTACGATCAGATCTAGGCGGTCGATGGCGTGGCGATCGTAAAACAGTCCGTCGACCAGGCGCTGCAGGTCGCCGAATTCCTCGGCCTGGAACGATCCGTACTCCATAGTGCCTCCTTGGGCGCCCCACGCCGGCATGCGCGGCGATTCGTAATTTATTGCGATGTACTTAATCTATCACGGCTTCATAACGTTGCGGCGGTGGCGGTCTATACTTAGACGAACTGCAACGTCCCGCTTCGCGAAAGGTCGCACCCATGCAGACGATCTACCAGAAGATGGAAACCACCGAACTCGATGCCGCTATCGAGGCACTCAAAGCCGAGGTCGCCGAGGTCAAGGCCAAGGGCCTGGCGCTCGACATGGCCCGCGGCAAGCCGTCGCCCTCCCAGGTGGACATCTCTCGACCCATGCTCGATATCCTCAACGCCGACGCCGATCTGCACGATGGCAACGTCGACTGCTCCAACTACGGCTGCTTTGAGGGTATTCCCTCGGCACGCAAGTTGGCAGGGGAGTTCCTGGGCTGTCCCGCCGAGCAGACGCTCGTACTGGGTTCGTCGAGCCTGCTGATTGAGCACGACATCGCCGGCATGTTCTGGCGCTGTGGCTCGTGCGGCAGCGAGCCTTGGGAGGCTTACGAGGCCGCGCACGACGGCAAGAAGGTCAAGTTCCTGTGCCCCGTTCCCGGCTACGATCGCCACTTTGGCATCACCGCCGACTTGGGCATCGAGAACGTCCCCGTCGCGATGACCGACAACGGCCCCGACATGGACGAGATCGAGCGCCTCGTTGCCGCCGACGACTCCATTAAGGGCATCTGGTGCGTGCCCAAGTATTCCAACCCCACGGGCATCACCTTTAGCGAGGACACTGTGCGCCGCCTGGTCGAGATGCCCACGGCCGCGCCCGATTTCCGCATCTTCTGGGACAACGCTTACTGCGTGCACGATCTGTACGACGAGACCGACGAGCTCGCCAACATCTTCGATCTTGCCCGCGCGACGGGTACCGAGGACCGCGTGGTGGCCTTTGCCTCGACGTCCAAGATCACCTTCCCGGGCGCTGGCATCGGCTTTATCGGTGCGAGCCCCGCGGTCATCGCCGAGTTCTCCAAGCGCCTGAAGGCCGGCCTCATCAGCGCCGACAAGCTCAACCAGCTGCGTCACGTGCGCTTCCTTCCTACCATCGAGGCGGTCAAGGAGCACATGAAAAAGCATGCCGAGTTCCTGTGTCCGCGCTTTGAGGCCGTCGAGCGCAAGCTCACCGAGGGCTTGGGCGACACGGGCTGCGCCACTTGGACGCACCCCCGCGGTGGCTACTTTGTAAGCTTCGATGGTCCCGAGGGCTCGGCCCAGAAGGTCGCCGCGCTCTGCGCCGACCTGGGCGTCAAGCTCACGCCGGCCGGTGCTACCTGGCCCTATGGCAAGGACCCGCGCGACACTAACATCCGCATCGCGCCGAGCTATCCCACGGTCGAGGACCTGGAGGCCGCGCTCGATGTGCTGGTGCTGGCTGTGAAGCTCGTCGCTGCCGAGCTTGCGCGTGCCGAGCGCGCCTAACGCGCGGCTTCCCGTACTATCCGCACTTTCGATACGTAAAGGAGCGTATACATGGATTTGGGTATTTCCACCAACCCCACGCCAGAGCTCTACACCATTAAGGTGACCGGCGAGATCGATATCTCTAACGCCGACAGCCTGCGCAATGCTATCGACCTGGCGCTCGAGCAGCCCACTGAGGCCGTTGAGCTCGATTTTGCCCAGGTGAGCTACATCGACTCGACGGGCATTGGCGTGCTTGTGGGCGCCGCGCACCACGCGGTCGACCACGGCAAGCGCTTTAGCTGCACCAATGTGCAGCCCCCGGTGATGCGCGTGGTTCAGCTGTTGGGCGTCGACCAGGAGATTTCGATCACCGCTGCATAATCTTTGCCCCCCAAAAGGGCGTGCCGTTTGGCATATGTTTGTGATGCGCTCGGACGTTTTGGCGTCCGGGCGCTATACTTGACCGAATGAATAGACGAGTTCCGGCCGAATGGCGCGGTGCGGGCTCGACTCACATCGAGCCTTGGAGGTATGTGTGTTTGGTATTGGAGAGGGTGAGCTCGCGATCATCGTGGTCTTCGGCTTTTTGCTGTTTGGCCCGGATAAGCTCCCGCAGATGGGCCGCACGATCGGCCGTGCCATCCGTCAGTTCCGCGAGACGCAGGAAAAGATGACGGCCGTTGTTCAGTCCGAGATTATCGATCCGGTGAGCGAGGCCGCGTCGGCACCGGTCAAGCCCAAGAAGGCTGCTGCGACCGACGACGATTCCGATGCGGACGAGGATGCCGCCGAGACGGCAGCGCCCGCCAAGAAGGAGACCTTTGCCGAGCGTCGCGCCCGTCTTGCTGCCGAGAAGGCCGCAAGCGAGGGTGCTGCTGAGGGCGAAGGTGCTGCTGAGGAGGCCGAGGGCGCCGAGCCTGCCGCTGCCGCCGTCGAGCCCGAACCTGCTGCAGAGCCGGAGCCGGAGCCCGAGCCCGAGCCGGCAGAGCCCACGACGGCTGACCTCTACGCCCGTCGTCCCCGCAAGCGCAAGGCCGTCGTCGACCAGCTCGCTCGCGAGCTCGAGGCCGAGGACGACACCGCTGCCGCCGACGCCCCGAAGGAAGGCGATGAGTAATGCCTATCGGACCTGCGCGTATGCCGCTCTTCGATCACCTGGGAGAGCTCCGTCGCCGCCTGACCATCGTGGTCGTATCGGTCTTTGCCGCCGCTATCGTGCTGTACTTCGCCACGCCCGTGGTGCTCGACATCCTGGAAGACCCCATCCGCTCCTTTGTACCGGACGGCAAGTTCTACATCACCACCACGCTCGGTGGCTTTGGTCTGCGCTTCTCGCTGGCCATCAAGATGGCCGTGGTCATGTGCACGCCCATGATCATCTGGCAGATTCTGGCGTTTTTCCTGCCGGCGCTTCGCCCCAACGAGCGCAAGTGGGTCGTGCCCACGGTGCTCGCCTCGACGGTGCTGTTCTTCCTGGGCGCAATCTTTTGCTACTTCATCATCATCCCTGCGGGTTTTGAGTGGCTCATCGGCGAGACTTCGGCAGTCGCTACGGCGCTGCCCGACCTGGAGAACTACGTCAACATGGAGCTGCTCTTTATGATCGGCTTTGGCGTGGCGTTTGAGCTGCCGCTCATCATCTTTTACCTGTCCGTCTTCCATATCGTGTCCTACGCGGCCTTCCGCAGTGCCTGGCGTTACGTATACGTTGGCCTGCTTGTGGGCTCGGCTGTGATTACGCCCGACGGCTCGCCCGTTACGCTGGGCCTCATGTACGGCGCCCTGCTCTCGCTCTACGAGATTTCGCTTGCCATCGCCCGCGTGGTCATTACCGCGCGCGAGGGCAAGGAGGGCTTGTTCGTGAGTCGTCTGGACCTGTTCTCGGACGATGAGGACGACGAGGAGTAAATCGGTATGCACGAGGTTGGCATTGTCAACGGCATACTCGATACAGTGATTCGTGCGGCGCGTGGGGCGGGGGCCTCGCGCGCCGTTTTGGTAACGCTGCGTATCGGGGATATGACCGAAGTCGTGCGCGAGGCGCTCGACTTTGCGTGGGAGACGTTTCGCGACGAGGATCCGCTCACGCAAGGCTGCGAGCTTGCCGTGAAGGAAGTCCATCCGCAAAGCGAGTGCCTGGATTGCGGCGAGGTTTTCGAGCATGATCGCTTTCATTGTCGTTGTCCCCAGTGTGGCGGCGCCAACGTGCGCCTGCTGCACGGTCGCGAGCTCGACATCGCAAGTATCGAAATCGAAACCCCCGACGATTAGCCCGCTAGCCATCTGGTGATGGGGTATAAAGGGGCCAAAGTAAGGAGTGCCGAGTATGGCCGAGAAAACGATTGATATCGCGTCGCCGATTCTGTCGCGCAATGAGCGTCTGGCAGATCAGCTGCGTCAGCGATTTAAAGAGACAAACACCTATGTGATCAATGTGCTGTCGAGCCCCGGCTCGGGTAAGACCACCACGATTTTGGGCACCAACGAGCGCCTACGCGACAAGGCCGGCCTGCGTTGCGCCGTCATCGAGGGCGATATCGCCTCGGACGTCGACGCCATCACCATGAAGGAAGCCGGCATGCCCGCCATCCAGATCAATACGGGCGGCCTGTGCCATCTCGAGGGCAACATGATCATGGAGGCCGTCGACGCGTTCGACCAGGCGGTGGGCCTTCAAAACATCGACGTCATCTTTATCGAAAACGTGGGTAACCTGGTCTGCCCAGTCGACTTTGACCTGGGCGAGAACCTGTCCATCATGATTCTTTCGGTGCCCGAGGGCGACGACAAGCCTATCAAGTACCCGGGCATCTTCCAACACGCCGGCGCGCAGCTGCTCAACAAGGTCGACGTGGCTCCGGCTTTCGATTTTGACATGGATAGGTATACTAAGACACTCGATGACCTCAATCCGCAGGCGCCGCGGTTTGCCGTGAGCGCGCGCAAGGGCGAGGGCATGGATGCCTGGTGTGATTGGCTCATCGGGCAGATTGAGCAAGCAAGGGCGTAAGTCGGCCGCCATACGGGCGGGCGTAGCCGCAGAGATACGAGATAGGAGCCTCTTTTGAAGCTCATCATCGCCGAGAAAAACGACGCCGCGCGTCAGATCGCCGAGCGGCTGTCCACGGGCAAGCCCAAAAAGGACAAGGTGTACAACACCGCCATCTACCGTTTTGAGTGGAAGGGCGAGGAGTGCGTGACGATCGGTCTTGCCGGTCACATCCTTGCGCCCGATTTTTGCGACAGCGTACTGTTCGATAAAAAGCTGGGCTGGTATTCGGTCACCGAGGACGGCGAGATGCTGCCGGCCGACATGCCCGATGGCCTGGCACGCCCGCCCTACGACACCAAACGCAAGCCGTTTCTTGCCGACGGCATCTCCATCAAGGGCTGGAAGCTCGAGAGTCTGCCGTATCTCACCTGGGCACCCGTCATTAAGCTGCCGGCCGAGAAGGAACTCATCCGCTCGCTTAAGAACCTCGCCAAAAAGTCCGACAGCGTCATCATCGCCACGGACTTCGATCGCGAGGGCGAGCTGATCGGTTCGGACGCCCTCAACAAGGTGCGCGAGGTGGCGCCCGACTTGCCGGTCGCCCGCGCCCAGTATTCTTCGTTTACCAAGGCCGAGATCACGCAGGCCTTCGATAACCTTGTCTCGCTCGACCAGAACCTGGCCGACGCCGGCGAGAGCCGTCAGCACATCGACCTCATTTGGGGTGCGGTGCTCACGCGCTACCTGACGCTCGCCAAGTTTGGCGGCTTTGGCAACGTGCGTTCCGCCGGCCGCGTGCAGACGCCGACGCTTGCCCTGGTGGTCGAGCGCGAACGCGAGCGCATGGCGTTTGTGCCCGAGGACTATTGGCAGATTCGCGGCATGGGCGCCGCGCAAGGCGCTGCCGAGGACGATCGCTTTAAGATCGCGCACAAGACGGCGCGCTTTACCGACAAGGATGCTGCTGAGACGGCGTACGGTCACGTTGACGGTGCCAAGACGGCAACCGTCGCCGCGGTGACCAAGCGCTCGCGCAAGCAGCAGCCGCCCACGCCGTTTGCGACCACCTCGCTGCAGGCTGCCGCCGCAGCCGAGGGTATCTCGCCTGCGCGTACCATGCGCATCGCCGAGTCCCTCTACATGGCGGGCCTCATCAGCTACCCGCGTGTCGACAATACCGTATACCCCGCGACGCTTGATCTGGGCGCTGTGGTGAGTGACCTTGCAAAGATCAACCCGGCGCTGGCGCCCGTGTGCAAAAAGGTCCTCGCCGGCCCCATGAAGCCCACGCGCGGCAAGGTCGAGACCACCGACCACCCGCCTATCTATCCCACGGGCGAGGGCGATCCGTCCACGCTCGACGGCGGCCAGCGCAAGCTCTACGACCTCATCGCCCGCCGCTTCCTAGCGACGCTTATGGGTCCCGCGACCATCGAAAACACTAAGCTCGAGCTCGACGTGAACGGCGAGTCGTTCGTGGCTTCGGGCGATGTGCTCGTGACCCCGGGTTTCCGCGAGGCGTACCCGTACGGACTCAAGCGCGACGAGCAGATGCCGCCGCTGGAGCAGGGCGATACGGTCGACGTGTTCGACATTAAGCTCGAGGCCAAGCAGACCGAGCCGCCCGCGCGCTACAGCCAGGGCAAGCTCGTGCAGGAGATGGAAAAGCGCGGCCTGGGCACCAAGTCCACGCGCGCGAGCATCATCGAGCGCCTGTACGCCGTGCGCTATCTCAAAAACGATCCCGTGGAGCCGAGTCAGCTGGGCATCGCCATTATCGATGCACTGTCGCAGTTTGCCCCGCGCATCACGAGCCCCGATATGACCAGCGAGCTCGATGGCGACATGACCCGTGTGGAGCGCGGCGAGGATACCGAAGAGCATGTCGTGACGCACTCGCGCGCGCTGCTGGCTGGCGTGCTCGACGAGCTGCTCAAGCACACGCAGGAGCTGGGCGACGCCATCAGCGACGCCGTCACGGCCGATGCGCGCGTGGGCGCTTGCCCCAAGTGCGGCAAGGACCTGGTTATGAAGACGAGCGCCAAGACCCGCGGCAGCTTTATCGGCTGCATGGGCTGGCCCGACTGCGATGTGACCTATCCGGTGCCGAGCGGCGTCAAGGTAAGCCCGCTCGAGGGCGAGGCGGCCGTGTGCCCCGAGTGCGGCGCGCCGCGCATTAAGTGCCAGCCGTTCCGCCAGAAGGCCTTCGAGATTTGCGTGAACCCCACGTGCCCCACCAACTACGAGCCCGACCTTAAGGTGGGCGAGTGCAAGGTGTGCGCCGAGGCCGGACGCCATGGCGATCTGATCGCGCACAAGAGCGAAAAAAGCGGCAAGCGCTTTATCCGCTGCACCAACTATGACGATTGCGGCGTGAGCTATCCGCTGCCGGCGCGCGGCAAGCTCGAGGCGACGGGCGAGACCTGCCCCGAGTGCGGTGCCCCCATCGTGGTGGTCAACACGGCGCGCGGTCCGTGGCGCATCTGCGTCAACATGGACTGCCCGACCAAGGAGAAGAAGCCGGCTCGCGGCCGCAAAACTGCGACCAAGGCGAGTACGGCAAAGAAGACGACGGCTAAGAAGACGACCGCCAAAAAGACGACGGCCAAGAAGTCGACTGCCAAGAAAGCAGCCGCCGACAAGTAACGGCGCAGTCGAAACATTGCCCAAAAAACGAGCGAGGGTCCCATGATCCTCGCTCGTTTTTTGACCGGCAGTTAGGGACATTCCTTTTTCTGCCGGCAGTTTAGGAACGTCCCTAACTGCCGGCTCGGAAACGACAAGGCGTTAGTTCACTTCGACGGGTTTGGCGCCGGGATAGCGCTCCTCAAAGTCTAGGCGGTACTTATTGTCATTGGTGCCCGCCACGTTGTCGCGCGACAGCGGCGCCACGATCTCGTTCTTATGGTCCGCGGGCTTTGCGTACTTTAAGCTGATCTCCCAGGCATCGCAGATCGCATCGATGCGGTGATCCAGGTCGTCGTACAGAGCAATGATGTCCTTCCACGAGCTGTAGTTCTTAGAGCTTGTGGGGACGTCCAGGTCCTCGACAATGTCGTAATACTGCTCGATGGTGTCCTCCGTGCGCTCGGCGACGTCAGCGAGATTTTGACGGGTGGTACGATCCTCTTCCAGATAGCTGCCATTAAACGTCTCTGCGCAGGCACGGACCTGGCTATCGAGATCTTCCAGCAGGTCGTAGTATTCACTCAGGCGACGGTAGAGGTTCTGTTCGGAGAGGCTTGCTTCGCCGCCATCCTCGTCGTCATCGTCATCATCGTCGTACAGGCTGTTGGGATTGCCGAGAGGCTTTAGATCATCGTCGTCGACGTCATGGTGCAGCTTAGCTACCTCGGCAGTCGTCTGCGTAGCGGAGTTGTCGAACGGCTTGATCACAAAAAAGATGACCAAGGCGATGATGATTGCCAACAGCACAACGATAACGGCGACAAGCGCCCTGGTAGCGCTCTTTTTTGCGGCGGGGGCCTGCGGTGAACCAGACGCGTATGTAGACGCCGGTTGCTGTTGGGGCGGGGTGTCCGCGACGGGTATGCGCTGCGTCGTTTCGACCGCTGCAGGGCCGGCGGCGGGGTCGGGGCGATAGGCGAGGGGGTCGTCCGGCTTAGCTTGCGGCGTATCGAGGGAGCCGGTCTTCTCAAACGTGGGTTGGCCATTGCTTGCGGTTGTCTGCTCAACGGGTGCACCGCACGAGGTGCAGAACTTGGCATCATCTGCAAGAAGCTTGCCGCACGAGGCGCAATACCGAGACATTGCCACTCCTTTCGCCACATTTCAAATCAATACGACGATTATACCCAGCGTCCAAAAGTCCCCATCATAAGTTGCGGTGAAATAGGGACTGTTTGGCGGTCTCAGAGCTTCAATCAGTCCCTATTTCACCGCAACTTTGGAAAGACACCTTTAGCCATTGGGGGCGCGCCTGCCCCTGGGGTATCATGGCTTGGTTGATATATCTGCATTTACGCGCCTTATAGGAAGGGGCTGCGCTCATGGCTTTTGAGCCCGCTCAACATAGCTTTATCACGCTCGAGGGCGTCGATGGTGCCGGCAAGTCCACGCAGGCGCGTCTGCTTGCCCGCGCGCTCGAACTCGCTGGCTACCAGGTTGTGAGCCTGCGCGAGCCGGGCGGCACCGCCATCAGCGAAAAGATCCGTGCTCTGCTGCTCGACCCCGCCAATACGGCGATGGGAGACACCTGCGAGTTGCTGCTCTACGAGGCAGCGCGCGCCCAGTTGGTGCACGAGGTCATCGCACCTGCCCTCGCTGCCGGCAAGGTGGTCCTGTGCGATCGCTTCTACGACTCCACGACCTGCTACCAGGCGTTTGCCGATGGCCTCGACCGTCAGATGGTACGCGATGCCAACAACCTGGCTGTCGCCGGTACGCATCCGGCGCTCACGCTCGTCTACCACATCACGCCCGAGCAGGCGGCGCTACGCATGGCAGCCCGTGGCGCGGCAGATCGCATGGAGGCAAAAGGCATGGCCTTCCAAGAGCGCGTTTACCAGGGATTTTGCGCTATTGCTGCCGAGGAGCCAAACCGCGTAAAGCTCATCGACGCCACTGCGTCGATCGCAGACGTCTTCGCGCAGACGGTCGAGCTGGTTCGCGCGTACGGTCTCGACATCCCCCAAGATGCCGTCGCCGCCGCGCTTGCCCAGGAGGCCGAGTAACATGGCCCCCGCGCAGACAAGCCTGCTGGCCAAGCTTGACACCCAGGAACGCGTGCGCGATTTTTTGACCAACGCCATCGCAAGCGGCCGCGCATCGCACGCCTACCTGTTCTTGGGCGCGCCCGGCGCCGGTAAGCTTGACGCCGCATGGGCGCTTGCCCAGGCATTCCTGTGCGAGCAGGACGGCTGTGGTTCGTGTGACAGCTGCGTGCGCGTCGCGCGCCATACGCACCCCGACGTGCACTATTACACCCCCGAAAGCGCTACGGGCTACCTCATCGCGCAGACCCGCGAGCTGCTCGACGACGTGCCCTTGGCGCCCATCCGCGCCAAGGCAAAGGTCTACATCATCGACCGTGCCGAGCAGCTGCGCGCCAACACCGCCAACGCGCTGCTCAAAACGCTCGAGGAACCGCCCGAGGGCGTCATGTTCATCCTGTTGGGCACCTCGGCCGACGTGATGCTGCCCACCATCGTGAGCCGCTGCCAGTGCGTACCGTTTCGGCTGGTGTCGCCCACTGTGGCCACGCAGGCCGTGAGCCGCGCCACCGGTCAGGATCCCGCGCGCTGCCGTATGGCCGTCGCTGTGGCGGGAAGCCCCACGCGTGGTATCGAGTTCCTCAAGAGCGCCGAGCGCCAGGACGCCCGTCGCCAGATGGTCCGTGCCATCGACTCGCTCATTGCCGCCGACGAGGCCGATGTGCTCAGTCGCGCCAAGTCGCTCATTGTCGCCGTCAAGGCGCCGCTCGCCGAGGTCAAGTCCACGCAGGAAAAGGTGCTCGAGCAAAATGCCGACTACCTGTCGCGTGGAGCATTGAAGCAGCTTGAGGACCGCAACAAGCGCGAACTCAACGCGCGCGAGCGTTCGGGTATCATGGAAGCGCTGGCGAGCGCGCGGACGCTCATGCGCGACGTGCTGCTGACGCTTCAGGATGAGGCGGCAGACGTTGTGAACGAGGACGTGCGCGACACGATCGGGCGGCTTGCCGCGGCGACGAATGTTGCGGGTGCCACCCAGGCGCTCGAGGCAATTGTCACCGCCGAGCGCAACATCGCCAGAAACGTTACTCCCCAGCTGGCCATCGAGGTCATGCTGTTCGATATCAGGAAGGCACTGAAATGCCGTTAGTCGTACCCGTTAAGTTTACCTACGCCTCGCGCGACCTGTGGTTCGACCCACAGGATCTGGATATCCTCGAGGCCGATTATGCCATTTGCTCCACCGAGCGCGGAACCGAGATCGGCCTGGTCACGGCCGATCCCTTCGAGGTGCCGCTCGACGAAATCGGTCAGCCGCTCAAGCCCGTGTTGCGCGTAGCGAGCGACATCGACCTGCAGCTTGCCGACGACCTGGCTATCCAGGGTGACGAGGCCATGGTCGACTTCCGCCGTCTGGTCAAGGAGCTCGACCTCGAGATGAAGCCGGTCGGCGTCGAGTACCTGTTTGGCGGCGAGAAGGCTGTGTTCTACTTTGCTGCCGAGGAGCGCGTCGATTTCCGTCAGCTCGTCAAGGACCTGTCCTCGACGCTGCACATTCGCGTCGACATGCGCCAGATCGGCGTGCGTGACGAGACCCGCCTGGTGGGCGGCTATGCCCAGTGCGGCCAGGAGCTCTGCTGCACGCGCTTTGGCGGACAGTTTGAGCCGGTTTCGATTCGCATGGCAAAAGAGCAGGACCTGCCGCTCAACTCGTCCAAAATTAGCGGCGTCTGCGGCCGCCTGATGTGCTGCCTGCGCTACGAGTTCGAGGCGTACAAGGACTTTAAGAGCCGCGCGCCCAAAAAGAAGACGCTTATCGATACGCCGCTTGGCAAGGCGCGTATCCAGGAATATGACACGCCGCGTGAGCAGCTGGTGTTGCGCCTGGAGAACGGCAAAGTCTTTAAGGTCAACCTGGCCGACATGACCTGCTCGGAGGGCTGTAAAAAGAAGGCCGCCGAGCAGGGCTGCAACTGCCGCCCCGACTGCGTGACGCGCGATGTGCTCGAGCGTATCGAGTCGCCCGAGATGCGCTTGGCGCTTATGGAGCTCGACCGCGAGAACGGCGTCGACGTGGGCGATGGCCTGTCGAGCGCCGACCGTCTGGCGGGGACGACGATGCCCAAGCGCCGCCGTCGCGATGCGGACGCCGATACCCGTGCGGGTCAGAGCCAGGGCGAGGGTCGCGGCCGCGGTAAGGGTCGCGGCAAGGCCGAGGCACCCGAGGCCGAGGAGGCTGCCGGTGGACGTCGCCGCCGCAAGCGCTCGGGTTCGGGCGATACCGGCGAGGCCGCTCCCGCAGGCAAGAATTCCCCCCGCGAGCGCGAGGCTCAGCAGCTCCAGCAGCAAAACCGCGGCGGTGGCATGAATCCCACGCGCCGTCGCCGCCGTCATCTGTCGAGCGAGGAGCGCGAGGACGCCTTCCGCGCCGCAGCCGCTCGCGAAGCCGGTGCCGCCCCCAAGGGTGGTTCGGGTTCCGATACGCCTGCCGACAAGGGTGGCAAGCAGCGCAACGATGACGAGCGCGCCCCGCGTCCGCGTCGTCGCCATTCCTCGGGCACGCAGCAAAAGCCCTCGGTGCCCTCCGTGGCCGATCAGGTCTCGGATGGCGAGGTCAAGGTCACGCGCCGTCGCCCTGGAGATGGCGGAGGGGCGGCTGCCAAGGCCGCGCGCGGCGCTGCTCGCGACGAACGCGAGTCGCGCGAAGATCGTGGTGGCGAGGGTTCGGCCGACCAGGGCCAGAAGCGCCGTCGCCGTCGTCGTTCCCGCAAGCCGCGTCAAGATGGTGGCGAGGGCTCGACCCAAAACTCGTCCGCACCGCAACCGCCCACCGGCGAATAGCACCCGCAAACGGATTTAACCTGTCTGGCCCCAAACGCGTCGGGGTACCATAGCGCTGAATCGACAACCCTCCCTGCGACCGAGCGTAGGGAGGGTTGTGTCGTGAAGAGACATTTGAATGTGTTGGGATGCCTGCAAGGTACCGGCATCCTACCGTTTGCGGACGAATTGCTACCGTTTGCCGAGCGGGCGGCGCACGAGGCGCTTGAGGCGTTGTCGCCCACGCGATGCGCCGGCTGCGAGCGCGCCGGTGCGCTTATTTGCCAAGACTGCTTGGCGGCGCTTGCGCTCATCGACCCGCGGCATAGCTGCACTCGATGCGGCGCCCCGTTTGGAGACTTGCTGTGCACCGAGTGCTCGGTCGAGGGCTCGTCCTCGGCGATGGCCGAAGCACTCGACCGGTGCCTGGCATGTGCCGTTTACACGCATCCGCTCCCGAGGATCATTAAAGCGTACAAAGACGCGGGCGAGCGACGTCTGGCGCCGTATCTGGCAGAGCTGCTATACGACACCGCCTTACATGCCCAGGTCGCGGCACCCGAACGCTTAGGCGGTGTGTTGTCCGGCGCCGATGCGGTGGTGTTTGTGCCCGCGACGGCGGCGGCGTTTCGGCGACGCGGCTTCGATCATATGGAAGCCATCGCGCGCCCATTTTGTGAGCTGTCGGGTGTTCCGCTGCTCGACGCTCTCGTTAAGTACGGACATGGCGACCAGCGTGAACTCGGTCGTGAAGAACGCCGTGAACGCGCCCGAGGCATGTACGAGACCGTTGAGGACGTGCGGGGCCGCCGCCTGCTGCTTATCGACGACGTTATCACCACGGGTGCGACGATGGCAGCGGCTTCGGCGGAACTCAAGCGCGCCGGTGCCGCGGCCGTTGATGGCCTTGCTATCGCACGCGTTTGGTAGGGGTGATTCGTGTGGCGGTAAAGATTGAGCGGTGCAACGAGCCGACAGGCGAACAGCTAGCGGCTTCCATAATCCTAACAGGCGCCTCGGCGCTACGCATGATGCGCGCCGAGCGCCGGCAGATGGGCTACATCGGCTGGAAGGACCTTGAGCCCGAGGAGGAGTGTCGCGTGCTGTGTACGTCATCGCCTTCGACCGAGGATATCTGTCTTTCCGACTTGGTGCGAATCGGAGCCAAAAGCGGCGAGGTGCAAGAAGATCTGTGCTTGCTGGTGGGATCTGCGGCGCAGCGCCGCCGCATGCCTGACGTGGGCTGGTCCGTGTGTTCCGGGTTGCCCGCCGGCTCGATTTTAGAGGTAGAACCGGGGGTGTACAGCCTATCTCCCGAGGCCCTTTGTGTTGCCGTCGCCCGCGAGGTCGGCTGTATCCAGGGGTTTGCCCTGGCCCAGGAACTGTGTTCCAAGATTTCACTGAGCGATCGCGGGAAGTATCTGCCTCCCTACACCTCGCCTGTTGCGAATAGACTTGCAAAGGACAAGGATCAACCGGCAGACGTGGGCTACTTTGAAGTCGAGCCGGTGCTGACGCCCGATCGCCTGGCAGATTACCTTGCGGCATGCAAGGGGAATGTGGCCAAACAACTGCTGCGCCTGTGTCCCTATCTGTCGGAAAACTTGCGCTCACCCATGGAGTGCATCATGCTCGCACTGTTTTCGCTTCCGTTTTCATATGGCGGATTTGCCTGCGGTCCCTTTAAGACCGACTACAAGATCGAGTTCGATGACCGCGCGCAGGCAATCTCGGGGATGCCGCATGCAGTTTGCGATGCGTATCAGGAAACAGCCCGTTTTGACCTGGAATACAACGGTGAGCTTGGTCATTCCTCTCGAAGGGGACGTGTCCATGATGAAAAACGCAACACGGGCTTGATTACTATGGGAATCGAGGTCGCGACGGTCAATAACGAAATGCTCTGTGACATGGAAGCGATGGAAGCGCTCGCATGGCGCATCCACCAGCGTATGGGTAAGCGATATCAGAATCGCGTAGAGGCTCGTCGAAAGAGGCAAGATGCTCTGCTGAATACGCTCCGAGCGTGCTTTGGGCTCAAACCAGCGTAAAACTATGGCTTTATAGGGGGTCTGTTTATATGCTCTGTGCAAAAAACGGCAAATATGAGTACTGTTACTAGATTAGTGACAGCAAAAACAAAGAAACTTGGGCCGATAATCTGGATTCAGCGAAGAGATAATAAACGAATGTGGAATATCTTGGCGCCAAGCAGGCTGTGCGGAACTCAAAAAGGGCTCGTGAGGCGGTAATACTCTGCTACTAAATTGGTAACAGTACTCATATTTGCCGTTTTTTGCACACGGCACCCTGAGACGGGCGCCCCGGAGCTCCCCGTAGGGGAGCTCCGGGCTTCATTACGGGCTTTAGCCTGTGCGGGGCGCGCAGCGCGCCGCATCAGAAACCACCCGC
>CABRHX010000010.1 GCA_902470805.1 uncultured Collinsella sp. | reverse complement strand
CTGCAGTTCGAGTTGTCTGCATATGATTCGACGTCGCCAACGGTGGCCTTCGGATATCCCTAGCGAGCGTTCTGAGTCAGATTTCGCCGTTTTCCGGAGCAGGGGCGCGTCATTCTCGCCATGTCGGGACTTAGAATGATACGGCGCCCTACAGTTTTGCCCACCCGCGGCGGTGCTGGCGTGGTTACGTTGCAGAATACTCCGTTTTTTGCACGGGCTAGGATGGGGTACCTCAGGAGAACACAGCGGTATCCCGTAAATATATACAATTTGTACCGTAATTTATACAAAACGAAGAGGCAGACAGCGTAGGGTGGGTGCATTGGGGTGCTTGGTGCATTAAAACGGGGACCCCACGTGCCGTATACTCTGGCTGGATGTGAAAGCGGCTTGACGCGTTGCCAGGCGTAGGGGAGGGTGCCTCGATGAGCGTATTCGAAATTGTGTTTAGTCCGACGGGTGGAACGCAGAAGGTGTCAGGCCTTGTGGCCGGAGCACTGGGCAAGAATACCGTTACCGTCGATCTGACCGATAGCGGGTTGGATTTCAACGCTGTCTCGATGACTGAGGACGACGTGGCCGTAATCTCTGTGCCGGCGTATGCCGGTAGAATCCCGGCTGTGGTGGCTGACCGGTTGGGCATGGTGCGCGGCAACGGGGCTCGGGCTGTTTTGGTTTGTGTATACGGAAACCGCGCGTTTGAGGACACGCTCGTAGAGCTGGAGGACGTTGCGAAGCATGCAGGATTCCGGGTGATCGCGGCAGTTGCAGCCATTGCAGAACATTCCATTGCGCGACAGTTTGCTGCCGGTCGTCCGGATGCGCAGGATGCGGCGCAGCTTGCTGAGTTTGCTCAGCAAATTCAGCAAAAGCTGTTGGCTGAGGATGCGTCCGAGCCCTCTATCCCCGGCAATCGTCCTTATAAACAAGCTGGAGGTCACCGCATGGCACCCGAGGCAACAGAGGATTGCGTTTCCTGCGGTGCATGCGCCGCGGCGTGCCCCGTTTGTGCTATCGACAAGGGTGACCCCAAACGAGCAGCTGGCGAGGCGTGCATCTCCTGCATGCGCTGCATTGCCGTATGTCCGCGAGGTGCTCGTAAGGTTGATCCCAACAAGCTATCCGCTGTTTCCCAGATGCTGAGCAAGGTTTGCGTCGTGCGGAAGGAATGCGAGCTCTTTATCTAGCGCAAGTGAGATTGGTGCAAACAAACCTGGCCCTTTTGCACCAAAAACGATCCGTTTTCCTCCGTTCCCAAGGGATCATGTGATCCGAAGGGGACGGAGGAAAACGGATCAAAAAGGAAAAATAGTAAGGCGCTCTTTTTCACATTGAATAATGCAATTTGGTAACGCGTTTTATCAAATATGGCATTTATCTGCGGTAATGTTCTATTTCACCGCTGAGGGTGACATTTTATACCGCCTGCCGAACCGTATGGAGACCTCACAACTTTTTAGGTCAGTGTTGTGCGTGTAGCAATTTCGCCCGGCCTCGCCTCCGGGCTGCCATGTGAGAGGGGATCTTATGGCTCGACTGCACGTAATGGAACGCAGCCACGCTCAGGCCGTCATGGACGACCTGCACGATGCGCTCGGACGTCGTCTGGCGGTGAGTTCGCTCGCCCCGTGTCCCGTTGAGTTTACGGCAGCGCTCGTCAACCTGTGCTCCACCCAGAGCTGCGGCAAGTGCACGCCCTGCCGCGTGGGCCTGAGCGCGCTGAGCGATCTGCTCGCCGATGTGCTCGAGGGCCGCGCCGACGAGTCCACGCTCAATCTGATCGAGCGCACCGCCCGCACCATCTATCTTTCGAGCGATTGCGCCATCGGTTACGAGGCCGGCGCCATGGCGCTTACGGCTATCCGCGGTTTCCGTGACGATTTTGAGCACCACATCCGCGAGCACTCCTGTGGCTTTGACCGCGAGGCCCGCGCTCCGTGCGTCTCGGGCTGCCCGGCGCACGTCGACATTCCCGGGTACATTTCGCTCGTCGAGGCCGGCCGCTATGCCGATGCCGTCAAGGTCATCCGCAAGAACAATCCGCTGCCGCTCGTCTGCGGCCTGGTGTGCGAGCATCCCTGCGAGATGCACTGCCGCCGCGGCATGGTCGACGACCCCATGAACATCCTCGCCCTCAAGCGTTTTGCCGTTGAGCACAGCGACCTCAACGACCACAAACCGCATGTAGTGGACGACACCGGTAAGCGCGTCGCCGTGATCGGCGGCGGCCCGGCCGGCCTTTCCTGCGCCTACTACCTGGCCGTGATGGGCCATAAGGTGACCATCTTTGAGCAACGTCACCACTTGGGCGGCATGCTGCGTTACGGCATCCCCAGCTATCGTCTGCCGCGCGAGCGCTTGCAGGCCGAGATCGACTGGATTTTGAGCGCCGGTGTCGACGTGGAGCTCGACCACTCCGTGAGCGGCGAGGAGCTCGCCCGCCTGCGCGACGAGTTCGATGCCGTCTACCTGGCCATCGGTGCCCACAGCGATAAGAAGCTTGGCCTTCCGGGCGAAGAGGCTCCCGGCGTGGAGTCGGCCGTCAAGATGCTGCGCGCCATCGGTGACGACGAACTGCCCGACCTGAGCGGCCAGCGCGTGTGCGTCATCGGCGGCGGCAACGTGGCCATGGACGTGGCACGCTCTGCCGTGCGCTGCGGTGCCGAAAAGGTGAGCATCGTCTACCGCCGTCGCATCTGCGATATGACGGCCCAAGACGCCGAGATCGCCGGTGCCCAGGCCGAGGGCTGCGAGGTTCTGGAGCTCACAGCCCCGCTCGCCATCGAGACGGGCGAGGACGGTCGCGTGAGCGGCCTGCGCGTGCAGCCGCAGATTATCGGCGAGCCCCGCCGCGGTCGTCCGGCTCCGCGTGCCGCCGCTACGCCCGAGCGCGTCATCCCCTGCGAGCGCGTGTTTGTCGCCATTGGCCAGGACATCGATTCCAAGCCGTTTGAGGACATGGGCATCGCCTGCAAGTGGGGTTGCGTGGTCACCGACTCGGACGGTGCCGTGCCCAACTTCGATGGCCTCTTTAGCGGCGGCGACTGCCAGACCGGCCCCGCCACCGTCATCCGTGCCATCAACGCCGGCCGCGTGGCTTCGGCAAACATCGACCGCTATCTGGGCTTCGACCACAAGATCAAGCTCGACGTGGAGCCGCCGACCGTTCAGTTTAAGGGCAAGCACGAGTGCGGCCGCTGCGAGCTGGGTGAGCGCGAGGCCGGCGAGCGTATTCACGATTGGAATCTGGTCGAACAGGGCCTTACCGAGGAGGAGGCACGCCAAGAGGCGAGTCGCTGCCTGCGCTGCGACCACTTTGGCTTTGGCGCGTTCCGCGGAGGGAGGAACCTGGAATGGTAGAGCCCAACAAAACCACCGTCAGCGACAACACCGAAAACGGAGCGCACAACATGGTCAGGCTCATTATCGATAACTGCGAAGTCGTGGTGCCCGAGCACACCACGATCCTGGATGCGGCCAAGTCCGCCGGCATTCAGATTCCCACCCTGTGCTATCTGCGCGATCTAAACGAGATCGGCGGCTGCCGCGTGTGCGTGGTCGAGGTCGAGGGCTGCGACCAGCTGGTTGCCGCCTGCAACAACTACGTGCTCGACGGCATGGTGGTGCACACCAACAGCCCCAAGGCCCGCGAGGCCCGTCGCACCAACGTGCAGCTGCTGCTTTCGCAGCACGATTCGCAATGCACGAGCTGCGTGCGCAGCGGCAACTGCAACCTACAGACCATCGCCAACGACCTGGGCATTTTCTATCTGCCGTATCAAAGGCATTTGGCGGGCGAGGGCTGGGATTTCGATTTTCCCATCATCCGCGAAAACGACAAGTGCATTAAATGCATGCGCTGCATCAAAGTGTGTGAGAGCGTGCAGGGCCTGGGGATTTGGGACCTGACCAACCGCGCCACGCATACCGCCGTGGGTACCCGCGGGCGCGCGCCGATTGGCAAGACCGATTGCGTCGCGTGCGGCCAGTGCATTACGCATTGCCCGACGGGCGCACTGCGCGAGCGCGACGATACCGAGACCGTGTTTGACGCGCTCGCTAATCCCGACAAGATCGTGCTGGTGCAGATTGCGCCGGCCGTGCGTAGCGCCTGGGGCGAGGAGCTCGGCATTCCGCGCGAGGAGGCTACCGTCGAGCGCCTGGCTTGCGCGCTGCGCCGCGTGGGCTTTGAGTACGTGTTCGACACCGACTTCTCGGCTGATCTCACCATTATGGAGGAGGGCTCCGAGCTGCTCGAGCGCCTGGGCGCCGCCGCTAAGGGTGAGGACGATAGCCGCGGCTGGCCCATGTTCACGAGCTGCTGCCCGGGCTGGGTGCGCTTTGTGAAGGCGCGCTATCCGGAGTTTGTCGACAGCCTGTCCACGTCCAAGTCGCCGCAGCAGATGTTCGGCGCCATCGCCAAGACCTACTACGCCAAGGTGCTGGGCGTGGAGCCCGAGCGCCTGTTCGTGGTGTCCGTTATGCCGTGCACGGCCAAGAAGGCTGAGTGCGCGCTGCCGAGCATGGTGGGCGAGAGCGGCGCACCCGATGTGGACGTTGCGCTGACGGTGCGCGAGATGGTGCGCATGATCCGCGCGAGCCACGTGAGCGTGGACACGCTGGTTGAGGAGCCGCTCGATACGCCGCTGGGCTTTGGCACAGGCGCGGGCGTGATCTTTGGCGCCACGGGCGGCGTGATGGAGGCCGCCGTGCGCTCGGCATATTACCTGGTGACGGGCAAGAACCCCGACGCCGACTTCTTTACCGATGTGCGCGGCCTGGACGGCTGGAAGGAAGCCGTGGCCGATATCGATGGCACCAAGGTGCGCGTCGCCGTGGCACACGGGCTGGGCAACGCCGCCCGTCTGCTCGACGCGATTCGCGACGGCCGCGTGAGCTATGACTTCGTCGAGGTCATGGCATGCCCGGGCGGCTGCGTCGGTGGCGGCGGTCAGCCCATCCACGACGGCTGCGAGCTGGCAGCCGAGCGCGGTCAGGTGCTCTGGGGCCTCGATGCGAACGCCGAGATTCGCTTCTCGCACGAGAATCCCGATGTCCAGGCGTGCTATCGCGAGTTCTTGGGCGAGCCGCTCTCGCCGCTGGCCGAGGAGCTGCTGCATACCGACCATCACGCATGGACGATGCCTAACGAGGGGACGTGCTAGCGATGCGCGCGTTTGATTTTGAAATGTCGCGCCGGGGGCTTGCCTCGGCGCTCGCCGCGGGCGCCCTGTCACTTGCGCTCGCGGGCTGTGGCGGCGGGGCTGCCGGTGCCGGGTCCGCCGCGGACTCGGCTGCCGGGTCTGCTGCGGGCAGTTCTGCTGCCGAGTCGGTCGAGGTGCACGCCGCCTCGCTCAAGGGGCCGACCTCGATTGGCCTGGTGCAGTTTATGGACCAGGCTGCCGATGGCGAGACGGACAATGAGTTCGACTTTGCGATCAACACCGCCGCCGACGAGATTGTGCCCAAGGTCATTCAAGGCGATATCGACATTGCCCTGGTGCCGGCCAACGTGGCGAGCGTGCTCTACAACAAGACCGAGGGCGCGGTGCAGGTCATCGACATCAACACGCTGGGCGTGCTGAACGTGGTGACGGGTAACGCGGACGTTACTTCGTTTGGCGATCTGGCGGGCCATACCGTCTACATGACGGGCAAGGGCACCACGCCGGAGTACGTCATGAACTACCTGTTGGAGCGCGCGGGCCTGACCGGTCAGGTGGCGCTCGAGTTTAAGAGCGAGCCCACCGAGGTGCTGTCGGCCCTGCTTGCCGATCCGTCCGCCGTGGGCGTGCTGCCGGAGCCGTTCAAGACCGCTGCCATCGCCAAGAGCGAAGGCAGGCTGTCGGCGCCGGTGAGCCTGACCGATGTGTGGGACGAGCTGGCAGGTGACACGGGCTCCCGTTTGCTGACGGGCGTGACCGTGGTGCGTCGGGCCTTTGCCGAGGAGCATCCCGAGGCCGTGGCGGAGTTCTTGCGCTGCCATGAGGCGAGCGTGAAGGCCGTCAATGCGGCGCCGGCGGACTGGGCTCAGGCCGTGGTCGATGCGGACATCGTGGATAACGCCACGATTGCCGAAAAGGCGATTCCCGGGTGCATGCTCGTGTGCCGGACGGGGAAGGATATGAAGGCGGCGCTCGGTGGGTACCTGCAGGTGCTGGCCGATGCGGACGCGAGCGCCGTGGGTGGCAAGCTCCCGGCTGACGATTTCTACTACATGGAGTAGCCCGTGCGTGCGTTTGCTCGACAAATGACGGAGCGTATGAAGGCGGTGGCGGCAGCGGGTGCCGTCGCCGCCTTTTGGCTTGCCGCGTGGATGCTGGTGGCGGCGTTGGTAGCGCAGCCGCTGATCTTGCCGGGGCCGGGTGCTGTTGCCTTGGCGCTGCTGCGCCTGGTGTGCGATGGCGGCACCTGGACGATTTTGGCGGGCTCGGGCGCGCGAATACTGGGCGGGCTGGCGCTTGCCGCGGTGTGTGGTGGCGTGCTTGCCGGGATTTCGTCACGGTCGCGGGCGTTCGCGCACTTGGTGGCTCCGGCGCTGTCGTTTGTAAAGGCGACGCCGGTCGCCTACGTGGTGGTCCTGCTGCTTATTTGGTTGGGATCGGCGCGCGTGAGCATCGCCGCTGTCTTTTTGATGGCGCTGCCGGGCGTGTATTTTTCGCTGGCCGAGGGCTTGGCACGGGTGAATAAACCGCTGGAGCAGATGTTCCGTCTGCATGGCGTGCGCGGCTGGCGCCTGTTTTGCGCCCATACCTGGCGCGAAGTCCTGCCGTTTGTGCTTTCGTGCGCCCGCGCCGTGATCGGCATGAGCTGGAAGGCCGGCGTGGCAGCCGAGCTGATCGGCATGGCGGTGGGCACCGTGGGTGAGCGCATCTATCAGGCAAAGCTTTTGATTGAGACGGCTGATTTGCTGGCGTGGACCGTGCTGGTCGTTGCCGCCTCGTGGGCGTGTGAGCGCGTGCTGGTGTGGCTGCTGCGGGTTTCGGGACCCGTGGCGTGGCGCGCGGCCGTGCGGGCGCATGGGCATGGACTGCGCGGGCGTGCGGGGGCTGCGAGCGATGGCACTGCAGCGGAGCTTGCGCTTGCCGTGGGCGATCGTGCGCCGTGGGCTCCGGCACTGGACGGTCTGGCGCTCAACGTGCCCGCGGGCGGGCGTATCTGTGTGATGGGTGCTTCGGGTGCGGGCAAGTCGACGCTGCTTGCGCTAGCGGCGGGGGAGTCCGCGCCGTGCTCGATGGTGTTTCAGGATGCACGCTTGGCCGAGTCCGCCTCGGCGCTGGATAACGTGCTGGTGTGCGCCGATGCGCGCGTGGATGCTTCGAGCGCCGCGGCATTGCTGCGCCTGCTGGTGCCGGGAGTCGATGTGGATGCTCGCGTGGCCGAGCTTTCGGGCGGGCAGCGCCGTCGCGTCGAGATCGCTCGAGCCCTGCTGTGCCCGGGCGGCGCGGTGATTCTTGACGAGCCCTTTACCGGCCTGGATGCCGCCGCGCGCGATGCGACGACCAAGGTCGTGCTCGACCTGCTCGACGGCCGCACGCTCTTGCTTGCCACGCACGACGCCGCCGACGCTCAGGCCCTCGATATCTCGGACATCATCACGCTCTAAAAACTAACTCAGCAACAAAATGATTCGTTTTCCTCCGTCCCCATGGGGTCTGGTGTGGTATTCTATCTGCGGGGTAATACTTAGGAATACCAAGTAATACCAACGCCGCAGAAACAAACTCCAGATGCGGGTCAATCGGGTTGCCTTCACAGCCCGTCGCCCAGCCGCGTGGCCCGCATCTATCCGCACCACCGTCGTTTCAAAAAGGAAGCGCCATGGCAGAACACATGACCCCCGTAGTCGCGAAGGTCTTGCCCGAGGAGAAGGCAGCCTTCGCGGCGGCAACCCAGCTCGTGGGCACCACGCCGTCCAACGCCATCCGCATGTTTATCGCCGCGTTCAATCGCTGCGGCACCTTTCCGTTTGACATCTCGCCCAACGGGGCCTTTGGCAAAGAGTGCCCCCAACAGCTAGTCGTTGAAGAACGTCCCCAATGACTAGTCGTCGGGAGGAGGTTGGCATGCTCAATGCGATGATTTGGGCGCTTGCCTGTTTTGGCGTCGTCGCTGCCGATATTGCCCTGAGCATGGTTTTGTTCTCCGCGTTGGACATCGTGTCGGCGCTGACAGGTTTCCCGGTCGACAATCTCGATATCCAATGGTTTCAGGCTGCCGCTCAGACGGCGTCATTTTTGATGGCGCTGCTGTGGTGGCGTTATCTGTGGCCCCGCTCCTTCATGGCGCGCCGGCAAGGCGAACGCCCACTCGGCGGGGGAGCAGGCGCGGCATGGAAGCGCATTGTCTGCATTGTTGTGATCGGCCTATCCATGCAGGTGGTCATTAGCTACCTATGCGACGGCGTACTGTCGCTGCTGCCCGAGGTCGCGGCAGACTATAGCGATCTCGTCGAGGAGACGGGCATGGGCGATACCAGCCTTCTTGCGGTCTTGACCACAGTGCTCGGCGCTCCGTTTTGCGAAGAGCTCCTGGTGCGCGGCATCATCTTTGAGTTTTCGCTGCGTGCGTTTAATCCGCAGTGCCGCCCACTTTGGAAGCGCCGGCGTCGTGCGAGCGCGCAGGACGGCGCCATGGTGCCCTGGGCGGCCCCAAGCATGTGGGGTATCGCCGCGGCGATTGTGCTGCAGGCGGCGGTCTTCGGCTTTATGCACATGAACTGGGTGCAGGGCTGCTACGCGGGTGCCGCCGGCCTCATCTTTGGCTGGGTGCTCGTGACGACCGGAAAGCTCCGCTACACGATCCTGCTGCACTTTGCCTTTAATGCCGGCTCGTATCTCATGGGCCTGCTATGGTTTGTGAACACGCCGTTCGACGTGGTGGTCACGGTTGCTATCGCCGGCGTCATTCTCGTTGAGGCAATGCGCTCGTTGCTCCGGTCGTGCATTCCTGCGCCATGCGAAGCTGATCGCCCTGATTATCAATGACTTTAACTAGACCTATGCGTCCTGAATACACCTGGCGTTTCGCCGAATGCTTCTTTGAATTTTGAGTAAAAGAATGACATGTTGGAGATGCCGACTTTTCGGGCTACATACTGCACGCTGCGCTCGGTGTTGTTGAGAAGATATGCCGCCTCTGTGAGCTGCTGGTTGAGCTTGATTTGCGAAAACGTTTTGCCGGTTTTTTGCTTGATTAAGCTGCTGAGATAGCTGGTGCTATAACCTGTATCGCTCGCAATGCTTTCGAGCGTGCAGTCGCCGTAGCTTCGCTCAATATGATTCAGAATCGACACGATGCGCTCGTCCGACATGATTGCCTGGTTATCAGTTGCGGAGCGTCGGTACAGTCCTCGAATGAGAACAAGGAATAGGCTGACGGCGAGGTGCCTCATGAGTTCATTGGAGTAGGCATCTTTAAAGTGATATTCGATAAAGAGCATCTCGATGAGGCGTCGCGCATGTCGGGCGTATTCCTCTGGAAGAATGAGATATTTGCGGGCCTCACGGTTTTTAGACACAAAATCAAATAGGAGATTCGTTAATGGTGACGCGCCGGGTAGCTGGCTCAGAAACACCGAATCGAACATTTCCTTTTTGAAGACGATCGAGATGACGATATCGTGCTCGCCCTTAACGTACGGAACGCTTCTGACTACGCCGGTGTTGCAAATGAGCACGTCGCCCTTTTTAAGGAGCAGTCGCCGTCCGTTGACGATAAACGTGCAGACGCCGTCGTACACGTAGTTAAGCTCCATATCCCGATTCATATGAGGAGGAATGTCGGTAAAGCGCGACTCCTTGATAAGGCCCACGGGGTTTTCGTCGAGGGTTTCTTTCCAGTCAAACAGATAGACCTCTTCGCCGTTAATGGTTGTGGTTTCCACCCTGTTATATCGCGGGCTGAGCTCTCCTGGATGCGTGCGATGCCACTCTTCGGTCTCGGTATGCGTGTAGAGCAGCTGTTTGAGATTCGAATCCATGGGGTGCTCCAGGGGTGAACGGTAGAATCGGTGCCTTAAACGGTATTATATCTAAAAAAATGTTATAAACCCACGCTCTCTATGCGATATCTTATGCATCTTGTTCTTCCTAGTATTGGGTTATCCGCTGGAGCATCCGATCAAGGAGGGCAAATGAGTAAGTTAAAACGTGGGTTTGACTCCGACTTTTTATGGGGCGGAGCCATATCGTGCTCGCAGGCCGATGGCGCCTGGAATGAGGGCGGAAAGGGAAAGTCGACGCAGGATTGTCGATGGCTGGATGGCACCTGGACTCATGACCAGATTGAGGACAAGCATCAAAACAACCCCTTCTGCCATGACGAGCTAATGAACGCTCTCGCAGATGATGGCGTTGAGTTCTACCCGTTTAGGCGCGGCAACGACTTCTATCATCACTATCGTGAGGACATCGCGCTTTTTGCGGAGATGGGTCTCAAGCTGTTCCGCACCTCTATTTGTTGGAGCCGAATCTATCCTAACGGAGATGACCTTGAGCCTAACCGCGAAGGCATCGAGTGGTATCGAAGCATGCTGGGTGAGTGCAAAAAGCACGGCATTAAGACCTTCGTCACCATGCTCCACTATGACATCCCGGTAAATCTTGTCACCACATATGGGGGATGGAAGAATCGCAAGACGATTGATTTCTTCGCCCGCTATGTCGAGACGATCGTTACGGAATTGGGCGATCTGGTCGATTTCTGGCTGCCTTTTAACGAGTTCAATGCAGCGCGTTTTTCCCCTTGGGACGGGGTCTGTCTGGTCAAAGACGAAGAGGGAGAGAACTTCGATCGAGCCATCTTCCAGTGCCTGCACCACGAGTTCGTTGCCAATGCGCGTGCCGTCGAGATTGTCCATCGTCTTTCGCCCGATACTCCCGTTGGCGGCATGATCGCTCGATTCTGTACGTATCCTGCCACCTGCCGTCCCGAAGATAACATGCAGGCTATTCACGACGACCAGTATTCCAACTGGTTCTATACGGACGTGATGGCTCGTGGAAAATACCCCGCTTATATGAATCGCTATTTCGATGCGTGCGATATCGAGATTCAAATGGAACCGGGCGATGAAGAGCTCATCGCTCGCAACACGGTCGACTTCCTGGCCTTCTCGTACTACTTTTCCCAGGTATCTACCTGCGATCAGGGATGGGAGAAGACTGCGGGAAATCTGGTCATGGCAAACAAGAACCCTTATCTCGAGACGAGTGAGTGGGGCTGGCAGCTCGATCCCATTGGCTTGAGGGTTACCCTTAACCAGATGTATGACCGCTATGGGCTGCCCCTGTATATCGCCGAGAACGGCCTCGGTACATCTGATGTGGTCGAGGAGGATGGCAGCATCCACGACGAGTATCGAATCGATTATTTGCGCCAGCACATAAAGTGCCTTAAAGAGGCGGTGATCGATGGCGTTGACGTGCGCGGATATATGATCTGGGGATTCATTGACCTTGTTGCCTGCGGCCCGCTAACGATGGACAAGCGATACGGGCTTATCTATGTCGATCTGGATAATTGCGGCAACGGCACTGCGGAGCGCTTGCGTAAAGACTCTTTCTATTGGTATCAGAAATGTATCGCCACTAATGGCGAGGATCTTGGGTAGGAGTGATTGCTGTGGCAGACAAGAAGGAACTGGCCGCTCGTGTCCTCGAGCTCGTGGGCGGCGCCGATAACGTTGTTATGGCAACGCACTGCATTACAAGGCTCAGATTCAACCTGAAGGACGATAGCAAGGCAGACCTGGAGGCCCTTAAGACGCTTGACGGCGCCTTGGGCGCGCAGGTTAAAGACGGGCAGTGGCAGGTTATCATCGGCGCCAGCGTGGGGTCGGTATATGACGAATTGGAGCCCATGCTAGGCGACAGGATGGGTGGTGAGGTCTCCGCCGATGCCGAGCAGCCTGAGCTCCAAAAAGGTTCGGCTCGCGTATTCGATATCATCACCGGCATTTTCTCCGCTATCATTCCCGCGCTGGTGGCGGGAGGTATCGTAAAGGGCATCCTGGCTGCTATCGCGGCTTTTGGAATCGACACGGGTGCCGGCGATTTTGCGATATTCAATATGATTTCGGATATCCCGTTCTACTTCTTGCCGTTTTTGCTGGCAATGTCTACAGCTGATAAGTTCCGAGTCAACCGTTCGCTTGCGCTTTGTGTTGCCGGATCGCTGATGTACCCGACTATTGTCAACGCTGTCGGTACAGGCGAGACGCCTCTTGCGTTGTTCGGTTTTACGGTGCCGATTTTTAGCTACGCCGATTCCGTGTTCCCGGTCATCTTTGGCGTCATTGGCTTGTCCTTTGTATATCGCGCAATCGACAAGGTCGTGCCGGATCTTTTCAAGCTCGTTGTCGTCCCGGCACTCTCCCTTGCTATCGTGATTCCGGTCAACCTGTTTGTGCTCGCTCCGATTGGTGCCTGGTGCGGTCTTGGTCTCGCCAACGGTATCGTTTGGCTATTCTCGACGTTGGGCCCTGTTGCCGGTTTTCTGCTGGGCTTCTTTATGCCGCTTATCGTGCTCTTCGGCATGCATCAATCGACGAGTCCTATCCAGATTTCCAATATCGCAACGCTGGGGTATGACTATCTGCTCCCGATCTCTTTCTGCCATAACCTCGCCGAAAGCGGTGCGTCTTTTGGTGCGGCCCTGCGCATGACCGACGAAAAGCTCAAGTCCGCTGCAATGACGTGCGCCTTCTCGGCATTTATGGGAATCTCCGAGCCCGCCTTGTTTACCGTTCAGGTTCCTAACAGGACTCCGCTTATCGCTGCGATGATCGCGGATGGCATTGGCGGTGCGCTCACCGTTGTTCTGGGCGCAAAGTGCTTCGGTTTTGTTATGCCTGGCATTACCTCGTTGCCCGTTTATGCCGATCCAAGCGGCAATCCCATGAACCTGATCATGATTGTCGTCTGCATCGCTTTGACTTGGGTTATTTCCGCGACGCTCTCGTTTGCGCTCTATGGTCGTTTTGACAAAAAGTAACGACGTTTTGAGATAGACAATATTAATCGGCCGCTCGCCGGGGAATCGTTTTACGACGCCCCGGCGAGCGGCATTTTATTGGTGGGGGCGTGTCGTGCCGCCACGCCCTGTCGCGCTAGTTGCGCCTGCCGCCGCCGTTGGCACCCTGACGCCCCTGGGCCGCGCGGTTGCGGCCGGCAGTGTTCTGCGCGCGCGACATGCCGCCGTGACCCTTGCTGCCCTTAGGCCCCTTGCCGGCGCCGCCAGCGCCACCGTGGGCCTTGCCGCCCTTATTGCCGGCGCCATGTCCGCCGCCAGCAGACGTCTCGCCCGGTCGCGGCGGCACGGGACGGATCAGGCAATGCTTGGTGTAGCCGATCAGATCGCGGCGGCCGGCCTTCTCCAGCGCCTCACGTACCAGCTTGTAGTTCTCGGGCTTGCGATACTGGATGAGCGCGCGTTGCATAGCCTTCTCGTGCGGGTCGCGCGCCACGTAGATCGGCTCCATGGTGCGCGGGTCCACGCCGGTGTAGTACATGCAGGTCGACATGGTGGACGGCGTAGGGTAGAAGTCCTGCACCTGCTCGGGCATGTAGCCCATGTCGCGCACGGCCTCGGCAAGGTCCACGGCTTCCTTCATCGTCGAGCCGGGGTGGCTCGAGATCAGATACGGCACCACGTACTGCTTGAGTCCGTACTCGCGGTTCAGGCGCTCAAATTTGCGACAGAACGCATCGTAGACGGCGCGGCTCGGCTTGCCCATCACGGAGAGCACCGCGTCGCTCACATGCTCGGGCGCCACGCGTAGCTGGCCCGAGACATGGTGCTCCAGCAGCTCGCGCAAAAACTCGTCCGAGTCATCGGCCATAGTGTAGTCAAAACGGATGCCGCTGCGGACGAAGACCTTCTTGACGCCCGGCAGCTGGCGTAGGTCGCGCAGCAGCTGCGTGTAGCCGCTCTCGTCGACCACCATGTTCTTGCACACGCTCGGCCATAGGCAGCGCTTGTTCTTGCACACGCCGTGCTTGAGCTGCTTGTCGCAGGCGGGACGGCTAAAGTTGGCCGTCGGTCCGCCTACGTCGTTGATGTAGCCCTTAAACTCGGGATCGCGTGTGAGCAGCTCGGCCTCGCGCATGATCGAGTCGTGGCTGCGCATCTGCAACACGCGGCCCTGGTGGAAGGTGAGGGCGCAAAACGAACACTCGCCAAAACAACCGCGGTTGGAGCTAATGGAAAACTTGATCTCGGCAAAGGCCGGCACGCCGCCCGCCGCGTCGTAGTCGGGATGCCAATCGCGTGCGTAGGGGAGTTCGGCCACCTCGTCCATCTCGTCGGTGGTGAGTGTCGTCGACGGCGGGTTTTGCACCACATAGACGCTGTTGGGATAGGGCTCTACCAGGCGATGGCCGGTGATGGGGTCCATATTCTGCTGCTGCACGTTAAAGCTGCGCGCGTAGTTGAGCTTGTCGGCGGCAAGATCGTCCCAGCTGGGCAACAGGTCGTAGTCGTAGACCTCGTCGAGCGAGTTGGTGCGGTAGACGGTGCCGTTGATATAGGTAATCTGGTCGACGGGCAGTCCCGCGTCGAGCGCGTCGGCGATCTCGACAATCGCGTGCTCGCCCATGCCGTAGATGAGAATGTCGGCGCCCGAGTCGAGCAGTACCGAACGCTTAAGCTTGTCCTGCCAGTAGTCGTAGTGGGCCAGACGGCGCAGACTCGCCTCGATGCCCCCGATGATGATGGGGATGTCCTTAAACGTCTGGCGGATGAGGTTGCCGTAGACCGTGACGGCTCGGTTGGGACGGCGCCCCTCCTCGCCACCGGGAGTATAGGCGTCGGTGTGGCGGCGGTGCTTGGTCACTGAATAGTGGTTGACCATGGAGTCCATGTTGCCGGCACTGACGAGAAAGCCCAGGCGCGGTTCGCCGAGCACGGTGATGCTGGCGGGGTCGGTCCAGTTGGGCTGGCAGATGATGCCCACCTTATAGCCGTGCGCGTCGAGTACGCGGCTAATGATGGCCATACCAAAGCTGGGGTGGTCCACGTAGGCGTCGCCGCAGATGTAGACAAAGTCGCACTGGTCCCAGCCGCGCGCATTCATATCGGCGCGACTGACGGGGAGAAATTTGTCGCGGCCCGGGCGCCAGGGGCGGGCGGGCGTCGCTTGGGAATGCTTGGCGCGGGCGACCGTGGCCTGCGCCTTGCCGCCGCGCTTTTGCTGCTGACCCTGTTTGCCCTGCTGTCCGCGTTGGCTGTTCTGAGCGTGCTGAGGCTTTTTTGCCACGATCCCTCCCGGTGTTTGTATGCTGCACGTAATTGTAACCAGTCTTTTTGGGACGTGTCTAAAAAGACTGGTGGAGTACATGAGCTGGCGGATCGGCGTGTCGATGCGGGTGTCGTTTGTTTCCAGACTGTGTATCCCTGTGTCGAAGGGGTCGTCTCGCGCGCACGCCATGTTGTCAATGGGTTACAGTATGAACGGCGGCTATGTTTCCGCCAACGCACGAGAGAGTCGTCAACAAGGAGGATGCACGACGATGCAGCGTGCCAAACAGATATCGGAGTCTATTGAGCTGGGCATCATCTTGGCGCTCGCCGGTGGCTTTATGGACGTGTATTCGTACATTGGGCGCGACCATGTTTTCGCCAACGCGCAGACAGGCAACATCCTGCTCGTGGGCGTGAGCATCTCGGAGGGCAACTGGGCACTTGCGGGGCGCTACTTCTTCCCTGTGGTGTCGTTTGCCGTGGGTATTATGCTTGCCGATCTGGTACACGAGCGGTTTGGCAGCGTGATCCACTGGCGTCAGGTGACGGTGTTCTTTGAAGCCGTCATCTTACTGGGCGTGAGCTTTATCCCGGGCGGCAATTTCAACCTGTTCGCCAACTGCCTCACCTCGTTTGCCTGCGGCATGCAGGTCGAGAGCTTCCGCAAGATCCACGGTCACGGCATCGCTACGACCATGTGCATCGGCAACTTGCGCAACGCGCTGCAAAACGTGGACGATTACATCATCACCCACAGGCGCGGCTTTTTGGAAAACGGCCTGCTGTACTTTGGCGTGATCCTTACCTTTGTGTTTGGCGCCGTGTTGGGCAACTGGTGTATTGAGCGCATGGGCCTGCACGCCATCGTCGTGGCGAGCTTGCTGCTGTTTGTCGCGTTTGCCATCATGTTCATCGACCGCGAGCGCGACTTGCGCTCTCGCTGGAAGCGTGCCTGCGAAGATTGGAAAGACGCCTGCCAAAAATAACGGCAGGATACGGCAAGGGGCTGGCCCCTTTGTCGCACTGATCATTATTGGGGAGGGGACGGCCATCTCGGCCGCCCCCTTTTTTGAGTCTTAAGCCTAAGGTGCATGTTTGTAATGACAAGATTTGACGTCAGCAAAGCGTGCTGCTTAAGGCTATAGAATAAAAATGTCATCTTTCTAGCTATAATTATTAGTTGAGGGGATGGACATATGCCAGAGCTTTTTATTCAAAATAAGACGACAGTAATCAAGTTGATGGCGCTCTGCATTTTATCTGCCCTGGTGGAGCTGTCTGTTGTTAAAGCTGAATCGTTGATAATAGACTATGGCCTGCTTCGCTCTAATTATCGTAACGTTTTATGCATTGGGTTAGGCCTGCTAGTATTGCTCTCAGTTGAGCTGGTGACAAACCTGTTCAGATCAAAATATGCGGAGCAATTGGCTTCCGATGGCGCTAACTGCTTCTATAGATTGCTTGCCCGCCATGCTTTAGAGCGGCCCTTAGTTTTAGCAAAAGACAGTGACTACCTGTTATCGCGCATTGAAGAGGCTGGGAACCTACAGCCGATGATTGGAATATTTACAACTGCGTTTCTTCCGTGCCTAGTGACGGGTTTGGTATCGTTTGTGGCGCTATCTAATATCTCTTTGTTGCTTTTGATTCCTGTTTGTGTTTCGGCATTGTTTATCTCGCTTCTATATCCGTTCGCTCTTAGTAAGCTATCGACTAAGAGCGAAAAGGCATTGGAGGCCCAGGCGAGGGGTTCTGCTTATTTAGCCCAACTAATAAATTGTCGACTTTACATTCGTATTTCTCGTTCAATTAACTTGGAATTACTTCGCTATAAAAAGATGCTTAAAGCCTGTAGGAACTCTCGAGTTGAGGAGAGTGTCTTTGCGAGATTGGCAACTGAAATAGTTGACGCTGGCAACATCATTACTGGCTTGCTTTCAGTTCTGCTGCTTATTTTCCTTGTGTCAAAGCGCGGACTGACGGTCGGGATTGCGGTGCAGAGCTATCAACTTGTACTTCTATGCTATTCTCCTTTTCCTCTTGTTCTGAATTGTTGGGCTCAGCTTCAGCCGTCGTTTAGATCGTTGCACCGTGTCTTGGAATTACGTCGTCTTTTGGAAGCTGAAAAACCTAATTTGATATGCTTCGATCACGCTGATCGAATTAGTTGGAAAGGAATCAGTCTCTCGTTTTCGTCGAACGAAACTAATGAGAGGATAACAATTCCAGATTGCACGATACAGGCACCTTGTCTGGTTTTAGTAAGCGGCCCTAATGCATGTGGTAAATCTTCATTTCTGGAAGTATTGAACGGATTATTGTCGCCAGTTGCCGGCAGACTGTGTGTTAATGGGTCTACTGTCATTTTCGATGGTTCGACTTTAATCCAGCTACCCTGCGCAACTATGCCGCAAAGACATTTGATAATGGGGGGAACTTTCAGGAAGGCTCTTTACTATGGTCTTGTAGATATTGACTCTGAAAAACTCATCTATCTTTTGAAGGGTTTTAGCCTCGATAAATTATTTGAAATAAATCCCATCATTGGAGCTAGGGGACACAATTTGTCTGGCGGAGAACTGGCTTCTCTATTACTTTGTAGGGCCTTTCTGAGCAGTTATTCTATTATTATTTTGGATGAGCCTTGCAACAATTTAGATAATGCTTCGATATCCTTTTTGAAGATGGTGGTTGCGCAGGAGATGAAAGAGCGAATCGTCATCATTGCGGATCACGGACATGGTTTCGAACAGTTTGCAGACTATGTAATACAGTTTCAGGAGCCAGAAAAAACTATCTAGCTCCTGAACGTTTCTACGAACTGCTTTTTGCGATTTATTCGAGATGCTCTTCAATCCGAGCCCTCAGAAGGGCAATGGCTGTGGGTATTCCAATTGCGGCGGCTAATTCGGCTTTATCCAAAACCTGTATGCTAAAGCACGATTGTTTATCACATTGAAGGACGACAACTGAAGATAGCTTCACTTCCCGTTGGCTGAATATGTCGTAATCTCCAAATAGGAAGTTACCTTTTATTGTGTAATTCGGTATGTTCGTTACGCACTTCATCTCAAGTCTGTTTAGGCCATAATCGAACACCGCAACTTCCTTGTGCTCGATGATGAGCGCAACCCTGGGCATGTTACTAAAACCACCGTCGACGACAGTAAAGAGTTTTTCATTTGCATCGTCATAAACGGTATATTTTAGACTCAATAGCTGTCCTAGTGGACCCGTGAACCCATGTCTTTTGATATTGAGGTTGTCTCCAGCTGGGTTGATGAGAGCTAGAGCATGCGGATAAGGGTTGCCTTCAATTGAGATTCGATATTCGTTTGTAGCCGTCTTGCTCGATTTAGGACCAGTAGCCACCACGCGTCATCGCCTCGATCGAATTGGAACCGACTTCTGCTTCGTGCGGAGAATTGCGCAGTATGTTGCAGTACATGCAGCTGCAATAACCGCATGGGCAATTTCTAACAAAATGAATGACGCTATTTACTGCATGCATGTTAAATGGACGAATACTTCTCATGATCTGCCTCCCATTGTTCGATTGTTTCTGACTGTTCTATTACCTTCTTCACCTCCTCAACACTGTTGAACCCTAGGTTTTCAATCGACGAGTACTCAACGTAAACAGAAAACCTGCTTTCAAGATAAATAAGCAGTCGAACTAAATCTGATGAGGACAAGTTGAATGGCGGGTCGGTCAATTGCTGATTTCTTAGATTTTGGTCAAATTGAGTCAAATCCAAATCTCTAATATTGCTTATCGCTTTTTCGATTTCTGCGTAGATGGTTTCATCTTTACGATATGCTGTCATTTCAGCACCCCAATATCGAAATCAAACAACTCGTTCTCGATTGTTTTGCAGCATAGTAATGATTCTTCTGGATCTAAGCTGGCTGAGAAACAGGGCATTCCTCTTAGTCGAAGTTCTCTTGCTGCTTGAATTGCTTTATCGCTAGATGAATAGCTTATTTGAAATCTATGCGTCTCCAACCCTTCAGTGTCGTCAAGTACTTCGTTTGTAATTTCAAATTGAACTTTCTCTGCTTGCGTAAGCGTTTCAATTATGGGCATGAGCCCAAGCATTATGTCGTAGTCGGCTATCGTGTATGGGATATTGATAATGGCCAAGTCAGGGCAGAAAGCTCGACATGCAGCAATCGATCCTAATCCGTAATCTCCGAAAATGTGGTCGTCGTATTTCATAAGCACATTGGGCGTTTCTAATAGAGCTAGGTCGGATTTATCATTCTCAATGATGAGGTTGATCTGCTCATTCATTTTGATGACGGCGGATTGGCCACCATCAAAACTAAGGGTGTTGCAGCCCCAGATTTCATTTTAAGGATTGAAGCTCAAAGCGCATAGATTGGGATGGTGCTTTCTCATCTCGCTAACGATGCTACTAAACGTAATTGTTGAATCGGCGGATGTATATAGATTCCCGACAACAATTTTTGGTATCAGGGCTAATTCCTGCATGTCGCTTTTGCTAGACTCAATTTGTTCAGTGGCGAGTTGGCTGACAACCTTCTTATTTACAGAATGTGCATAGGTTTCAGCGTGTTTACTAAATTCTATGAGTCCTGCGGCGCTTTCTTTCGTCGATAAAACGACAACCAGGTCTGATTCATCGATTGTCGTTACATAGTTAATTCGATTTCTTATGCCAATTTCTTTGCAATTAACAAGGTTGGCAACATCTACGCCGTCCGGTAGAATGCCGCATGGTGTTGATACCCGAATATTGTAGCCAATTCCTAGCAATCCAATTAGAAGAGGATAGTCAGCTCTCGTGAAAGATATAAGTCCAATTGTCTTCATGATTTTTATCGCTTGTTCCTTTTAAGAGCCGTTGTAATGGACACTTCGTGTCTATGAAGCTCAAAGCGAAGTATTTTCTGATTAAGTCGATCAAAGGCAATTCGTTTTGAGTTGTCGCATGCTGTTCGCTTGTAATCAGGGCTAATTACTCCTTTGCAATCTGCGCTTTTAATGCATTGAGTGCACAGCTGAAATGCCCAACATTTTTTACATGAATCGCTGGTCAGCTTTGAAACATTGATCATCTTTTCAATTTGACCTAAATCAAATCCTGAATCCAATGTACCGATATACATGTCCTTGGTTGTTTCGCTGACCCTTTCGCAAGGAAGAAGCGCTCCTGCTGTTGTCACAAATAGACGCGTAACTCCTGGCTCGCATGGACCACCGGGTATAGCTTTTGTTGGGATGTTCGAAGGTGCAAATCGCTTAATGTTTTGGTTGATGCTTGCAAGCGTATATGAAGCGAGCCTATCGCTGCGGTTTCCTTTTTCGATCTTGCGCTCGTCCATAATTCTTGCTTTAAATAAGGCGTAATTCAGTTGACTTGAGAACTTGTCATTGTAGGGGGCGATACGTCCGTTGCGTTCCAAGTAGTTGAATTGAACATCGCAAGCCTCGATATCCTTATCATTTATAAAGGAAGAGACTGTTTTATAGATGTTGTTCGTGTCGACTACGGCATTAAAATGAATATATTTGTTGCGTTCAGGATGGTTGTCTAAAATCATATGAACATTGTCTATAACTGCTTGGTATGAGGACTTACCATTAGCGTAATGCCTAGACTTATCATGGATTTGCTGCGGCCCGTCAAGACTGATTAGCAAATAGAATTCATGTCCAGAATCGAAGAAGAATTTAACCATATCTTCAGATAAAAGAGAGCAATTGGTTGTAATTCGAAATGAGATGTGTTTTCCTTCAAATACCTGTTCTGCATATTGAGTAATTAGCTTAATTTCACTAAATCGAAGGAGAGGTTCTCCTCCATAAAATGCTACGACCGGGTTTGGGTTGTCAATCGAGTGCATCTTAAAGAATTCGATTGCATGTTTGGCCGTCGAAACAGACATAGAGTTATGACTGTGGGTTCTGTTGTATAAGGAGTTTTCGGAATAGATACAGTAATCACATCGGAAGTTGCAAGATTGAGTCAGCTGAAGGGTTATCATCCGTAAATTTCTTTCCAGCTTAACTTTCAAAAGGTCAATTGATGGATAAGCGACATCCTGCAATGGCGAATCGCAGCAGTAGCCACATGATTGTAGTAACTGGAATTCTTGGTCTGATTTATAGGAGTCGGGGCAAACTTCGCCTGCTTGGACTTCTGAGATGTAATTGAAGAGATCTTTGCTTACTGCAAGTATCTCGTTTCGGTTGGCATCATAAATATAGTGGCCCAAGAGGGTCTTTATTGGTAGAACTAACATCTCTACCGCCTCTTTCATTTCACTAATGTTATTTTAGTGAACTAAGATGTTTACTATAAGGTATCCATTTATAAACGTATTGTCAAACATATATTGCTAAAACAGAAACAATTTATAGACTGAGTGGTCGTGTTCTTTGGGCGATTGCTCCTATAATCTAGCCTTCGCTGTTGTCGGGAGGGAAGGTCTAGGACTCCGTTATTATGTTGAAACGCTTTAACACCTTTGACGTTCTCACGTGTTTTTTATTTCAAAAGCGTTAGGATGGGACTTATAGTGCGGGGCGTAATGGGTGCCCCGCGCACGATAGGAGGCTATCAATGGCTAATCGTTTCGTTCTCAACACCATTTCTTACCATGGTTCCGGCGCCATCAAGGAGATCCCCGGCGAGCTCCAGCGTCGCGGCTACAAGAAGATCTTCGTCTGCTCCGACCCCGATCTGGTCAAGTTTGGCGTTACCGCCAAGGTGACCGACGAGCTCGATGCTGCCGGCATCGCTTGGAGCCTCTACTCCGAGATCAAGCCCAACCCCACTATCCAGAACGTCAAGGACGGCGTCGAGGCCTTCAAGGCCGCCGAGGCTGACGCTATCGTGACCATCGGTGGCGGCTCCTCCATGGACACCGCCAAGGCTATCGGCATCATCATCAACAACCCCGAGTTCGCCGATGTCCGCAGCCTCGAGGGCGTTGCTCCCACTAAGAACCACGCCGTGTTCACCATCGCCGTGCCGACGACCGCCGGTACCGCCGCCGAGGTGACCATCAACTACGTCATCACCGACCCCGAGAAGGTCCGCAAGTTCGTGTGCGTCGACACCAACGACGCCCCCGAGGTCGCCGTCGTCGATCCTGACATGATGGCTTCCATGCCCGCCGGCCTGACCGCTTCCACTGGTATGGACGCTCTGACCCATGCCATCGAGGGCTATACCACCAAGGGCGCTTGGGAGCTCTCCGACATGTTCCACTTTGAGGCCATCAAGCTGATCAGCGAGAACCTACGCGACTCCGTTGCCGAGGCCAAGTCCGGCCAGCCCGGCTCCGGCCGCGAGGGCATGGCCCTTGGCCAGTATGTCGCCGGCATGGGCTTCTCCAATGTTGGCCTGGGCATCGACCACGCCATGGCTCACACCCTGTCCGCTCACTACGACACCCCGCACGGCGTCGCTTGCGCCATGCTGCTGCCGATCGCCATGGAGTTCAACAAGCCGGTTTGCGCCGAGCGTCTGGCCAAGGTTGCCGCCGCCATGGGCGTTGACACCACGGGCATGAGCACCGACGAGGCTGCCGACGCCGCTATCGCCGCCGTCAAGCAGCTTTCCGCCGACGTGAATATCCCGCACGTCTGCGAGGCCATGAAGGCTGACGAGATCGAGGTCCTGGCCAAGGACGCCATGGCCGACGCTTGTTTCCCGGGTAACCCGCGCGAGGCAACGCTCGACGACGTCATCGAGCTCTTCAAGAAGATCTGCCCGGCTGCCTAGCCCAGTTTGGTGGTCCTTCGCCCGTAGGTGTATGGTCTTTTGACGTGCCGCTGGCCCCGCCGTGCTACGCACGGCGGGGCTTTTTGTGCTGCGTCGATGCCCTGAGACGGACAAAACCAAGGCGTACTGCCCGCTGCGGATAGGTGGTGCACTTCCCTGCGTGCATTTTTGGGAGTATTCAACAAGCTCTTAAAAATGCATAACGTTGTGAATGGGCGGTAGTGATCCGCAGGCGCCCATCGACAGCCATTGTGGGCGGGCTATCGATGAGTGGAGGGGGTTGTTACTGAGTTTCTGCTTTGCGACGACCTGCAACACTGCTGTAACCGCGTCGTTTTGTCGTTCGTGATGGGGCCGTTGGGGCCCACGGTGCTGAATACTCCGTTTTTTGCACGGTCCAAGGTGGGGCACCCTGAGACGAAGCAAAAAGATGCCTCATTTCTATGCAAATACCAATAGGATTTATGCAAGATTGAGATTGTAAACCGTGCACGTGCACAAAACCGGTGCGGGGACGTCTGGAGGCGGCTCGGCTCCTGGGGCATTGCACGTGCAGAACGGTTAAAATCGGGACTCGGTCTTAGTTTTACTTGGAAGGATGCATATGACTTCTAATATTGATGCTTCTCTAGAGGAGACGCTCTCCTATATCGCAGGACAGCTTAAGACGCTGACTTCTATTGCCTCCCCTACCGGCTATACCCGTGCGGCGACTGATTATCTGATGGAGACCCTGCGCGATATGGGGTTTGGGCCTGAGCGTTCTAATAAGGGTAACGTGCTCGTTGAGCTTGGCGGCGAGGGCGAGCCGCTCGTACTGGCGAGCCATGTCGATACCCTAGGCGCCATGGTGCGTTCCATTAAGGACAATGGCCGCCTGCGCCCCACGACGCTCGGTGGGCATCAGTGGTCTACGGCCGATGGCGAGAACTGCACCGTCTACACGCGCGACGGCAATGTCTACACGGGCGTGGTTCTTAACACCGAGCCTTCGGCGCACGTGGCCGACGAGCCGGTCAAGACCATCGAGAAGAACATGGAGATCTTGCTCGACGAGAACGTCGACAGCAAGGACGATGTGCTCGAGCTGGGTATTCAGACCGGCGACATCATCGCTATGGATCCTCGCACGACGGTGACGGAGAGCGGCTACATTAAGAGCCGCTTCCTGGATGACAAGCTATCGGCCGCCATTTTGTTGGGCTTGGCGCGTGCCGTCGCCGCTGGCGAGGTGACGCTTTCGCGTAAGGTTTCGCTGCTCTTTACCGTGTACGAGGAGGTGGGCCACGGCGGCGCCTTCGTGCCGGCCGACACGCGCGAGATGATCAGCGTTGACATGGGCTGCGTGGGCGACGACCTAGGCTGCACCGAGCACATGGTGTCGATCTGCGCCAAGGATTCGGGCGGTCCGTACAACTACGACCTGGTGACGGCGCTGTCCAATATCGCGCGCGAGCTTGAGCTCGATTACGCTATCGACGTGTATCCGCATTACGGTTCGGACGTCGAAGCCACGCTCTCTGCCGGCTACGACATTCGCCATGGTCTGATCGGCCCCGGCGTGTATGCGAGCCACAACTACGAGCGTAGCCACATGGACGGCGTGCGCAACACCTTCGAGCTCGTCCGCGCCTACGTACAGCGCTAGCGATGCAGCGGCCTCGGCTGATACGGCAGTACCGACCGAGGCCGTCCTCTCTAAGTTGCGGTGAAATAGGGACTGTTTGGCGGTTTTAAACGCTTAAACAGTCCCTATTTCACCGCAATTTATGAAGGGGATGGGGCTACTTAAGTGCGCCGGTCACCGTGCCGCCGCCGAGGACGATGTCGCCGTGGTAGACTACAACGGCCTGGCCGGGGGCGATGGCTCGCTGCGGCTCGTCAAAAGTCAGCAGCATTTGCCCGTCTTCGCCGCGCGTAAGGGTCGCTGCTTGGTCTTTCTGACGGTAACGGTACTTGGCGCCCACGCGAATGCCGCCGGCATCGAGTTCTGCCTCCATGCGGTCGGCAGGGGCGCTCCAGATCCAGTCGTCGGCCGTGAGTGCTGTGGCCGTTAGGTCCTCGGCCTCGCCCAGATGCACGGTGTTGTTGGCGGCATCGACGCCCGTCACATACACGGGATGCGCCATCGCGACGCCCAAGCCCTTGCGCTGGCCGATGGTATAGCGCAACGCGCCGTTATGGCGTCCGACCACGCTGCCGTCGCGCCACACAATGTCGCCCGGTGCAGCGGGATGTCCGCAGCGGCGCTCGATATAGCCCGCGTAGTCACCGTCTGGAATAAAGCAGATGTCCTCGCTTTCGGCCTTCTGGGCGTTGGTAAAGCCTTGCTCGGCGGCTATGCGGCGCACGTCGCGCTCTTTGTCTAGGCCTGCCAGCGGAAAGATCGTGTGCGCCAGGCGCTCCTGCGTAAGCGAATATAAAAAGTAGCTCTGGTCCTTTTTGGGATCTTCGCCGCGATGCAGCTGCCAGGTGCCGTCTACTGTCTGGCTTGTTTTGGCGTAATGACCCGTTGCGATGTAGTCGCAGCCCATGTCCAGCGCCGCACCGAGCAACGCGCCAAACTTTATGTGGCGGTTGCAGATGATGCACGGGTTGGGCGTCAGCCCCTCCTGGTAGGCGTTCACAAAGCGCTCGATAACGCTGTGGTCGAAGGTCTGCTGCAAGTCGAGCACATGGTGGGGTATCCCCAGACGCTCGGCGACGGCCTTTGCATCGGCGATGTCGCGGTCGACTTTGCTCATACCCGTTGCAGGATCGGGCGCGGGGCAGGTGAGGCGCATGGTGGCGCCGACGCATTCGTAGCCCTGGCTTTTGAGCAGGTACGCGGTCACGCTGGAATCGACGCCGCCGCTCATGGCGACGAGCACGCGCTTGTTGTGCATGGGGAGGTTCTCCTTGGTGGCATGTGGCCAAAAAAGAAAAGCGGCGCGGGAGGCTGGTTCCGCGCCGCAGACATTGTAGCAAGTTCGGGCGTCCTGTGGGACGCCCTAATGAGATGGGCTCAGACTGCCGGGAGAGAGAGGAGACCGGCTCGTCCGTGGGCTCAACCTATGGGCGACAGGCTCTAGTCCTGGAACAGTGCCGTGGACAGGTAGCGCTCACCGGTATCGGCGAGCAGGGCCACGATGGTCTTGCCCTCGTTCTCGGGGCGCTTGGCCAGCTGCAGCGCGGCCCACACGGCGGCGCCGGACGAAATGCCCACGAGCACGCCCTCCTTGTGGCCCACGGCGCGGCCGGTCGCAAAGGCGTCGTCGTTCTCGACGGGGATGATCTCGTCATAGACCTGGGTGTCGAGGACGTCGGGCACAAAGCCGGCACCGATACCCTGGATCTTGTGCGGGCCGGCCTGGCCCTTAGAGAGCACCGGGGAGGTAGCGGGCTCGACGGCGACGATCTGAATCTCGGGGTTCTGCTCCTTGAGGAACTCGCCCACGCCGGTCACGGTGCCGCCGGTGCCGACGCCGGCGACGAAGATGTCGACCTTGCCGTCGGTGTCATCCCAGATCTCGGGGCCGGTCGTGGCCTTGTGGATGGCAGGGTTGGCGGGGTTTACAAACTGACCGGCGATAATGCTGTTGGGTGTCTCCTTCTGCAGCTCCTCGGCCTTGGCGATGGCGCCCTTCATGCCCTTGGAGCCGTCGGTGAGCACGAGCTGTGCGCCGTATGCCTGCATAAGTTTGCGGCGCTCGACGGACATAGTCTCGGGCATGGTGATGATCACCTTGTAGCCGCGAGCCGCCGCCACCGAGGCGATGCCGACGCCGGTATTGCCGCTCGTGGGCTCGATGATGGTGTAGTCGCCGCCGCGCACGAGCTTGCCGGCCTTCTCGGCCTCGTCGATCATGTTCTTGGCGACGCGGTCTTTGACGGACCCGGCGGGGTTGAAGTATTCCAGCTTGACGAGCACGCGGGCCTTGAGGTCCTCATCGGCCTCAAAGTGAGTGAGCTCCAGAAGCGGGGTGTGGCCGATAAGCTGATCGATGGACGTATAAACATTGCTCATGGTGAACCTCCAAAGTGTTCAAATGACTGGATACCGTGTGGTTTTACGGTGTGTGTAGCAGCGAAACCCACAAACCTTATGGGTTGTTCGTTTTGCTGTTGGCAAGCATAGTAGACAGTAAAGCCTAGTAACGCAATAGGAAATAGAAGATTATTACGAGTCGATTAACCATCTTGACCGGAACGGGTATTTTCAAAACCAATATTTCGGCTAGAATTTCTACGGACTAAATGACCGAAAGGCAGCACTATACATGTTGGTTTCTACTAAGGGCAGATATGCCCTGCGCGTTATGGTCGATCTGGCCGAGCACCAGGCAGCCGGTCGCATCCCGCTCAAAGAGATCGCGGCGCGACAGGGGATTTCCGAGAAATATCTCGAGAACATTTTGGCTACGCTCGTGCGCGCCAACATGCTCTCGGGCATGCGCGGCAAGGGCGGCGGCTATGTGCTCACGCGCCCGCCCGAGCAATACACGGTGGGCGAGATCTTGCGCCTGACCGAGGGCAGTCTGGCGCCGGTCGCCTGCCTGGATGGCGACTGCAAGGGCTGCTCGCGTTCGGATGAGTGCCCCACGCTCGACGTGTGGAAGAACCTGGACAAGCTCATCAACGACTACCTCGACGGTGTGACGCTCGATCAACTTGTCGCTCCCAACCATGGCTACGACTACGTCATCTAACCCACACCTGCATTTGGGGACGGGGTGGAAATGGTAGATTTTCTCGCCCTTTGAGACTTGGCAAATAAGAAGGCCGCCCATTTTTGCGATGGGCGGCCTTCGTTTTGGGCTGTTGAGACGGACACGGCCGGAATGGCCATTTTAGTCCTCGGCGATGCTGTCGAGGATGCTGCGCGTGATGGACACCAGGATGCTGCCCATAAAGGCTGATCCAAAGCTGGCGATGGAGATGCCGACGCCCAGCAGGTTGACCGACAGGTAACTCGCGAGCTCAAGCATAAAGCTGTTGACGACAAGCTGGAAAATGCCCAGCGTAATGATCGTGAGCGGCAGCGAGATGACCGTGAGGAACGGTTTGACGAACGAATCGACAATGTTCAGGAACAGTCCCACAAAGGCAAAGCAGACCCAGGTCTCGGCAAAGCCGAAGGGTTGGATACCGGGGACGAGGAACGTGGCGATCGCGATGGCGATCGAGGTGAAGAGCCAGTTAAGCATAAAGCGCATGGCGTGAATCCTTTCTTGCGCCGGGATTGCTGGCGTCGCGTGAAGCGGCTTACGGCGGCGACCTGGATGGTTGCGCGGGCGCGCCGCGGTGTTTGGGCGCCCATTGTCTCAAATATTCGTGGAGCTTACGTGCGCATATGGTTTCTAAACGGCGTTCGTCCTGAAAAACGCGCCGCTGGCAGAGAGTCTTGTCGCTTTAGTTTGGTGGTGTGCTACACTGCTACGGGCAAAAGCCACAGGCGTTGCCCTATTGCATAGAACGGGTGAACGATGCCCGATGTCAGTATCAACTTCGATGCCTTTTGGCGGGTTTGGCGGTGATCGATGAATATCGAGAACATGTTTGACAAGCCTGATGTCAAGCAGCTGGTCCACGCATTTAGCCTTTTGGACGACGAGAAGGATATCCAAGCGTTTTTGACCGATATCTGCACGCCGCGCGAGATTTGCGACCTTTCTCAGCGTTTGCAGGTTGCGCGCTATTTGGACGAGGGCGAGCCTTATGTTGAGGTTCAGGCCCGTACCGGCGCTTCGTCCACCACGGTGAGCCGCGTTTCAAAGGCGCTGAACGGCGAGTACGGTGGCTACCGCAAGATCCTCATTAAGTTGGAGGATGGCGAGTAGGCCAGCGACAACATTGAATTACGAAGAACCGTCCCTCCGGGGGCGGTTTTTATATGCCTGCAATCGGCTGGTGCGTTGGGTTCAGGTTGCTTTGTACCAAAAGATGGAACTGCGGTGGCAATGTGTCCGCTTGGGCGGGTAGGATGGATGCATTGATTATTGCGAACGGTTTGAGCGGAGGACCATGCCTGTTCGAATCTATACCACCAATGCCGGCACGGATTTGAGCGATGCCGAGTCGGCGCTGCTTGCCGACCTTATTGCCCGTCACGGGCGTGCCGTGTTGCTGGCACCAACGTTTGCCGAGCTCGATCTGTGCCGTCATGATGCGGCGGAAGCCGGCATTTCGCTGGGTATCGACTACAAGACACCCGCATCGTGGCTTCGCTCGCTTTGGGAGCTTTTGGGCGACGGGCGCGGTTTCGTCGACAACCTGCAACGTCAGATGCTGTTTTCGGATATGATTGCCCGCCGCGACGATGCCGACCTGCAGCCGCTTTCGCGTAGCCAGGGCACGGTGCGCATGCTCGCACGCATGGCCCGCGATGTGCTGCCGGGTGTGGCGGGGACGACGGCCGAGCGATGCGGTGGCAACAATTGCCAGCCTGAGCCAAAAAGCGATGCCGAGGCTCGTGTGTTTGAGCTTTTGCGTGCCTACGCGGGCGGTTTGGACCGTCGAGATATGGTCGAGCCCTGCGAGGCAGCCGACATTATGGCCGGTGCCCTGGCCGATAGCCTGCCGGCGTGCGCCCGCGCCGTATGCGTGCGCGGTACCACGTCGTTTACGCACGGTCTACTCGAGCTGCTGTCTGCCGTGGCGAACAATGGGGGAGAGGTCGTCGTGCTGCTTGCCCGCGAGCAGGCGGCGATGCGCGAGGAGCTTGCCACGGCATTTGATGCCCGCGGTGTGCTGTTTGAGATCGCGCCGCTGGGGGAGGACGCCGTCGCGTCTGATGTCGCTTGCGGGGCCGCCGCTCAGCCTGCCTTTATTGAGGTCGCCGGCCCCCATGCCCGTGCTCATGTCTATGCGGACGCCATCGATAAGTTGGTGAAAGCGCACAAGGAGTCCAAGGCCGATAAAGCTACTGCAACGCCCGCCGACCCCGTGCGCGTGCTCGTCGTTTTTGCCCGGGCACCCCAGCTGTTCGGCGAGCTCGCCGCCCGTTTGGCGGCGCGTCACATTGCGGCCGAGACGACTGAGTTCACGGCGTTTTCCCAGTCCATCGCGGGCAGGCAGTTTACGGCGCTCGCCAACCTGATCGAGCGTATGAAAGCCGCCGACGAGGGCACTGCTTCCAAGACTGAGTGGTGGCCCGCGCCGGAGCTTACCGACTGGATCTACAGTCCGCTTTCGGGCGCTGATGCCGTCAATGCCCGTACCTTCGATAAGAATATGCGTCTCTCGCGCAGCAAGACTACCGCGGGCGTCAAGAGCCTGCTGCAGAGCGTTCAGGGCCAGGTGAGGGGCGCGCGCAAGGCGACGAGCGACGATAACTGGTTTAAGAACGTACCGTGTGTGGTCTCGGACGTGTTCCAGGCGCTGTGGCGTGACAAGCCCGTGACGGCGCTTAAGGCCATGCTTGCCGTTGCCGAGGCGTTGCCCGATCGCGCTCTAGGCGGCCTTGACGGCCAGGCCCGTCGCCAGGCAGAGACGGCTTTGCTGCGCCATGCCATCGACATCCTTATGAACGATGCTCGCGCGCTCGACGTGTCGCAGGCCGCGACCGTGCCGGTTCTCGACGGCGTTCGAACCAAGGTGGACAAGCGCAGTACCGCCTACGATTACGAGACCTATGAGGTCGATCGCACACCACGAGCACAAGTGCGCTTCGCGTCGCTTGCCGATGCGTCGGTTCTTCGCCCTGGCAGCTACGATGCCGTGCTGTTTGCCGATGTCGACCTGGACAGCTATCCGCTTTCGCACGAAGAGGGCCCGCTTGCCACGTTGACAGCCGAGCTGCGCCGCGACGGCGTGTCTTTGGAGCCCGCTGCCCTGCTGCGCGTGCGCTTTGGCCGTGCGATGCAGGCGGCGAGCGGTCCGGTCGCGCTCGCCCGTGTGACGCACGATCGCCAGGCACGCGAGTGCTACCCGGCAGCCGTATGGACCGAGCTGTGGGCACATGCCGAGGCCGCTGGCGCTGCCAAGCCCATGCGCGTGGGCGAGGGCGATATCATCGCCGACTTTGATCCCGCGGCAGGTGAAGGCTTCAAGCGCGAGCGCGTGACCTGTGAAGCCCCTCAGCATCTGAGTGCCGAGGCCGTGCCGTATTTGGTCCTGCGCCGTCGCGATGGCGAGGGTGAGGACGCGCCGCTCGTGCCGCGTCTGACGTCCGCCTCGCAGATCGAGGCCTATTCGACCTGCCCGCTATGCTGGTTCGTCTCGTATCGCGTCAAGCCCCAGTCGATCGACGCGGGCTTTGGCAACATGGAAAAGGGCAACTTTGTCCACGACGTGCTGGAGCATCTGCATGCCCGTCTGCCCCAAGAGGGCATGGAGCGCGTGACGCCCGAGAATCTGCCGCGCGCACAGGAGCTGCTGCACGAGGTCTTTGACGAGACGTTGGCCGAGCACGCCGGCAAGCGCGGCACGGAGGGCCCGCTGGTGCCGCTCTCTGCGGTGGAGGAACGCCAGGTGGCCGAGATCTTGCCGCAGCTGGAGGGTGTGCTTGCCTACGAGTCCGAGGCACTTGCCCCCTTTGCCCCGCGCTACCTGGAGTTCGCCTTCAACGAGCTCAAGGTCGAGTATGCCGGTTGGCCGCTTGGCGGGCGCATCGACCGCGTGGACGTGGACGCCGAGAATCGTGCCGTGGTGATCGACTACAAGCATCGCACGGGCGTTGAGGAGTTTAAGCTCGCCGACCCCACGGTGCGCGACGAGGAATCGGGCACGGCGCCCATCGACGATCCGCGCTGGTTGCCACCACATACCCAAACGCTCATCTACGCCCAGGCCATGCGCCGGGCGCTGGATTTGGACACCCGCGCGGCGCTCTACTTTTCGACCAAGGGCGGCAAGCCGGCGTTGCGCGGTGCCGCGAGCGCCGAGCTGCTCGAGGAAGAGCGCGGCGACGGCCGCATCCCGGGCCTTAAGAAAGGTTTCCCCGGCGAGGGTGGCAGCATGGACTTCGACGTCCTGCTCGATCGCGTTGAGGCCGGCATCGCCGAGCGCCTGCGCGAGCTCGAGGCGGGCGACGTCGCCGCTGTCGATCCGACGGCGGCGCAGACCGCGCATGCGCGCTGCTCGTATAACCACGAAGGAACGTTTGTAAGGAGGGACGTGTAGACCATGGATCTTTCGACTTTGATGCCGCAACAGCTGCAGATTGTCAAAACGCTCGACCGCCCGCTGTTTGTCTCGGCGGGCGCCGGTTCGGGTAAGACCTTTACCCTCACGCGCCGCATCGTCTATGCGCTCTCGCCCGAATCCGGTCCGTTCGTTGAGCATCTGGACCAGGTGCTCGCCATTACCTTTACCAAAGATGCCGCGGCCGAGATCCGCGACCGCGTGCGCCGTGCGCTTATCGACGAGGGTATGGACGAGGAAGCACTGACCGTCGACGACGCGTGGATTTCGACCATTCACGGCATGTGCTCGCGTATCCTGCGCGCGCACGCGCTGGAGCTGGGCATCGACCCCGAGTTCACGGTGCTCACCGATACCGACGAGCTCATGGATCAGGCTGTTGAGCATGTGCTGGGTCGCGCGACGGCACCCGATGCCGCCCCCGAGCTCGCGGCATCGCTCAAGGCCCTCTATGCCTGGTATCCCATGGCGGGCGAGGGCGGTTCCTTTGGCGGCGGTACGACCATCAAGGGTCTGGTGCGCGACCTGCTGGAGCTGTCGAGCCAGTTGCCGGGCGGTATGGACGACGTGCGCGTGGCGCGCGGCCAGGCCGATACCTCGGCACTCGCCGATGCCTATCGCGCGGCGCTGGGTGCGAGCAAGGCCGCGACCGAGAAGGCGCAGGTGGCGCTCGACGCCATCGCCGCGTTCGAGGCGAGCGGCAAGACCATGGCCGATGCGGCGCGACTCATGATGTCGTGCACCATGCCGCGCGCGAGCAAGGCGTTCCCCAAGGAGCAGGTCGAGCTGCTCAAGGCCGAGGCCGCCGATGCGTTTATCAATATCGTGCTTGCCTGCGGTGCCCCGGCGCTCGATGCGCTGGTGGGCCTGGCCCGTTCCGTGGAGGCCGAGTATCGCGCGCTGAAGGCCGGCCAGTCTGCCCTCGACAACAACGACCTGCTGCGCATGGCTTACGAGGCCCTGCGCGATTACCCTGCCATTCGTGCTGCGTACGAGGGCCGCTTTAAGATGGTCATGATCGATGAGTTTCAGGATACCGACCAGATGCAGGTCGATCTGATTCGTTACCTGACGGGTGCGGGGGAGCGCGCGCTGTGCACCGTGGGCGATGCACAACAGTCCATCTATCGCTTCCGCGGCGCCGAGGTCGAGGTGTTCCGTCGCCAGGAGCGCAAGGTGGGCTCGACTGCCGCGTCCGAGGCGACTGCCGTGACCGACGCCCCTGCTGGCGAGCTCGTCAAACTCGTGCGCAACTTCCGCAGCCACGACGAGGTGCTGCGTTACGTGGCACGCGTCTTTGACGGGGACGACGGCGGCCTGATGCAGGGCTTTTTGGATCTTGAGGCGAGCGACGGCCGCAAGGACACGCTGGTGGCGGACGCCTCGCGTCGCCAGGCCCTCTTTGTTGCCGGCGGCAGTACGCAGGAGCGCACGCAGGCCAAGGCCCGTGCGATCGCCGAGCGATTCCGCGCTCTTGCCGATGCCGGCCAGCCCCAGGGCGGCATGGTGCTGCTGCTGGGCCGCATGACCAACGCAGACGTCTACGCACAGGCCTTCCGCGACCAGGGGCTCGACTGCGTCATCGCGGGCGGCTCGGTCTTTGCCCAGGCAGCCGAGGTGCAGACGGTGCGCGCCCTGGTCTGTGCGCTCGCCAATCCGGCCGATACGGCGCAGGGCCTTATGCCGCTGCTCGCCTCGCCGATGTTTGCGCTCGGCGCCCAGGAGTTCCTGGCGCTGGCGACCAAGCTCGATAGCGAGACAGGGGAGACCTCGCGCCGGAATATCGACGTGGGCATCATGAGCGGTTCCGATGTGCCGGGTTTGCAAGACTTGCCGCTCGTGACGCGCGCCCGCGAGGTGCTGCGGTATGCGCTTCGTCGCGTGGGCCGCGATTCGTTCGCCGCCATCGCGCGCGACGTGGTCAACGCCTCCGGCTGGTTTGTGCGTCTGGCGCAGCGTGGTCCCGAGGGCAAGGCCATTGCCGCCAACGTGCTCAAGGCGCTCGACGCCGTGGCCGAGGCGGAGGCCGAGTTCGGCAACTCGCCGCGTTCCATCGCGCTGGCCTTCGACCGCTTCTTGGCGGGCAAGGAGGCCCCGGGCGCCCTCAACGAGGAGGGTGACGGCGCGGTGCGCATCATGACGGTGCACGCCTCCAAGGGTCTGGAATATCCGGTCGTGGCGGTTGCCGAGTGCTTTGGCGTGCGTAAGTCCTCGGGCGCGGCACAGATGGGTCGCGTCGAGGGCGGAGCGCAGGTCGTGGCGCTGCCGGCACGCTTCGACGGCGTTAAGCTCGCCGACGGGACTTTTGTGAAGGGCGACGACGTTAAAAAGCAGTTTGAGCATGCGTTTAAGGGCAAGGGCACGTCGCTGTGGCTGCCGCCGGAGCTCATGGAGGACGTCTGTGCGACGGGCTCTCCCGCCGAGGCATTTGCCCGCCTGCGCAACGACGACCTCCAGCTTTCGCTCGAGGAGCGGGCCCGCCTGCTCTATGTCGCCATGACGCGAGCGCGCGAGCTGGTCATTCTGGCGATGGATGCCGGCGTGAGCCGCGGCAAGGTGACGGCGCCGACCTTCGACGTCGAGACCGATCTGACCTACGACGTGCTGCGCCGTATTTTGCCGACCGACGCTCTGGACATGCCGCAGCTCGATGCCGACCGCCTGGTGTTCGACAACTCCCAGCCGGGCGACTACGAGCTCATTTCGCTCGCGAACTTTACGTTTGGCGAGCAGGCGTTTGAGGCCAACGCTTCACTGGATGCCGAGGGCAGGCTCGTTCGCGGCGATGCAGAGCCGGAGGGTGCCGGTGCAGATGCCCGAGTTGCCGTTCCCGGTCCTGCCGACCCCGAGCCCGATGCGTTTGAGCTCGTGTATCCCCAGGCGGTGGGCGTGCGCATGGGCACCTGCCCGTATCCGGCGCGCGATTCGTACAGCTACTCGTCAATTGCCGCGGCGCTGCATGCCGAGTCCGAGGACCGTGCCGCCGAGGCACACGCGCCCATGGACGAGGCTGGCGATGATGCGGAGTCGGATGGTTCCGAGATGACGGATGCAGACGTGGCCGCCGTTGAGCCCGCCGGCAATCCCATGGCGCTGGGCTCGGCCTTCCATGCCGCCTGCCAGTGGCTGATCGAGATGGATACCGGTGAGCTGCCCGCTGAGCGTGCCGACGCCCTGGCGCGCCTGTGGCGCCTGACGTCGGAGCAGCGCGAACGCTTCGACGTTGCCCTGGACCGCTGGCTCAAGTCGGCTGTTCGTGCCGACCTGCTCGCGTGGCCGTGCGTTCGCGCCGAGGTGCCGTTCTTTTCGCTGGGCTGCGAGGACGAGGACATTGCCCGCTACGGCGCCTATGCCGAGGGCGCCATCGATGCGCTGGCGACCGACCCGGCCGATCCGTCGCGCGCGCTGGTCATCGACTACAAGACGGGCGGCACGCCGGACGAGACGGTGGAGCAGCTGCTCGAGAAGCACGCCCTGCAGGCGCGCGTCTACGCTGATGTTCTGCGCAAGGCGGGCTTTGAGGCTGTGACCGTCAAGTTCGTCCGCGTGGAGCAGGCCGATCCAACCATCTTCGTTGAACCCGCCGAACCTCAAGTGGTCACCTACAACCTCTAGCCACCTCAAGCTTTACGGTGCTATTTGGTTAGTTTTGCGGCCGTAAAGCCCTCAATCGTCCAAATAGCACCGCAACGCATGGGAGAGCCTGGGGCGGTACAATGACTCGAACGGTTCAAACGAATAAGGAGCCATCATGCAGCTCACCAAAACGCTTAAGGTGACACCGGAGGAGTTTTTTGACGCTCTGGCGGGGTCCATCATGCAGGATATCGAGAACGCCACGGGCAAGCGTCCCAGCCGCAACAAGCTCAACGGCTATAAGTACGAGAAGCGTGCCCAGTCTGCAAAAGGCAAGGCCAAGGGCACGGCGATCAAGGTTAAGATCAAGCACTTTGACTACCCGTGCCTCTATGAGGTCCGTTTTCAGTATGCGGCGGGCATCAATACCATGCGCTATGAGGCTGCACCTGCTGGCGATGGTGCCTGCGAGCTCACCTATACCGAGGATTTTCAGGGTGTGGGTGGCAACACGTCTGGCACGCGCGGCAAGCTCGGCCTCTTCTTCTATGAGCGCAAGCTCAAGAGCCACGCCAACCAGACAATTGATCAAATCGTCAAATACATCGAGGGTGAGCGCCGCGTAAAGGCTAATCCCGCCTTCGCCGATGATACTGCCGAAAACGCTTCGGATGTATTCCATTGATACCCTGTGCAAAAGCTTTACCGCTCTTCACATCAACTGTGAACACTTCAGGCTTCGAATCAGTAGCGAGCGGCCCGACAAAAATAGTTGATGGTAGTGCCAAATGAATAAGAACGCCATTACGCAACTGCACGTCTATTCCGCCTTTTTCGTTCTCACGGGATTTGTTTTAAATCGGGGAGTGTTTCTACTTTTCCTTGCGGAGAAAGGAATGTCTGTAACGGAAATCGCGCTTTATCAAGCCCTGTTCAACATAGCAACGGTCGTCCTCGAGCTGCCAACAGGGCTGATAGGCGATTTCTTTGGAAAGAAGTTTTCGATTCAAGTGGGCGTGCTGCTGCTTTTCTTCCATACGGCTGGCGTGCTGTTGCTCTCAGGCCCCTTTCTCGTCGCGCTTTCCCTTGTTGAGGCACTCGCCTACTCCCTTCAATCGGGATCCGAACAAGCACTTTTATATGAAATTGCCCGAAATGCCGGTCAAGGAGAGCGCTTCCTCACCATCAACGCTCGGCTGCTTGCCGCGCAATCAATCGCGACGGGAGTGGCAATCGTACTTGGATCATTCATTGCCCAAGTATCTTGGAGTGCCCTCTACGTATGCGTTTCCGTTTTCTATCTTCTGCAGCTTTCCCTTCTGTATCCCATTGAGAGGACGGAAACGACCCGTTCTGAAAGCTCTGGGGAGGAAAGGTTTGACGTAGCCAAGATCTTCAGACGCGAAACCTGGTGCGTTGGAGAATCCGCTTTTGCTATATTGCTTCTCCTAATCGGCACAAGCATGCTCGACGGATTCTACGGGAGTTATTACAACTTGAATCAGTTGGTATTCGACGCGTTTCATGCTCCCGTCTCCATAATAGGAATCTTTTTCGGTGCATCCTATGCAGTAAATGCGACGGCCTACATTGCGGCAGATTTCTTCTCATCGCGTTTTGGGAAAAGAAATACCATGCTCGGCTCGATGCTAATCGAGGCTGGCCTTTTCATGATTCTTCCGTGGTTCGCTTCAAATCCGCTGTGTTTGTTTGGCCTTAGCATGGTGCTTTGTTTTCTCCCAGAAGTGGTGTACATCACTTCGGAAAACTTAATCCAAGACGGGATAGCGGACGATCTCCGCGCGACGATCCTTTCCGTCGCGTCTCTGGTAAGGGCCCTCTTTTCCGCATTGTTTTTCTCCATATTTGGACATGTGTTGAGGTTATATCCCATTCAGATAGCGCTCGGTATTATTGGTGCAATCGCGATAGCAATTACCGCCGTTGTTTCATTGAAAATGGTAGGAATGCAGGTCTCCAAGAATTGATATATCGATTGACGAGCTATCCGAAGCGCCGGGCCTTCTTGATGGACATGACTATTCGTCACAAATCATTCCGCGCATCGCCGGGGTTCCAGTAATGCTCGATATATCTGGATGCCCTCATTCCCCTTTTTGAAGGCCCCAAAAAGACCGCCCGTGTTGGTTTGGCTAGGTTCGGGTGCTGTCCGTGCCGTGGGGTAAAATCGTTCAGTCAGAACACGAACCCGCATCGGAGCTCATCACATGGCATTCGTCCATCTGCACAATCACACTGTTTTCTCCATGCTCGACGGCGCAACCCGTATCCAGGATATGGTCAACCGTGCCGTTGAGCTGGGCATGCCCGCCGTGGCCATCACCGACCACGGCTACATGTACGGCGTGCCCGACCTGGCGCTGGCCTGCGACGCCGTCAACCACAACACGCCCGAGTACAAAACCTGGAGCCACGACAAGGCCTTCTTGGAAAAGGACCGCCGCGACGAGCTGGTGGAGCCCGATCCCGAGGAAAACCCGCGCGAGCATGCCCAGTATGTGAAGGACATGGCCATGTGGGACGAGAAGGGCAACATCGACGAGCTCAAGCCGCCCCTGGTCATCAAACCCATCTTTGGCTGCGAGGTCTACTTTACGCCGGACGAGACGCTCGCCCGCGACCATAAGCCCGAGCTCTACCACATGATTCTTCTGGCCAAGGACCAGGAGGGCTACGTCAACCTGATGCAGACGGTCTCCGAGGCCGCTGTGCAGGGATTTTACTACAAGCCGCGCGTGACGCTCGACAACCTGCGTCGCCATGCCAAGGGTATGATCTGCACGAGCGCCTGCATCGCGGGCATCATTCCCAAATACATCGACCGCGGTGACATGGAGGGCGCCATCAAGTGGGCCGAGACCTTCCGCGACACCTTCGACCCTGGCGACTTTTACATCGAGATCCAGGAACACGGCATTACCACCGACAACGGCCTGACCGACGAGCAGATGGACCGCACGCTCATCGACATTGCCAAACAGGTGGGTGTCAAGGTCATCGCCACCAACGACTTCCACTACCTGCGCCGCGAGGACGCGCCCGTACAGGACGTCATCATGTGCATCGGCATGAACGCCAAGGTCGACGACCCCAACCGCATGCGCATGACCGGCTCGGAGTTTTACATGAAGACCGAGGAGGAGATGCGGGCGATGTTCCCGTATTGCCCCGAGGCCTGCGACAACACGCTCGAGATTGCCGACAAGTGCTACGTTGAGCTGGACTGGGACTCCATCATCTTGCCGCGCTTCCCGTTGCTCGATCCCGGCGAGACGCACGAGAGTCAGTTCCGCCGCGAGTGCGAGAAGGGCCTGCGCCAGCACTACGGCGACGACTGGGCCACGCGCGAGATCGGTGGCGTCAACATCAAAGAGCGCTTTGAGTACGAATACAAGGTCATTTGCGACAAGGGCTTTGCCGCCTACTTTTTGATCGTCGCCGAGTACGTGCAATGGGCCAAGGACAACGGTATCGGCGTCGGCCCCGGCCGTGGTTCGGCCGCCGGCGCTATCGTCGCCTACGCCATGAACATCACCGCGTTCGATCCGCTCGAGAACGGCCTGATGTTCGAGAGGTTCCTGTCCCCGCAGCGTACCGAGATGCCCGATATCGATATGGACTTCGACGATGAGCGGCGCCTCGAGGTCGTGGAGCACGTTCGCCAGCTCTACGGCCCCGAGAAGGTCACCCACGTCATCACCTACTCGACCATTAAGGCCAAGCAGGCCATCAACGACGCCGCTCGCGTCCTGGACTACCCGGTCTACATGGGCCAGCGTCTGTCCAAGATGGTCTCGAGCGACCCCAAGGTCAAGCTCAAGCAGGTGCTCGAAAAGCAACCCGGCAAAGAGGACCTGTTTAACCCCGATTTTGCCGAGGCATATAAAAAGGACGACGACGCCCGCCGCATCATCGACACGGCGCTCTCGATCGAGGGCCTCACCCGTGGCGAGGGCGTGCACGCGTGCGCCGTTCTGATCTGCCGCGACCCCGTCAACGAGCACGTGCCCACCAAGCTCGACACCAAGGGCGGCGTCGAGATTACCCAGTACGAGGGCCATACCGTTGCCGACATGGGCCTGCTCAAGATGGACTTCCTGGGCCTGCGTACGCTGACTGTTATCTCCAAGGCAAAAGCCAACATCAAAAAGAACTTCGGCATCGACATCAAAGAGGAAGAGATTCCCTTTGACGATCCCGAGATCTTTAAGCTCATGGGCTCCGGTCACACCGCCGGCGTCTTTCAGGTCGAGTCCGCCGGCATGACGGCCACGATTAAGAACATGAAGCCCACCGAGTACAAGCACGTCGTAGCATTGATCGCCCTGTACCGCCCGGGCCCGCTGGGCGCCGGCATGGTCTCGTCCTACATCAACCGTATGAACGGCAAGGAGCCGGCGGTCTCCTACGACGACCGCCTGGACGACATCTTGGGCGAAACCTACGGCACCATGGTCTACCAGGAGCAGGTTATGCTCATCTCCGTCGAGATGTGCGGCTTCTCCAAGGGCGAATCGGACTCGCGCATCCGTAAGCCCGTGGCTAAGAAAAAGATCAAGCTGCTCACGTCGACGGTGCTGCACTGGGAAGATGGCTCCGACGAGACCACCTACGACCACTGGATGAACGGCGCCATCAAGAACAACTACACGCGCGAGGTCGCCCAGAAGATTTGGGACGATGTTCTCGAGTTCGCGTCCTACGCCTTTAACAAGTCGCACTCCGCCGGCTACGCCATCCTGGTTATGCAGACGGCGTGGCTCAAGGCGCACTATCCGCACGAGTACATGGCGGCCGTTCTGACGTCCTATACGGGCAAGACCGACAAGATCGTGCACTACGTCTCGGCGTGCCGTCACGACGGTATCCCCGTGCTGTCGCCAGATGTCAACGAGTCCGGCACCGAGTTCACGGCTACCAAGGAAGGCGTGCGCTTTGGTCTGGCCGGCATCCGCGGCGTGGGTACCGGCGTGGCGCAGGCGATTATCGCCGAGCGCGAGGCGGGCGGTCCGTTTAAGACGCTGCATGACTTTGTGGAGCGCGTGGACTCGAGCCAGGCCAACCGTCGCGTGATCGAATCGCTGATCAAGGCAGGTGCCTTCGACTCCACGGGCTATCCGCGCCGTCAGATGATGCACTTTGTGGACAAGAACAACCCCGAGAACATCATCGATGCCGCGGTGAAGCGCCAGAAGGACCGCGCGAGCGGCCAGACCTCGTTCTTCGACATGTTTGGTGACGTTGAGGGCTCGGGCTTCGAGGTCAGCGTGCCCGATCCGGACGGTCAGGAGTGGGACCGCCACCTCAAACTGAGCCAGGAGAAGGAGGTTCTGGGCATCTATGTCTCGGACCACCCGCTGCGCCCGTTTGAGTATGCGCTCAGCAAAGCGCGCGATTTCTCGTTCTCGCAGATCGACACCGGCTACGAAGTGCAAAACCCCACGGGCGGCACTATCAACCAGGAGATCCCCGAGGGCAAGGCGCTGTGGTGGGCCGGCATGGTCTCGAGCGTGTCCAAGCGCGTGACCAAAAACGGCGACCCCATGGGCATCGTGCAGCTTGAGGACATGGAAGGCGAGGCCACGGTCGTGGTGTTCCCCAAGACCTACAAGGAGGCCGAGGGGTATCTGTACGGCGAGGTCGATCCCGAGACCGGCGCGCAGCTGTCCGACGCCTTTGTGCGCATTAAGGGCAAGCTCGAGCGCTCGGACCGCGGCGACCAGATCATCGCGCAGGAGATCGTGCCGCTGGAGCTCAACGAGGAGAACAACAAGCCCAAGGTGTTTGAGGTCATGGTGCCCAACAGCCGCTTTAGCCAGGGCAACATGGCACGCCTGGCCACGGTGCTCGCCACCAACCCGGGCGGCGACCGCGTGGAGATCTTTATTGAGCAGGTAGACGGGCGCGTGCTGCGCGCCGAGGTGCCGGCCAAGGTCAACGCACGCTCGATTCCACTGCTGGCAGAGGCAAAGGCCATTGTGGGTAACCAGGGCCGCGTGACGGTTATCTAGGATGCCTTTGCCGGGGTAGCTAATTTGGGACGGGGCTATTTTAGCTACCCTTTGACTGACGGCGAATGAGTCGGGGTCGGAATGCATCTCAACCGACATATGGGGGTAGCTAAAATAGCCCCGTCCCAAATTAGCTACCCCGGGTGAGATTGGAGGAAGTGATGGCGCAGGGGACGTTTGTGCAGGCGCTTCGCAAAGAGGCGGCGTTGAGCGGCACCTTTATGAAGGGGCGTTCGCTCATGCTCAACGGCGCCGTGCTGTCGATTGAGGATAGCGGCTCGCGCTTCTCCAAAAACGTGACGGTTGAGGGCTCGGTGCGCGGCTCGCGCGGCGACCTGTACAAGACGCACGTGGCGCTCGACATGGACGAGCACGAGGTGATCGACTACGACTGCGATTGCCCTGCTGCCTATCGCTACCCCGGCATGTGCAAGCACGCTATCGCCACGGCGCTGGCGTATCTGGACGCCAGCGGTGCCGAGCCCGTCGAAGGTTTGCGCACGCCGGTCCGCACGTTTACGGCACAACCCGAGCAGTCCGCGCGTCCCGCGTCCACCGCACCGGCGGTCAACCCCAACTTTCCCTTCCCGGCGCCCGTCCCCACGAGCCCCAGCCTCATGGCAGCGCTCTCCGATCTTTCGGACGCACGCATGGATGAGCTGGCGAGCATGCGCCGCAAGCTTGCCGGTGCCGTTGATCCCGACGCCCCCAAAGCGGCGTTGGAGCCTTCGTTGGTGCCGTACTACAATCCGCTGTTCGCCGACCGCTTTAGCTGGGCGCTCGAGTTCCGCATTCGCTGCGGTTCGGTGTCCTACGTGGTCAAGGACATCGACGGCATGGCCGATGCCTACGTGCGCGGCGGCACCTTCTCGTACGGTAAGAAGCTCACGTTTGTCCATACGCCCGAAGCCTTCGAAGACGTGTCGACAAAGCTGCTCAACCTTGTCGTGACGACAGTTGCCTATCTCGATGACATCACAAGCTCGCGTTCGGCGTCGTACGACTTTGCCCGCAGTGGTTTTGTCGCCGAGCGTCAGTTGCCGCTGTCCGAGCATAGCATCGTATATGTGCTGGACCTGTTGCGCGGCCAGACCATCTCTTTTGAGCCCGCCTGGTCGCGGGGGACGACGACGCATCGCACCTATGACGTGGCGGTTGAGATGCCTCCGGAAGGGGAGGACGAGGCGCTGTCTAAGCGCCCACCGCTCCTTGCCGCCAAAATCGCGCCGGCGGCTGGTGGCAGCTACGATCTACGCCTGCCGGCCGATGCATACTGCTTTGCTTCGGGCGACGTTGCCTATCTGGTCGACACCCGCCGTGCGCGCCGCGCCGATGTAGCGTTTGCCCAGCATGCGGCGCCGTTCCTATCGCGCTTACTGCCCTGTCGCACGCCGATTCATATCGCTGTCGACCAGGTGGGGGAGTTCTGTCGTATGGCGCTGCCCATTTTGCGCGACTACACCGACCTTACCGCGCCCGCCGCGCTCGATACCGTGGCGCCCGAGCCGAGCTTTGTTATGGCGATCGGCGTCGACGATGGGCTTGTGACCTGCAAAATTACGGTTACCTACGGCGACTGGTCGGCAGACCTCTTTAGTCTGGGCGCTCCGGGCAGTCTCTTCGAAGAGCAACGCCCCGGCGTGCCGCCCCGCGACGAGGTGGCAGAGTTTCGTGTTATGGACACGGCGGCCCTGTACTTCGATTTCTACGAGGGCGGTCTGGCGTTTGAGGAGCGCGATGACGAGAGCCTGTTCTGCCTGCTGACCGAGGGCCTGTCTGCCCTGTCCGAGCTTGGTGAGGTCATGCTCAGCGACCGCCTGCGCCAGGTCTCGGTCCGCCCCGCGCCCAAGCTCTCGGTTCGCGCGACCGTCAAGAGCAATCTGCTCGACGTCGAACTGGGCGCGAGTGGGCTTTCGGCCGCGGACCTTGCCATCTACCTCGACTCGTACAAGCGTCACCAGACGTTTGCGCGTCTCACGTCGGGCGATATCGTTCGCCTGGACGAGGGCGCCCGAGCCGCGTTTGGCCTCGCCGAGGACCTGGGTGTCGATGCCGTCGACCTGCTCGACGGCGTGTCGCTTCCCGCGTCGAGTACCCTGTTCGTCGATAGCATGCTCGCGCGCACGCCCGCGCTCGAGGCCGATCGTGACGCCGCGTTCCGCCGCACCGTCGAGCGCTTGGATACGCTCGGCAAGATGGACTTTACGGTGCCGGTCTCGCTCAAGGCCACACTGCGCGGCTACCAGGTCGACGGATACCAGTGGCTCGGCTCGCTCGAACACCTGAGCCTTGGCGGCATCTTGGCCGACGACATGGGCCTGGGCAAAACGCTCCAGATGATCGCGCACATTCTGGCGCGCGTGGAAGCGGGGGACGCTAAGCCCACGCTTGTGGTGTGCCCTGCGTCGCTTGTGTACAACTGGACCGCCGAGCTGGAGCGCTTTGCCCCGTCGCTCGATGTGTGCGCCATCGTGGGCGCCAAGGCGCAGCGTCGCGTGCAACTCGCCGGCGTGGCCGAGCATAACGTGGTCGTGACGTCGTATGACCTCATGCGCCGCGACATCGACGAATACGTCGAGCAGGACTTTGCCCGCGTGGTGCTCGACGAGGCCCAGTACATTAAAAACCCGCTCACCCAGGTGGCGCGTGCCGCAAAGCGCCTGCCTGCCGGCGTGCGCTTTGCCCTGACGGGCACGCCCATCGAAAACCGCCTATCCGAGCTCTGGAGCATCTTCGACTTTTTGATGCCGGGTCTGCTTGGCACGCGCGAATCGTTCGCAAAGCGCTTCGAAAGCCCGGTCGAGCACGCCGAAGGTGACAGCGCCGCCCGCCTGCAGGCGCTTGTGTCGCCGTTTGTGCTGCGCCGTGTCAAAGAGGACGTGGTGGCCGACCTGCCCGAGAAGATCGAGGACACGGTCATGGCGCAGCTTGCCGGCGAGCAGCGCAAGCTTTACCTGGCAAACCAGGACCGCATCGCCCAGCACGTGCAGCATCGCGAGGCATCCGAGTTTAAGAAAGACAAGCTCAAGGTGCTCGCCGAGCTCACCAAGCTGCGTCAGATCTGCTGCGACCCGCGTCTGCACTACGAGGATTACAAGGCGGGAAGCGCCAAACTCGATACGTGCATGGAGCTCGTGTACGGCGCACTCGACGGCGGCCATCGCATCCTGTTGTTCAGCCAGTTTACGGGTATGCTCGATATTATCGGTAAGCGCCTGGCCAAGGAGGACATCGCCTTTCTTAAGCTCACGGGCGCTTCGTCTAAGGAGAGCCGCGCCAAGATGGTCGCGCAGTTCCAAGCAGGCGAGGTTCCGGTCTTTTTGATTTCGCTCAAGGCGGGCGGCGTGGGCCTTAACCTGACGGCGGCCGACGTGGTCATTCACTACGACCCGTGGTGGAACGTGGCGGCGCAGGACCAGGCGACTGACCGCGCGCATCGTATTGGCCAGCAACATACCGTGACCGTGTACAAGCTCATCGCCAAGGACACGATCGAGGAACGCATTATGCAGATGCAGGAGTCCAAGCGCGACCTGGTCAACAGCGTGCTCGGCGGCGACGGCATCTCGTCGGCACTGTTCACGCGCGAGGATGTTCTGGCGCTGCTCGGCGGCGACGGTCGCTAACCCGCTCGGGTGGGGCCGTCAGGGCGGATGGCACACGCTGTCCCATCGTCCCCGCCCGTTATGTGTTCATTTGCAATGCCGTGGATGGTTTGTCTGCCTTTGGGCATAAGAACCATCAAGAACATTGGCACATCAGCAAAGGAGAACATCATGGCGAAATTCTTTAAGGACCCCGACGGTAAGCTCATTGCCGCCCTTGGCGACGACGTTGCGACCCCTGCCGGTTGCACGGAACTGACTGCAAACACTGAGGACGCGGCGCACGAGAAGCACGTGCCTGTTGTCGAGACCGAGCGTGACGGTCACGTGATTCGCGCACGCATTGGCTCGGTCGAGCACCCCAGCCTGCCCGAGCACTACATTGAGTGGATCGCGCTTGAGGCCGAGGGCCGCTTAGAGGTTCATTACCTTGAGCCCGGCATGAAACCCGCGACGTTTTTTGCGGGCGGCTCCAAGACCGGTACCGTCTATGCCTACTGCAACCTGCACGGGCTGTGGTCCGCGACATTCTAGGAGCGCGCCCCCGCTCGGGGTATCATAGCTAGCATATGCACATGCAAGCGCCGACTGCATTATGCGGCCGGCGCTTTTACTGCGATTTCGATGGATTACGACGGAAAGGGCTGAGCCATGAAGCTCGCGCTTGCACAGATCGATATGCGCCTGGGTGATATTGAGGGCATTTGCGGCCGCATCGAGGACCAGGCTCGTCTGGCCCACGAGCGCGGGGCGCGCGTGCTGTGCGTTCCGGCTCCGCTCTTTATGGGCGCCATGCCCGGTGGCCTGGTGGGCGCTGCCGACTTTGAGCACGACATGCTTGCCGGCTTGACTGGTGTCGCCGAGCGTATCCAGGAGCTTGACATGATCTGCATCGTGCCCGCGGCGGTTTCGTTTGAGGGCCAGCCGCTGCTCGACTACATGATGCTCAAGGACGGTCATGTGGTGCCGGCGCGTTCGAGCATTGCCCTGCAGCGTGGCGAGAACAACGACACGCGTTGGGCGCCGCCGGTGTTCGACGTGGACGGCGTGCGCATCGCCGTGATTTTTGACTTGGACCGCGAGCTCGAGATGTTGCCGACCGGCGTCGACCTCATCGCGTATTTCCAATTCAACGCGTTTGACATGACCGACCGCGAGACTGCCGCCATTGCCGCCGTTCGCAGCGGCGCCTACCGCAAGATCGCATCCAAGCGCAGCGTGTGGTTTGCCTGCATGGCGCCGGTCGGTGCCTATGACGAGTCGGTGTATACCGGCGGTTCGTTTGTGCTCGACGACTGCGGTCGCGTGGTGGCCCAGGCGCCGTGTTTTGAGGAGAGCCTTCTGGTTCAGGAGATTCAGCGCGGCGTGATGCTCGATGCCCTGGAAGATCACGAACTGCCCGAGTTCCGTTCCGAGGAGTGGTTGTGGCAGGCGCTGGTGCTCGCCGTGCGCGACAACGCTCGGGCCCACGGTGCGTCGCGTGCTGTGGTGGCACTCGAGGGTGACCTGCCGTCATCCCTGCTGGCGGCGCTGGCCGTTGACGCTCTGGGTCCGCGTAACGTAATTGGCCTGGTGCTGGGGCGCAACCGTATCTTTACGCCGGCGCAGGAGGAGGCCGAGGCTGCCCGCTGTGCCGCCGTCCGCGCCATTGCCGAGCGTCTGCACATTCGCACTGTCGAGCGCGATGCACCGGATGCGGCGCGTGTGCTCGATCGCGACGTGTCGGCGGGCGATGCCGAGCGTCTGCGCTCGCGCACGCTGGGCCTCATGCTGGAGGACACGGCGCTCGAGCTGGGTGCGATGGCGCTGAGCCCGCTGTCCAAAACCGAGTATGCGCTGGCGGCGCCGGCGCTTTGCGGCGGTTACCAGGGCGACTTTGCGCCCTTTGGCGATGTGTACCTGTCGACGCTTGAGTTTGTGGCGCGTGTGCGCAACCGCACGTCTGCCGTGGTGCCCCAAGAGCTCGTGACGCTCAACGCGGTGGAAGATTGTATGGAGCGCGTGCTGGCGCAGGCGCTCTCGACGCTCGACGGTCCGGTCGATATGCTCGACCGCGCGGCGCAGCTGCTCGGTGGGCTCGAACCGGGCGAGGTCGATGGCACGCTCGAGGCGCACGTGGACCGCAATCGATCTTTCGACGACATCCCGATGGCCGCTGGCAAGCCTGAGGCCTGCTCGCTGCTGCTGATGCTCGTTCGACAGGGTGAGGCTGCCCGCCGCCAGCTGCCGACGGCGCCGATCGTCTCGGCACGTTCGTTTGTCGAGCGCGCTTGGCCGTATATGCTCGCGTGGTCCGACCTGGGGCTGAGCGGTAAGGAACGCATGACGGTCGATGCGCTGGCGCGCGCCGAGGTGAACCGCTTTGCCGACGAAGATACAAACGAGCGCATGCGTGGCGAGATGATGGGCATTTTGGGCGAGCTGCTGGGTATTTCGCCCGAGCAGATGGAGGAGCTGCGCTCTGAGGACGGCCAGCGCCGCCTGCACGAGGGCATGAAGAAGTTTGAGGGCGAGGTCCAGGACGCCATCGATAAGATGATGGGCGGCCAGGGTGGCCCGCAGGGCGGGCCCCAGGGCACGCCGATGCCGCAACCGCCGGTTGATCCGAGGCAGTTCCCGTTCTTCTCTCAAAACTAAACTGGGGACGGGATTCGCTCCCAACCCCTACACTTCAACTAAGCATCTTGGCCCCGTTGTGTTATTCTAGAACAGACGTTCGTGAATAGTGCGCGGGGCCTTGCCTTGCGCCGTACTTGTGGCGAGGGGAGGCTGGCTTGGTTATCTTGGGTATCGACCCCGGTTTGGCCCATACGGGCTGGGGGATTATCGAGGAGCGGCGCGGAGAGGTTCGCTGTCGTGCCTATGGTTGTATCGAGACCAGCGCGGGCAGTCCGCTCGCGGTGCGCCTGTCGCATATCGCCCGCGACCTCAAGGGTGTCGTGGAGCGTTATCGACCCGATACCGCTGCTATCGAGAGCATTTACTTTGGCGCCAACGTTCGCTCGGCCATCCCGACGGCGCATGCCCGCGGTGCCGCGCTCGTGGCGCTTTCGGAGTGCGCGCTCGAGATCGGCGAGTACACGCCCATGCAGATCAAACAGGCTGTGGTGGGCACCGGCGCCGCGGACAAACGGCAGGTCGCGTACATGGTTCGTACGCTCACACAGCTCGATCACGACCCGCATCCCGACCATGCTGCCGATGCCCTGGCCTGCGCCATCTGCCACGTTAACCTCAGCCGCACCCGGGCGCTTACCGGCGGCGAGTTCTATCAACAGAGAGGAACCGGATACTGATGATCTCCCAGCTCCATGGAACGCTTGTCGAGGCCACGATGAGCTCGGCCGTTGTCGATGTATCGGGCGTGGGCTTTGAGCTCGGCATCTCGGGCAGTACTGCCGCCACGCTGCCTACACCCGGCGGCGAGGTTCGCCTTTATACCCGTATGCAGGTGCGCGAGGACGCCATGACGCTCTTTGGCTTTGCCTCCAAGGACGAGCGCACGATGTTCGATCGGCTCGTGTCCGTCTCTGGTGTCGGTCCGCGCCTGGCGCTTGCCGTGCTCTCCACCTATACCGTGGGGCAACTGTATTCCCTGGTGATGGCCGAGGACGACAAGGGTATGGCCAAGGTTCCCGGTGTGGGCAAAAAGACCGCGCAGCGCCTCATCTTGGAACTCAAGAGCACCTTTGCCAAGGACAAGGGCTTTGTGCCGGTCGACGTGATTCCCGGCCAGGTTGCGATGCCGGTTCCCGCCGCCGCTCCTTCGGCGATCGATGACGCCCGTGCGGCGCTCCTTTCCATGGGCTTTAGCCCACAGGAGACCGATGTTGCCCTGAGCGGGTATGATGGGCAGAATATGCGTGTCGAGGATCTGCTCGGCGCTGCGCTTAAGCGACTTGGAATGGATGTGTGATGTGGGAAGCCGATGACTCTCAGGACCTGTGGGCGACGCCCGGCAACTCGCCGGCGGCATCCATGGCGCATGGCGAGCGCATGGTGGGCTCGGAGCTGACGCCCGAGGACCTCGATGTCGACCGTACCTTGCGCCCCCAGCGCCTGGATGACTACTGCGGCCAGGAGCATATCAAGCAGAGTCTGCGCGTGCTGATCGAGGCCGCGCAGAGCCGCGGCGAGACGCTCGACCACGTGATCTTCTCTGGCCCTCCGGGTCTGGGCAAGACCACGCTGGCCACGGTTATCGCCAACGAGCTGGGCGCTCAGATCAAGACGACGAGCGGCCCCGCTATTGCGCGCACCGGCGACCTCGCGGCCATCCTAACTAACTTGCAGCCGGGTGACGTGCTGTTTATCGACGAGATTCACCGTCTGAACCGTTCGGTCGAGGAAGTTCTGTATCCCGCGATGGAGGACTTTGCGCTCGATATCGTGATCGGTAAGGGCCCGGCGGCGCGCTCGATTCGCCTGGATATTCCCAAGTTTACGCTGGTGGCGGCCACGACCCGTTCGGGCATGCTCACGGGTCCGCTGCGCGATCGCTTTGGCATCTCGTATCGCCTGGACTACTACACCGTTGAGGAGCTCGCCCAGATTGTGACGCGCTCGGCAACCATCCTGGGCGTGACGATCGACCATCCCAGCGCGCTCGAGATCGGCTCGCGCTCGCGCGGTACGCCGCGCCTCGCCAACCGTCTGCTCAAACGCGTGCGCGACTATGCGCAGGTGCGCGGCAACGGTCCTATCGAGCTCGATATCTGCCGTCAGGCACTCGAGTTCTTCGAGATCGACGAGCTCGGCCTGGACTGGATGGATATTCGCATCTTGAAGACGCTTACCAAGACGTTCTCCGGCCGTGCCGTGGGCCTGACGACGCTTGCCAGCGCGGTGGGCGAGGACCCGGGTACGCTCGAGGATGTCTATGAGCCTTATCTGCTGCAGTGCGGCTTGATGATTCGTACGCCCCAGGGCCGCCAGGCAACGCTTCGCACCTTTGAGCATTTGGGTATTGAACCGACCCTGTAGGAATGGGCTTGTTTTAGCGCATCTGTAGGCTATCGCTGGGCATCGGGTAAACATATCGCCGTTCGTCGGTTACGGGCGTTTTACTATTGCGCGCGCGTGCTATGCTGGATTGGTCTTTTTCTCATCCGGTAACGAAAGGACCGCCCATGCCTACTGACATCGAAATCGCACGTTCTGTTACGCCGCTGCCTATTACCGAGGTGGCCAAGAACGCCGGCGTCGACGTTAAGCATCTGATTCCGTATGGCTTCGACAAGGCAAAGGTCGACTATTCTCTGCTCAACGAGCCGACCGACCACCAGGCCAAGCTTGTCCTCGTGACCGCTATCAATCCCACGCCCGCAGGCGAGGGCAAGACTACCACGACCATCGGCCTGGCCGATGGCCTGCGTCGTCGCGGCGTCAAGAGCGCCGTGGCCCTGCGCGAGCCTTCGCTCGGCCCCGTGTTTGGCGTGAAGGGCGGTGCCGCCGGCGGCGGTTGGGCCCAGGTCATCCCCATGGAGGACATCAACCTGCACTTTACCGGTGACTTCCATGCCATCGGTGCCGCCAACAACCTGCTGGCAGCCATGCTCGACAACCATATTCAGCAGGGCAACCAGCTCGGCATCGACGTTAAGCGCATCACCTGGAAGCGCGTTGTCGACATGAACGACCGTCAGCTGCGCCATGTTATCGACGGCATTGGCGGCAAGGCCCAGGGAGTGCCGCGCGAGGATGGCTTCGACATCACTGTTGCCTCCGAGGTCATGGCAATCCTGTGCCTGTCCACGAGTATCAATGACCTCAAGGAGCGCCTGGGCGAGATTGTTGTCGGCTACAGTTTTGCCGGCGAGCCCGTCCGCGCCCGCGACCTTAAGGCTCAGGGCGCCATGGCGGCCCTGCTCAAGGACGCGCTCAAACCCAACCTGGTTCAGACGCTCGAGGGCACGCCTGCGTTTGTCCACGGCGGTCCCTTCGCCAATATTGCCCATGGCTGCAACTCCATCATGGCCACCCGCATGGCCATGCGTTTTGGTGACGTTGCGATTACCGAGGCCGGTTTCGGCGCCGACCTGGGCGCCGAGAAGTTCCTCGACATCAAGTGCCGCATGACGGGCGTTCGCCCCAGCGCTGTCGTGGTCGTCGCCACCGCTCGTGCGCTTAAGTACAACGGTGGCGTCGCCAAGGCCGACCTCAACGAGGAGAACCTCGAGGCCCTCAAGGCCGGCATGCCCAACCTGCTGCGCCACGTCGACAACATCCAGAACGTCTACGGTCTGCCCTGCGTGGTCGCCATCAACCGCTTCCCGACGGACACCGAGGCCGAGCTCGAGCTCATCGAGTCCGAGTGCCAGAAGCTCGGTGTCAACGTTAAACTGTCCGAGGTTTGGGCTAAGGGCGGCGAGGGCGCGCTCGACCTGGCCGATGAGGTCATGCGCCTGATTGAGCAGCCGAGCGAGCTCAAGTTTGCCTACGAGGACGGTGCCGATGTGGCCGACGCCCTCGAGGCCGTTGCCACCAAGGTCTACCGCGCCGACGGCGTCGACTTTACGCCGGCTGCCAAGCGCCAGCTCGCCGAGCTACGCGAGAACGGCTTTGGCAACCTGCCGGTGTGCGTGGCCAAGACGCAGTACAGCTTTAGCGACAACGCCAAGGCGCTGGGCGCTCCCGAGGGCTTCCACATCACCGTGCGCGAGCTCAAGGTTTCCGCCGGTGCCCACTTTGTGGTTGCGCTGACCGGCAGCGTTCTGACCATGCCGGGCCTGCCCAAGGTTCCCGCGGCCGAGAACATCGACGTCGACAACGACGGCAACATCACCGGCCTGTTCTAGGCCTGCCGCTCATAGCCGCTTGCACGCCCCGCCGCGCCTTCAAGGCCCGGCGGGGCTTTTTCCTTCGTCCCCAAGGGATCATTTTTTGCGGCGGCAATGTTGCGCAACAAGAATGGGGATTTCTCTCGTACGGTGTAGTTGGAAGAACTGCGCGGGCGCATTGCGGCTGCGACGAGAGACGGGAGATGTGATGTATTGCACCAAGTGCGGAGCCCAGATACCCGATGACTCCATGTTTTGCACGAGCTGCGGCGCTCGCGTGGGCGCCGCCGAGGATCAAGCGGAGCCCGTGGCGTTTCCGGTGGAGGACTCGACGGCGTTCGCTCCTGTGGGACGGCAAGCTCCTCAGGGTGCCTCGGCTCATATGGCGGCGCAGCCTCGTTATGAGGAGCCTATGACCGAGCCTGCCAAGGCTGCTCAGCCGTTTGTTCCGACGCCGCAGTCCAAGAAGCCCAAGCACAAGGGCCGCATCGTCGCGGCCGTTCTCGGCGGTGTTGCCGTTGTCGCCATTGTCGCCGCTATCGTGATCGTGCCGCGTATCGGCGCGTCGTCCGAGGTGACTTCGGGCGGCAAGGGCTACGTTGTCTGCGCATGCGAGACTAAAGTGCTGCCCAAGAACAGCAAGGGCAAAAAGCTCAAGAGCTATACCGTCGAGCTGGCGCCGGTGTCCGGCAAGGGCAAGAGCTATACCATCAAGGTCGACGGCGAGGATGGCTTTGCCATGGAGGACTTTGGCGAGCTGCCCGACCAGAAGTACCAGATGACCATCACCTCAGGCAAGGGCAAAAAGAAGAGCACGACCACCATGAAGGTCGACTATACCAAGGAAGGTTCGGACGCCCCTAAGAACGTCGAGCTCACGCAGTCCAAGAAGGAGGCCAAGGCTTCTGCCAAGGCAGCAGTCAAGACGGCAAACGAGCTGTTCACCGACAAGATTCTCGAGTACCAGAAGAAGTACGGCGAGGGTGAGGCCGTCGCGATTGATGAATACACATATGGAGCCCAGGGAGTTGCCTACGCCAAGCTTATAGACTTTGATGGCGATGGTCAGGATGAGCTCTTGATTGAGTATTCTGACGAGCCGCTCGAAAACAGCAATGGCGCCACCGCCGCTAAGGCCGAGGTTTGGGCATACCGCGACGGCAAAATTGAGAAAGTATATGAGCCCGATATCTGGGTTGACGTTATGTGCGTTGGCGTTTCGCTCCGTGTATACGATTACGATGGCACCTATGGGTTCAGGCGATATTTGCATGATGGGGAGAAGATCAACGTCAAAGAGGTTCCAGTCGGGATGGACGAATCTCGTGATGGCTATGAGTGCGAATTCGATGCCTACGATGGTAAGGCGTTCAGCGCCGTTGCCGGTCCGGCGCCGATAAGCGATTCGAAGATTGCCGGCACCAATGAAGTGTCCGAGCTGAGCGCCGTGCTTACCAGCACCGAAGAGAGCGTAGCCGGCACCATCGCAACGGTGGCCACGACGCTGGAGCAGCTGAAGTCGAAGGACTCTGACGATGCGCAGGCGAGCTACGAGGCCGTCTCTGCCACGCAGGATGTTGACTTTACGGCTGCAGTTGGCGAAGGCCCGCTGGATCCGTCCCCCGATGACACGTGCCAGATCACGGCTACGTGGACCTATCCCCAGGTGAAGGGCCAGGGCGTGGGTGTCGCCAAGTTTAACAAGGATATGGTCCAGCTCGTTGCGGATACGCTCGAAGCGAGCAAGCAGGCCTCGATGGATGACGAAGACAGCCGCGTGACCATGATGTACACCGCCGAGATCGTCTCGATCGATGGCGATATTGCCTGTGTGCGCACGTTTACCGACAGCTATCAACCTCCGTATCGATCGGAGCGAGTGACAAGGTCGGCGTTCTACAACCTCAAGACGGGTGAGCAGGTTTCGCTCGAGGACTCGCTTGCGCAGCATGGGCTCTCGTTTGACACCCTCAAGAGCGAGGCCAAGCAGGCAATTAAGACGGCAAAGCCGGATATGGACTCTGTGTCCGAAGACAGCATCGACGATGACAATAACTACACCGAGGATCATTTCTACTACGACGGCAAGGGCTATATCATCGTCCTCGATACTGGCGAGTTTGACTGCATGGCATGGGATACGCACGACTTGGTTGCGCACGCCTTCGACTCGAGCTATTCCAGTGGTCAGGACGTGACGCCCGAGCGAGCCAGGGCTACGTACGTACCCAATGAGTAAGGTGGACCGCGAGGGATAAATTGAACTGTCCCCGGTGACGCAAAACGCAGCGCCGCCGGGGACTTTTTGATGCAAATTGGCTCCGAAACAAGCTATCTGGGCCAGCCACGCCACGAGAAGCGCCCATCTACTACGTTTACCAGGGTTGGACCGACCATGGAGCGTTTTTTAACAATGCGGCAAGACGTTTACCTGCGGTTTTGTTAAAACAAATTTGGCTATGGTTGGCACCCTTGGGTTAAACGTAGTAGATGGGCGCATTTTTTGGTGCACAGCCCAAGAAGGGATCATTAGCCGCGCTGGAGGCCGAAGAGTTTAGCGTTGCGCTCGGCGACCATCATGTTGATATCGGCGATTTCCATCTCGCCGTCAATGTAGGGCTGGTAGGTGCCGTACGGGTCGCCTGCTCCCAAGCTGCAACTGCCGCAGTTGTCGCAGCTGCCGTTACCGCAGCCAGCGAGCACTAGCTTAATTATCTCCTCACGTTCGGCACGCGTCGTGTCTTTGATGAGCTTGCTTTTTGCCATGACGTATCCTCGATTCGCTTATGGCCGTCGGCCGCGCATGTCTTGTAGATACCGGCGGGCTTTGCCCATCATAGGCTTTTGCGCGGGTAGAATGCATGGATAACTTGATGCTTACGGGCGACGGAAAGGAATCGTTGCATGGACCAGGACAAGACGACCGTAATGGGTGGCTACGGCTCCCCGCGGACGGGCAATGGCGCCGATGAGACCCGCGTCGTGCCGAATCCCGGCTACGCTGCTCCCGATACGACGCAGGCGTCGGCCGATCCCACGCGCGTTGTGAATTACGGAAACGCAGCGCAGGACCCGTATGGTGCCTCGTCGCAGGGCCCCTACGGCAACGCGGCGGCAGACCCTTATGATGACCTGCTGCAAAATCCCATTCCGCAACCTCAGCAGACGACATATATGCCGCGCACGGCACAACCGCGCTACGAGTCGCGCGACCGATATGCGCGCGAGCCGTATCGTGAGTATCCCAAGTCCATCCCCCAGTATGGCGAGGACGAAGAGAGGAAGCCTTCGCGTTCGTCGAGCGTGATTAAGAAGATCCTCATCGTGCTGGCGATCTTCTTTGCCTTGTCGGTTGTGTTTGCCATCGTGTCGGGCATGCTCAACAAGCGGGGCGCCACGACTGATACCACGGCCGAGCAGACCGAGACTACCCAGTCCGGCACCGTCGACCTGAGCGATATCCCGGGTCAGTACTGGTCCAACGCCAAGAAGCTCCTCAAGTCACGCGGGGCCGATCTTTCGAATGCCGTGATTCTGACCGACGACGGCTCGACGCCCGTTGTCGATGCCAACTGGGTCGTGACGTCTGCCTACTATAACGACAACGGTAACCTCGAGATTCAGCTCACGCGCAAGGACAGCTCGTCGGGCAACGCGTCCGGCGACCAGGGCACCACGGACAGCTCGAGCTCCAACACGCTGGAAGACCTGAGCAACAAGGCGCAGGAACTGGGAGATAAGGCCCAAGAGCTGGGTGACACGGCTCAGAACCTCGGCGATACCGCACAGAACCTGGGCGATATGGCAACGAACGCCTGGGATGCCCTGCAAAATGGCATTTCGGGCGCGCAGGGGAACTAGCGCTCGAGCGGCTAGAGCCTTAGCAGTGCAAACAAAAACGGGACGCAGGATCGCGTGACCGGGCGCGTAGGCGCGTTGGTCGGCGGTCCTGCGACCCGTTTTGCTGTCGATTACAGCTGCTCGGCCGGACGGTCGGGCGAGCTGAAGCCCGAGTCAAATGTGACGACGCACGAGGCATCGGGCCGGCGCTCGTGCACGATGCGCGTGACGAGCTCCAGCAGCTCCTCGTCGGATATGTCAAAGCCGTCGGGACGCACCAGGTCAAACGAAACGAACCCGTCGTGCTCGTGCAGGTCATGGATGGAGAGCGTGGGGTCGATTTGCGCTATGCCGCGCTTGACCCAGCCACGCAGGTCGTCGCCGGTGGTGGCGATGGGGTCGCAGTGCAGCGTGATACCGATGCCCATCTGCCGTTTGATATCGTGCTCGATGGTGTCCAGGATCTCGTGATGTTCAAACGCATCGCCCTCGCCGGGCATTTCCACGTGTGCGCTGGCAAACTGGCGGCCGGGACCGTAGTCGTGCACCATGAGGTCGTGCGTGCCCAAGACCTGCGGATACGACATGATCTTGTCGCGGATTGCCTGGACGAGCTTGGGGTCGGGCGCTTGCCCCAACAGCGGGCTGATGGCGTCGCGCACCAGGCCCATGCCGCTGATGCAGATGAAGATGCCCACGCCCAGGCCCGCCCAGCCATCGAGGTCAAAGCTGGTCGTCTGCGAAATAAGCGCTGCGGCCAGGACCGAGGCCGAGGTGATGACGTCATTCTTGGAGTCCTGCGCCGTGGCGATAAGCGTCTCGGAATCGATGCGGTTGCCCAGCGTGCGGTTGAACGCCGCCATCCAAAACTTGACGAGCATGGACAGGACAAGGGCTGCCATGGAGAGCGCCGAATACGCGGTGGGGGAGGGCTTGATGATCTTGGTGACCGACTCCAAGATCAGGTTGATGCCGACGGCGCAAACGAGAACGGCGACAAACAAGCCGGCGAGGTACTCGTAGCGGCCGTGACCATAGGGGTGCCCCTCGTCGGCCGGGCGGCTGGCAAGGCGGAATCCGAGCAGGCTCACGATGTTGCTCGAGGCGTCGGAAAGGTTGTTGAAGGCATCGGCGATAAGCGAGACGGAGCCCGCGAGCAGACCAGCTATGCCCTTGGCCAGGCACAGCGTGATGTTGAGGCCGATGCAAATGAGGCTTGCGGCAAAACCCGCGTTAGTGCGACAGGTTGTATCGACCGGCTCGCCCTCGCTGCCGGGAACAAGCGTATGTACCAGCCGATTTACAAATAGCATAACGATCGTCCTCACAATCATGTTTAAGGGGATAGTGTAGCTCGCGCAGACGCAACGTGTACCGATGCTCAGAAAATGCAGCAATGGTCTGCTGGAGCTAACGGGCGCGTGGCGGAGGGGACGACTGCCCGCGCGACATCGAGTTCACTGCGCCTTCCCGTCCGACCGAGTGCCCCATTTTGGGCCACATGGGTATGGGCACGCGTCGATTTGCTCGACATACTTAATGTCGACAGCCCTGTGCAAAGGAGGACGTTTCCATGGACGAGATGTTTGCCATTAAATGCCAAAACTGCGGCGGCCCCATGTATTCGCACCAGGCAAAGCGCAGCTTTGAGTGCGCCTATTGCGGCACGGTCGTTCCGTGGCAGGCCGATGCGGGGGAGCCCAAGAGCGCCCTAGGTATCCGTCATACGCCGCTGACGGTGGTTGATGGGCTGCTCAAGCTCACGCACGTCTCGCAGCTCGAGCGCCCGGAGGACCCGGACTGGTATTTCTTCAATGCGCACTGGCGCAATCAGTCGGTTCTGGAGCATCTGTTGTGGGAGGACCGCGGCACGGCGCAGGAGTTCCAAGAGGCGACGCACGTGAGCATTCCCTGCCCCTTCTGCGGCGCGTCCTTTGAGGGGTCATCGACCCAGCGCGTGTTTGAGTGCCCGTCATGCGGCAACAAAATCGGTATGGCTGACCTTCTCAAGCCCGGCACGTTTAGTAAGCGCCTGACCATGGGCGTGGGTGCCGAATACGTTCCCGAACAGGGCGTCCCCTGTGAGATATCGCCGCAGCAGGCACGTGCCAACGCGCTGCAGTTGGTGCGCCAGTACCCGGAGGCCTTAGCCGGGCATGACGTGGAAGACGCGATCCAAAATGACATGATGCTCTTCTATTTCCCCATGGCGCTCGCGGATTTGCGCATGATGGCGTCCTTCCCGGGCAAGGGCCTGAGCAAGGAGACCCTGGTGTACTACGAGGTGCTCGACTGGGCATATCCCAGGGCCAACTACCTGGATGTTCGTCTTATGGGCATTTTGGAGCCGTGGGACTTTGGCAAGGTGGGGCCGTTCGATCCCGCCATGCAGGAAGGTGACTTCCGCGTCGTTTCCGTCGATGTGTCCACCAAGGACCAGGTGGTTATTGATAAGCTGGCGCTCGATATTGCCGGCAACGATGCCGAGGCGGTGTTGGGGCTCAATAAAAAGAGCATCCGCACGTGGGCGCGCAAGGCTCGCAAGCACAAGGACGGCCTGGTGATGGTGCCGGTCTACTTTGTCGATCGTCCGGCGACGGACGGCCGCGATGGCGAGCAGGTGCGCATTGCCGTGAACGGCCAGACGGGTCGCGCGGCCGCGGTGGTGTTTAGCGACAAACGCGAGACGCATGTGGTGGCACCGCTCAATCCCAACGTGATGCTGTCGAGCGAAAGCACCGTGCACGCCACGCCCATCGAGGTCAAATACGTTAAATCGCCGTTCCTATACCAGATCGTGCGCCGAGGAGGCGGTGAGCAACCGCGGCAGGCGGCGGCAGCTGCCGAGGGTTCCTACCGAGAGGAAAAGCCCAAACGCAAGGGTTTGTTTGGCGCGATATTTGGTAAGTAGGGGAGTGGCGCTGGTTAGCCTTATGACGCGATAGCTAGGGGCACGGGGCGGCTCGCAGGAGTGCGGGCCGCCCCGTTTTTGTGCGGCGAGACATGGCGTCCGAGCTGCCGTAGAGACTTAGCTAAATGGCTATTTAGCTGCTTAAGATCGACCTTTGAGACGTCGATTTCTCCTGACATTAATTTAGGGAGGAGAACGTCGCGAAGAGCGGCGAGACTGTGTTTCTCTTTACTTGAGCTCGATGCTTGGCTAAGCGCTGATTCAATAAAATCAACGGTTGCTCCACTTGGATTACTTGCAACTTTATAAGTGAGCATCTGCTTTTTGTCCCCTCTTGGCATCTTTGTGCCCTTTGCGCTCTTCATGATGTAATCGAAGAAAGCATCGCTGCGCATGCATGAATAGAGGTAACCGGACTGCTCAGGTTGCTTGGCTCTAAACACTAGGACATCACCCGAGCAGGTTCCAGTTCGGTCTGCGTACCAGATCTTTTTAAAGTATGGGCGAATGTTCGAAATCAGAATGTCTCTGGCCTTGTAAACTGTAACTTTTCCGGTTTGGGGCAGGGACGATGGTGCCTGCCTACCCTTCTTGCCAGGGAGCAGAGACTCTGTTGAAACGTAGGTATCAAAGTTAGCCTCATTGTAATCGGCTTTCTCTTTCACTAAATCGCATAGCGAGGAAAGTTCGACAGCGAAACCTTTTTCGTGATTGGCAACCGCTTCGCACTGTTCTTCTAAATAGCCATTTACTTCACTATGTACAACGCGCCGTCCACACTGTGGCTATCGTACTCGACGAAAGGAACAGCGTGGAAACTGTCATCAATACCGTACTTTCGGAAATGCAGGGCCTTCTCGACTCACACCAGCTCAAACATCTAACCATTACGCTTAGACGGGTACTCGGACCGAAACAAACAGAGCCAGGGCAAGATCTGCTTGCGCTCTTTCTCACCGCTAAAGAGGTCGAGGGATGCTCTCCTAAAACCATTGCATACTATGAGGCAACCCTACGGCATATGAACACAGCGCTTGCTAAGCCCTATACCCAGGTTGAGAGCGACGACTTGCGCCGCTATCTCAATGATTACGAGGTGAAACGCGGTTCTAGTAAGGTCACAATCGATAATATACGTCGTATCATGTCGAGCTTCTTTTCGTGGCTTGAAGATGAGGATTACATTGTGAAAAGTCCTGTAAGGCGCATTCGTCGCGTCAAAACAGCTCAAGTAACCAAAGAGGTGCTTAGCGATGAGGAACTGGAGGTATTGCGGGACGCCTGTGAGTCCAAGCGAGATCTTGCCATCGTTGATCTACTCGCTTCGACGGGCATGCGTATTGGCGAACTTGTGCGACTCGACAGGAAGGATGTCAATCTGCACGAGCGCGAATGCCTTGTAATGGGAAAGGGAAATAAGCAGCGCCCCGTTTACTTCGATGCGCGCGCTAAGCTTCATCTTACGGAATATCTTTCGAGCCGTGCTGACAAGAGTCCTGCATTATTTGTCGCGCTCGATTCCTCAGCTCGACGTATTACGGTGGGGAGCATAGAACTCCGTTTACGTGACCTAGGCAGAAGCGCCGGTATCAACCGCGTTCATCCGCATAAGTTTCGCCGTACGCTTGCCACCCATGCAATCGACAAGGGAATGCCCATAGAGCAGGTGCAAAAGCTGTTGGGCCATGCGAAAATAGACACAACCATGTACTACGCCATGGTTAATCAGAGCAATGTGAAGGCTTCGCACAGGAAGTATTTGGAATGAGCTGGACGCAAAAGACCTTGGGAGAGATTGTTAATCTAAAAAGGGGGTTTGACCTCCCTTCCAGCAGCAGGGTTGATGGCCCCTATCCGGTTTTCTCATCTTCGGGACAAACGGGCACGCATTCGGAAGCCGCCGTTAAGGGTCCATGCGTCGTAACTGGACGCTACGGAACTATTGGCCAAGTTTTTTTCTCTGATGCAGCTTGCTGGCCATTAAATACGTCTTTGTACTCGACAGACTTTAAGGGCAATGATCCTAAGTTCGTTTATTACCTACTCAAAACTATTCCATGGCGAGACTACTTAACTGCAAGCGCCGTGCCGGGCATAAATCGCAATCACGTTCATCTATGCCCGGTCTGTGTTCCGGATCACGAAACACAGACCGCTATTTCTGGCGTCTTGGTTTTACTAGACAATAAAATTGAGCTCAACGCTAAGCTAAATGGCTATTTAGTAAAGGCATGCGACGTTCTGTATTCAAACTATACGGCTGGCGAACAAGCTGCAGAGTGGCCAATGGGCACGCTGGAGGATCTACTTGAGATCAGGTATGGCAAGGATCACAAAAAACTTAATGATGGAAATATCCCCGTTTATGGCTCCGGTGGCTATATGCGTTCCGTCGATCGCTTTCTCTATAGCGGCGAATCTGTCCTGGTTCCAAGAAAGGGTTCGTTGAATAATGTCATGTATGTTAGAGAAAAGTTTTGGACGGTAGACACGATGTTCTATGCAGTGCCTAAAAGCCCCAACGTTGCAAAGTACGCATATCAGTTCATCAAGCGACTCGATCTGGCATCCATGAATTCTGGTTCAGCCGTTCCTAGTATGACCACAAAGATTCTTAATGCCCTTCCGGTTCCGATTCCTCCAAAAGAAAGTCTGCACGCTTTTGACGACCGGCTTCAGCCATACTATTCAGCGATTTGCGCAAATGCGATTGAAAATGAACTGCTTGCCGCACTCCGCGACGCCCTTCTCCCTAAACTCATGTCAGGCGAAATCGATGTCTCGAAGGTCAATCTTACGCAGCTAAATAGCCATTTAGTTTAGCGTTGGCTTCGATTTTTGTTGTAAGAAGTTCAGCTATTAATGCTATTTTTCTCTGCTGTTCGAGGTCTGGCAATTCGAGCCTAATTCGTTTGAAATTCTTTGTTGGCTGGGCTAAGGCCGGTACTCCCGTTTGATTTGCAAATGCAAGAAGCTTGCCTCGTCCCTCTCTGGTGTGAAAATAGAAAACGAGATATGGAACGTATACTTTTGAAGTGTCGAAGGTCACCTTAAACTGCCGTTGGGAGCACAAATACTCTTCGTAGGCAGAATCCTCTGGGATATAGGCGATTTGTCCGAGTGTGCCGCTGATCGTGACAACTACATCACCTCTTTTAGCAATTGAACGTGAGAGTGACCTCGCTTTTTCTTCAGTAACAAACTTCGTAAGGTTGTCTGTAACCTTAAATCCCTTTAGATTTGCGCCATCAATAATGGGGAAACCAGATGGGACAAAACAAGATACCTTTAGATTTGAGCCAAAAGGTCCTGCTGCAATATCGGTAATTACATCGGAAAGAACGATCTCAGAGTCCATACCCAATCGCCTCCAAGTTCTTCTTAATTTGCTCCTGCAAGCGGTTGGACTCTTCAAAGCACTTTGAAATCTCGCTGGTTAGGCGTGCCATCTTCTCCTCAAACGGCTCGCCGTCGTCTTCGAGCTCGGCAATGCCTACGTAGCGACCGGGCGTCAGGATGAAATCTTGCTTGGCGATTTCATCCAAATCCGCTATGGCACTGAACCCCTTCACGGGCTCGAACTCGCCCTTGCGGAAGGAGTCGAATGCGGATGCAACTTTGTTGATGTCCTCTTCGGTAAACTCGCGTAGTTTGCGAGAGACCATGGTGCCCATTTCGCGGGCATCGATGAATAGCGTCTTGCCGGACTGAGCCTTCTTCTTGTTCAGGATCCACAGACACACGGGAATTTGGGTGCTGTAGAACAGCTGCCCCGGCATGGCTACAATGCCCTCGACCAAATCGTCCTCTACGATAGCGCGTCGGATATCGCCCTCGCCGCTCGTCTGGCTCGAAAGCGACCCGTTTGCCAATACGAGGCCAATCTTGCCCGTGCCGTTAAGATGCCAAATCATATGCTGCATCCAAGCGAAGTTGGCGTTGCCCGTGGGCGGCATGCCGTACTTCCAACGTACGTCTTCCTGCAGCGCTTCGCCGCCCCAGTTCTTGAGGTTGAAGGGTGGGTTTGCCAACACATAGTCAAACTTTTCATTCTTGTGCTGGTCGGCGCTGAAGGTGTCTGCATAGTTGCCCAAATCGGCCTCGATGCCGCGAATACCGAGGTTCATCTTTGCGAGCTTCCACGTGGTAGGGTTGCTCTCCTGGCCAAAGATAGTGATGTCCTGTACCACGTTGCCGCCATGGTGCTCGACGAAGGCGGCGGACTGCACGAACATGCCTCCGCTGCCGCAGCAGGGGTCGTACACACGACCGTGGAAAGGCTGGAGGATTTCAACTAGCGTGCGCACGATGCACGACGGCGTATAGAACTCACCGGCGTTTTTGCCCTCCATTGATGCGAATTTCTGTAGGCAATATTCGTATGCGCGCCCTAACAGGTCCTTCTCGCTCTCGTTATCGGTCATTTGTACGTTTGTGAATAAGTCTACGACGTCGCCTAAGCGTCGCTTATCTAGTTCGGGACGAGCGAAGTTCTTGGGCAGCACGTCTTTGAGCTTGTCGTTCTCGCGCTCGATGGCGCGCATGGCATTGTCAATGATCTGGCCAATTTCGGGCGTATGCGCCGCCTGTGAGATGTTCGCCCAACGTGCTTCTTCGGGAACGAAGAAGACATTCTGCTCCATGTAGCAGTCACGATCTTCCTCGTCGCCGTAACCCTCTGCGACGAGCTCTAGATAGCGTTCGTCGAAACGGTCCGAGAGGTACTTCAGGAAAATGAGGCCTAATACGACGTTTTTGTACTCAGCAGCGTCCAAGTTGCCGCGCAGCACGTCTGCGGCGTTCCACAGTTGGTCCTCAAAGCCAACATCGGCCGTGTTCTTCTTGGTGTCCTTAGCCTTGCTTTTAGCCATGCTGTTTTAACTCCCTATGCTGCATTGTCGGCCCAGAGTTCGCACTGATCCATCACGGTGGCCAGTGCCGACTCCATGCCCTCTGGCGGATACTTATGATGTTTGAGCAGACGCTTGATTGCAACGCGCATAGCAGCGCGTGCACTTTGTTTCTTCTGCCAATCGACCGTGCGCATTTCGCGCATCTTCGCAGCGAGCTCTTGCGTGATGGCGACCAACTCGTCATTCCTTTCGCGATAGTAGTCGGCGACTGCCTGCGGTTGTGTTAGTGCCTCGTAAAACGCAAACTCCTCTTCGCTAAGCCCAAGCTCCTTTGCCTTTTGGTTTTCGGAAAGCATTTCTTTTGCCATCTTGAGCATTTCTTCGAATACCTCAGCGTTTGTGAGCTGTCCATTTAGATAGCTATTTACCATGCCTTGCATGAGTTCTGAGTACTTCTTTGCCTGCGTCACGCTCTTCTTGCGGTAGCCCTTGATCTGGTCGTCGATGAGTTTTTTCAACAACTCGTAAGCCAAGTTCCTCTCTTTCATACGCGAGAGGCTCGACAGAAACTTGGGATCAAAAATCGAAACCGTTTCGTCTTCCACCTTAAACAGGTCTATTACGCCGTCGGTATGGACGATGTTCTGTTCGAGTAGTGCATTGATGCGGTCATTTACCTGCTTAAGGGTAAGTTTGCCTCCTTTTTTGCTGTGGGTGCCGCCCTGCTCGGTGAGCTGAAGGATGAGCTCTCGAACAACCTGGAAATAGCCAGCCTCGATGCGTTGCATGTCTGTTGCGCGACTTTTGGCGAGTCCATAGGCTTTGAGCATGACTCCTGCCTGCTCAACAAAGTCGCGGGTGATATCTTCGTCGCCGGGTGCAAGGATATGATTTACTCCACCCGTTATGAGTTCGCTTCGACGTGCGGCGGACTCGGTGCTCATGAATTCCGAATAATCGTAGCCAAACATTTTGTCGCGACAGACCGCCAGTTTTTCCAAGAACTTAGGATAGGCGGTTTTCCCGATATCCATGTCGCCGTATTTCTTTTGGTCGCGCTTGGTGTAGTCCTTCATGGCGCGTTTAAGGGCGTTAGCTATGCCTACGTAGTCAACAACCAGTCCGCCAACCTTGTCTTTATATACTCGGTTTACGCGTGCGATTGCCTGCATCAGGTTATATCCGCGCATGGGTTTATACACATACATAGTGGCAAGGCTCGGCACGTCAAAACCGGTGAGCCACATGTCTACGACGATTACGATTTTAAGCGGGTCGGCGTCATCCTTAAACCGCTTTGCCATCTCCTTAACATGGGCCTTATTGCCTACGACGTCGAACCACCACTCGGGGTCTTGATTGCCCATGGTCATGACAACGCCGAGCTTGCCCTCGTCCTTCCAAGAGGGTCGCAGCTCGCATATACGTTGATATATGGCCATGGCAGCGGGGCGCGAATACGCAACAATCATTGCCTTGCCGGTGAGTTCGTGCGCACGGTTGGTTTCATAGTGCTCTACGATGTCCTGACACAAGGCATCGATGACTTCGGGTGCACCTAGAACGGCGTCCAGATTTGCAAAGTTACGTTTGCTTGCGTCAATGGTTTCGGCGTTAGCCTGCTCGGTTAGCTTTTCGTACTCATCGTCAACTTTTGCAAGGATGCTCTGATCCAGTTTGAGTGCGACGACGCGGCTCTCGTAGAACACGGGTCGGGTTGCGTCGTCCTCTACTGCCTGAGTCATGTCGTAGATGTCAATATAATCGCCGAAAACCTCGCGAGTCGATCGATCTTCGGCAGAAATAGGGGTACCGGTAAAGCCGATGAAAGTTGCATTCGGAAGGGCGCGGCGGATGAGCAACGCGGTGCCCGTGTGCTTCTTGCCGTCACGGTCGTATTTCTCCTCGAACCCGTACTGCCCGCGGTGCGCTTCATCCACCATCGCGACGACGTTCTTGCGCTCGGAGAGGGCGATGACCTCCTCCTCGAATTTCTGCATAGTGGTGAAAATGATGCCGTTGGCGCGGCGGCTCGAGATCTGCTGCGCAAGATCGGCGCGGCTCTGCGCCTGAACGGGCATCTGGCGCAGGAAATCTGAGCATCTGGAGAACTGCGCGAACAGTTGCGAGTCGAGGTCGTTGCGGTCGGTAATCACCACGATGGTCGGGCTGTCGAGTTTCTCTTCGAGCAGATGGGCAAGGAAAACCATCGAAAGCGACTTGCCCGAGCCCTGCGTGTGCCAGAAGACGCCGCCCTTGCCGTCGCCGCCGATGGCCTCATGCACGCTCTCGAGCGCTTTGTTCACCGCGAAGTACTGATGGTATCCCGCGAGGATTTTCGCGTCCTCGGAGAACAGAATGAAGTTCTTCAGGATGTCGATGAGCCGCTCCTTGGGGAACATGCCGTCCAGAGGGGTTTTCCAATCGGCGTACTGGGTGGCCTCGTAGCTCCCATCGACGCTCTTCCACTCAACGAAGCGTGACTCGTTGGCGGTGATCGTGCCAACCTTGGTGTGAAGCATGTCACTGGTGACGCAGAAGGCGTTGTACACGAAAAGCGATGGAATCTGTCGTTTGTAGTTTTGAATCTGTTGGTAGGCATCTTCGCTGTCAGCGTCGGCTCGAGCGGGTGACTTCAATTCAAAGAGAACGAGCGGAAGCCCGTTGACGAATACGATGACATCTGGACGTTTGTTGGTGCCACACTCGATGTAGGTCCACTGGTTAACAACGTGGAAGCAGTTCTTTTCGGGATTGTCGTAATCGACCAAGCGCACGATGTCCGTATGCTCTTCTTTGCCGTCAAACCAGCTTGTCTCCACACCGTTCTGGAGCATGTCCATAAAGATGCTGTTCTTGGCGATGAGGTCGCTGCCCTCGATTTCCTTTAGTTTAGTTATTGAGGCCTCAATCGCGCGTCGATTGAGCGTGGGGTTAATGCTCTCAAGAGCGGGCCCAATGACGTCAGGTAGGAAGGCGTCGTCAAACGCGTCGGAGGAACGAGCGACATCAGGTCCATAGAGGTGCTCGTACCCCAGGCTCGTTTGCAAGTGGTCAATGATGCCTTGTTCGAAAGCATCCTCATTAAATGACGTTGAGGAGCTGTAATCGACAGCAATCATGCGCACTCCTTACCTTATGCTTCCACGACGTTGGTGAGCCTGTCCACCATTGCATTCTAGCAGTTAATCTTGCGTATATTGGTATATCTGACACCCGTTAGTTGCCATTTGACTTATCGGTTGACCGCGCCAGAATGACAATTGGTGGCAAGGCTTTCTGACTTATTTAAATAGGCTTCTATTTATGGGCGCTCGTGTTGTGACAGTTGCCCAAGCGCTTGCTTGAAGCTGTTGTTGGTGATCTTGAGGTCGTTTCCCGCTTGCATTTTAATGAGTTTCGGGCCGGAGGCGATGGCGGATGTGGTGCGATGGTGCCAAGAAAAGCGCCTAGACCTGGGTGGGGAACTGAGGCCGCAGGCGCTTTTCTATTTCTTTGGTCTCATGGGTTGTCTGCTCTGTTGGCCGCGCTGGCGTTGTTTCTTTGCTCTCGTTCGCACGGTATCCGCTTGTGGCGGTAGATGTAAATAAACAGTGGAGCGGCTGCAAAAGAGCCGCTTCACTGGGTAAAATCAGGGTGTGCCGCGGAACCCGCTCTTCAGTCGGTTAACTTTGGAAGCGCGGGCAACGCAGGTGCTATCGCCTTAAAGGGTCGGCTGCAACCGACCCTTTTCTATGACTCCCTTCGCTATCCGTTACTGCTTATATTCCCGCCAGATCGAGTAGAGGTTCCGGGCAATGCCGGTCACATACATCGAGAGGCGCAGGATTTCAAGAAACAAGTTCATAGGCTTCACCCCAATCGGAGATCGGAGCGTTGCCCGCAGGCGGATTCCGCGGCGGTCAAGATTTTACCTCACAGGCCGCGGTGGGAGACATCCTACCCATCCCATGGTTTGGAACAGTGTCGATCTAACGGGCAATCAGACCTCTAGCACTCTTTGAATTGAGCAAGCATCTGCCCGAAGGTGCTGAGCTCGAACGGCTCATAAATGAGCGAATCGCCGTCCGCGGTCCTGTAGACCCCGCAGGGGAGGTAACGCCCGTCGGGGAGGACATAGAGGTTGGCTTCTTCCTTCAGTCCTACTGGAAATAGCGGAATCCCGTTTTCGTCCACTTGGAACTCATCGATATTCGCGATCTTCCTCTCCATGGTGCCTCCAACCTTATTTCTTGTATGGCGCCCTAAAACAGGCAGCTCTCAATCAGATCCTTCCCTCGTAGAGTATCGATCCACTCCTGCGGGATGGCGTCGATGCCGTATGCCGTGCCGGCGAGGGCGCCGGCGACGGCTGCGGTGGTGTCGGTGTCGTCGCCCAGATTGACGGCGGCAAGCACGCAATCTTCGTAGCTGCTAGTGTTGACAAAGCACCAGGCGGCTGCTTTAAGCGTGTCGCGCACGAAGCCACCTGACCTGATTTCCTGCTCAGGCATACCTTTCAGATGGAGTGCCCACGAGGGGAGCGCGTCGTTCATCACGCTCCTCATCAGCTCGACAAATATGACGCATGCATCGGTTGATGTTCTGTGGGCGTGCGTAATCGCGGAGACCTCGCAGATCTCGTCGTCAGTCGCGTCGACAAACGCCAGGGGCGCGATGCGCATGAGTGAGCCGTTACCGTTGTCGCGTTCGCCGGAGCCACCTTTGCCGGTTTGTAGGGCGCGAGCGGTGGTGCCGCCATAATCGAAAACGCCGTCGATCGTATACTCGCCACGGGCAATCCAGCTTACGAACTTGTCGCGCATGTCTGCGGTGTCGATATGCCCGAGCTCCCTAATCGAGTCACAGGTAGCAAGCGTCATAGATGTGTCGTCGCTCCAGGTGCCGGCGGGCTGCCCGTGCGTGCCGTAGCCGATCATGCCCGTGCATTCGAACGTTCCGCGGGGCCTGAACTCGTAAGGAACGCCCAGCGCGTCGCCGACGGCGAGTCCATAGATGCAGTCGCGCAGTGTTGTTTTCGGTCTGTCTGTCATGGAAAGCTCCTCTTATGCCAGGGGAAGTGGAACGTCGTCGGGGGTATCGGTCGCAACGTGTTGCTACCCTTGCGCGTCGCCATTAGTCGCTTCGTTGATGGCGCGGTACTCGGCACTCAGCTCGCGCGCCAGCTCTTCCTTGCTTGGAAGGTACGGCAGGTATTTGGCGGCAAACACTTGGTCGTTGTCTTCGGGCAGCGTGTACTCGACAATCGAGTCGCTTTTGTCCGCGCAGAGCACGATGCCTATGGGCGGATTGTCGCCTTCGTTCATGAGCTCACGCGTGTAGTAGTTCACATACATTTGCATCTGGCCCAGGTCCTGATGCGTAAGGTCATCGGTCTTAAGGTCGATGAGCACGAAGCAGCGCATCAGATAGTTGTAAAACACAAGGTCAATATAGAAATGGCGCCCATCAAAGGTGATGCGCTTTTGGCGCGCCTCGAAAGCGAAACCACGGCCAAGCTCCAGCAGGAACTTCTGAAGATGAGTGATGAGTGCCTGCTCTAGATCGCTCTCGCGAAACGCAGCATCGTCCGAGAAACCTAAAAACTCCAGTACATATGGGTCGCGGATGATATCCTCGGGGCGACGAGCCGGGGCGCTCTTTTGGATTTCCTGGGTGACGGCCTCCTTGTCCTTGCTGGCAAGTAGGCGCTCGCGGAACATGGTGTTGATCTGGCGCTCGAGCTGACGCGTGCTCCAGCGAGAGTCGGCGCATTCGTTCATGTACCAGGCGCGAGCTTCGGGGTCGGGAATGCGCATCAGCCTGCGGTAATGAGTCCAGCTCAATTCGCTACGCAGTGCGTCGCGAATTGGATACGCAAGAAAGAACTGACGCATATTGCGAAGGTTTGCGATACCAAAGCCTCTTCCGAAATCCGCGGTAAGCCTTCTAGAGAGGCCCGCAATCAATGCCTCTCCATATGCTGCGCGCTCCTCTCCGCCCTGCTCATCAACAATGCTCTTGCCGATCTCCCAATACGCCTCAACCATCGCAAAGTTAACGGCGGTATAGGCCTTGTCGCGAGCGGCGTTGAGAATCGAGGAGACCTGCTTGTAAAAACTTTCGGGTACGATTGCCGATTCTCCACGGTTTACCAGTTCGCCCATCACTGTCGCCCCACTTTCCTCTTGTGGAATGCATCTTTATCGCATTTAGTTTAAAGCCTCGCGCGGACACGAATTGCTGTGCTGTCTGGCACCTTCGCATGGGAGCCTTACGGTGACTAAAATGTGGCTATAGAGGCAGTTTTAACGAACCTCATTGGGGGTGGCGCATGTGGACAACGACACCTTGCTGTTCCAGGACAAGGGTTCGGGCAGGTTTAAAGACGTCAAGATCTAGCCTAACCGTATCGAGGTGCTCAAGAAGGGCGCGTTTGGTGGCAAGCGCACCGAGATCGTTTACCTTAAGGACATCACGGGGGTCAACAGGATCAAGGGCCGCGACGTTTTCCTACGTAACAGGCTGTTGACTGCCTGTGTCTTTAGTCTGAGCAGCCGCTCCCAAGCTCAGGAGTTCGTGAATGCGCTGAACATGGTGATGTAGCCGATAACGGTGTTCGGGCTAAGGTAAAAATCGGGGCGCAGAACGGTATTCTGCGCCCCCCCCAATTGAGTCGATGTGTCTAAAAGGCGGGCTTGCCTATTCGCTGTCGTCCCCAACGTTTTCGCGGTCATTGGCAAGCATCGCCGCGCCGGCGACCGTTGTCGCCACGGCGGCAGCAGCGAGCCCGGCGGCAACGCCAGAGCCGTCGCCCGTGTCGGCGAGTTTTCCGGTCGAGCCCTTGCTCTTGTTGCCGCCGCCGTTCTTGTCGGCGCCGTCTGCGTTGGAACCCGTGCCGCTACCGGTGCCGCCTGCACTGCCCGAGGCCGCTACGGTAAAGCTTGCGGCTCCATCGCTGGCGAGCGTGTAGCTCTGCGCCGCGTCGCCCAAGAGACCGTTCACGCGCACCCAGTACGTTCCCGCGGTAAATGCCTCGCCCTCGGCCATCGCCGTTCCCGGAGCGCCGTTCGCGTCGTGCACAAACTCGAGCTGGGCCGTGCAGGCATCGGTTTCGAGCTTGCCCTCGAGTGATGCCGCAATCTTGGCGCGCACGTCTTCGCCGGCCTTAAGGCCTTCGAGTCCCTCAAAATGGGGCGTCAGCGCGCGTGGATCGATATCGATGGGCACAAAGCCCTGCAGCCCCGTAACGGTCTCGTTGCCCAGGGCGTCGACATCCACATATTCGATGGCAAACGCGCTGCCAGAAGCGGCCACGTTGAGTACGTTGCTGCTGTCGACAAGGCGGAAATGGCCCTCGCCAACGGTCTTGCCATCTTGGAGCGAGGCATCGCTCAGCGAGTCTCCATACGTCATGTGCATGCGGTCCGGGAGGCAGCATGAAACTGTTGGCTTGTGCTTCGCGTCGTAATTGCGTTGGTAGATGCTCCGGGCCAGTGCCGAATCGACAAAGTCGGACGCGATAATACCAACGTGCTTGAGGCAATCTGACTTTGTTTTATCGCTGCCGCTGGGATTGATGTACTGGCTCTTGTACAGATGCTCGTTGACCACTCGCGCCGCGGTAAAAGGATTGCTTCCTTGTTTGTAATTCGTGCAACTGGTGTAGTTGATAGACCAGCAGCGTTCCAGGACTTGCATCTTGGCGCCATCATTGTCCTCGACGTCCACCTTGTTGCGCGTGAGATTGGTCGTCTCTCGCAGCGCCATATCGACCCAGCTAGTCTTGTCGGTTCCGGTGCATTCAAAATGGTCCTGGGCGTATACCTTGGTGCAATAGGGCTCTTTGTCGCCCGCATTGCCCGTAGTCTCAAAGCCTCGCGCGTCTTGGACGAGGCACATCGACTGCCCGGAATGCGCCTTGATTTTGTCGTCCCATTGGGTGAGATCGAGGCCCCACGTGTGGCCGCTTACGCTGTTGCCGGCGAGTACAAATCGACGCAGCAGGACGATCTTTCCGCGCACCTCGTTCAGTGTGGGGATTCGGCTCGACGTGTAGAACAGATCGGGATTATCGTGCATAACCTTGGCGAAAGCCGTCGTAACGCTTTCGTCGGTAGCCTCGTCGTTGCCTCGTGACGCAAGCATGATGAGCGCTTCTGATGGGTTTTCGTTCAAAAAAGTTTTGAAGTAGTCGATGACATCGGAGAGATGCATAAAGCCCCCGTCTTTTTTGAGCAGGTAGCATCTTCCATGGTCGATACCGGGGTCGCCTTTATCGTTGTTCTTTCCAAGTCGGATATCAAAATAGCGAATGCCTTCGAGCAACTGCGTGGGGATGTAATCCTGCTGGCACTTTGCTTGTGAGGATTGGGGCTCGGTGTCGTTGTCCACGCTGCAGGTGCCCGAATCATGCGTGCCCGGGATACTCAGCTCGTCGAGGTACTTGTTGTCGTCGACGTATTTCATCCAGCATGGTCCGTCGACGTAGCTGCTATACGTGGTCCAGTCGATACTTCTAACTGTGGTATTGATCTTGCCCATGTCGTAACCGATAAGTTCGAGCTCCCACGGAATGCTCTTACTCTTATGGCAGATCTTATTGTTGTCCTGGTCTTTGCCGTTCGATTCTATTGCCAGGTACTTAATGTCTTTTTTCTCGGTTTCTTTCTCGACCGTGCGGTCTCGGATGATATAGGTTCCGTTTGATTGACGCTCGAACGCAAAAGCACGGCTGGGCTTGTTGTCATACTCGCCGCCCCATACGTGGATGACCTTTCCATCTTTGTCCGAGTCGTCGTCGACCGACCAAATGCTGTAGCCCGTCTTTTTATGCTCTTCGAAATTGAGCAAGGTGCGGATAGCATACCAGTTTGTATCGTCATTCTTGGTCGTTACGTTCTCAAGGATGAGCTTGCTGGACGTGCCGTCATTAAACAGGTGGCAGACGTTGCCGATGACGTTGCCGTCTTCGTTGACGCTCGCGGTGCGAAAATAGCCCGCGGGGCGAAGGCGAATGACGAAATTGTCGAGGCTGACCGACGCTGTGGCAGCGTCGTCTGCAAATGCCGCTCGTGGGCCAATGCCCAATGCCGCGGTTTCGGGCAGGCTTGCAAGTGGCGACAACGCCGCGAGTCCAAGGCCCAACGTAAATGCTCGGCGGCTGATGGCGTGGTGTTCGGTCATAACTCCTCCGTTCGCAGGGTGCGGTTATGCACTCATTTTGTTCACTATACTGCCCGGATGTCTAAACGTGTTGGCTTAATTGTCTGCGCGGCGCCATAAATCGGCGGGCGGACGCGTTGGGGCGCTTGTCTATTTGTGCTGCTACCGCGCTGGGGGTGGTTTTGCCGCCCGGCACCCTCGCGTTCGCCGGCTATCGGCATAAGAAAGGGAGGGCCGGCGAGCCGATCCTCCCTTGGTGCGAAGCGCTGGGGTATCGTCGCTTGTTTGCACTGCGCCCGTGTTTCCCGCTGCGCTCGCCAGTCGTTTAGCGCTTGATCTCGATATCATCGAGCATGACGTCCATGGCCTCGGTCTTGGCTTCGGCAATGTCGTCGGCAAATTCCAGGGACTTCATCATGGTCTCGACGGCATCCTTGTGTTCCTCGACGTTGTCGATGCGCACGTACACGCTGCCGCCGTCAACGTCGGTGAAGTACTCGGTCGTCACGCCGCCCGAGTGCGTGTAGGAAGCGTTGCGCCAGGTCTTGCCGTTGTACTTGACGGGGTCATTCTCGGTCCACTCAAAGCTGGCATTCCACTTTGCCTCGTAGTCGAACAGCTCGTCGGCGTTCTTGTCAGAGTCGAAGACGGGGATGAAGCGATCGCTGGCGTGCTCGCTCTCGGTGAACTTAAACTGGGCCCTGTCGGCGGTGTCGCCGGCAACGTCGGTGATCTCGACGCCCTCGGGAACCTCGACCTTAAACCAAATGAAGTCGGTCCTCATATCCACGGCTGGCTTTTCTGCGCCGCTGCCACCGCCACTGCCGGTAGCGTCGCCGCTGCCACCGCAGCCCACCAGGGCAACTGCGGCAAAGAGACTGATGCAGAGGGTGAGAATCGCAAAGGCCTTCTTTTTCATGGTCGTGTCCTCCTCGATCTGTAACCGCCCATGGATTACCTGTCTTTACTGTACGCGTGGACGGCTCGCTAGGGTGGGCCATGTGTCCCATTCTGAGGGCTGGAATTGCGCCGACAAGTGGCAATATGCGCGGGTCCAAAAGAGGGGAGAGCCGATGCTGTCGGCCCTCACCGGGGTTGGGCGCCCAGTGTTTTAAAGGGGCGCGTGTGCGCGGGCATTGCCCCAATAGGTTCCTTGTTTATAGATATGTCCCAGTTTGTGACGTCCGGAAGTCCCGAAAGTTGAGCCATGTGCCCCATGTTTGCGTTGGCATGGTCTATCGTGTGCCATAGAAATCCGCGATGGCCAGGTGCGCTGACGCTTGAGTACTTATGGGCTAGACTTAGCACCATTATGTGATCGATGCGGTCGGTCGGTGGTTGCCACCCGACCGATGTATATGACTTGAAGGTGCGTGCGTATGAGCCAAGAGATGATGGACAAGACCTGCCGCGGGTTTGCCGAGGCGCTTGCCGCGCGCGAGCCGGTTCCCGGCGGTGGCAGCGCGAGCGCCTTTGTGGGCGCGCTGGGCGCCTCGCTGTGCGGAATGGTTGCCCGCTACGGTGCGACCAATCCCGCGCTTGCTGATCGTGCGGATGACCTGACGCGTGCGTTTGCCCAGGCGGATGAGCTGGCCCAGGAGCTTGTCGAGTTGGTTGCCGAGGACGTTCGTGCCTACGGGCGGGTGTCCGCGGCGTACGGTATTCCGCGTGACGATCCGGCTCGAGCGACCGCGATTCAGGATGCTCTGCATGTGGCCGCTATGCCGCCGTATCGCATTATGGATGCCTGCGGGCGTGCGCTGGCGCTGCTCGAGGACATGGCCGACAAGGGTTCGCGTCAGCTGCTGTCCGATGTGGCGTGCGGCGCCGTGTTCTGCCGTGCTGCTATGCAGGGCGCGAGCTTGACGCTCTTTGCGAACACCACGTCTATGAAGGATCGCGTTCGTGCTAAGGAGCTCGAGACCGCGTGTGATGAGTTGCTCGACACATGGTTGCCGCGCGCCGATGCGCTGGCGCGCCGCGCCTCCGATGCTGCAAGGAAGAGAGGATAGCTATGGTTGAACTGCTGAAGGGTGCTCCCGTTGCCCGTGCTTTGACTGAGGAGCTTGCCGCTCGCTGCGCAGCGCTGCGCGAGCGGGGCGTTGTTCCGACGTTGGCTATCGTGCGTGTGGGTGAGCGCGAGGACGACCTATCCTACGAGCGCGGCGCTCTCAAGCGCTGCGAGAAGGTTGGCATTGAGGCGCGCCGCGTTTTGCTTCCTGCCGATGTTTCGCAGGACGAGCTGCTGGCGGCCATCGAGGACATCAATACTGATTCGGCTGTTCATGGCTGTCTGATGTTCCGCCCGCTGCCCGCCGGCCTTGACGAGAACGCCGTCGCCGCAGCGCTCGATCCCGCCAAGGATGTTGACTCCATGACGCCGGCTTCGCTGCTCACCACGCTTTCGGGGCGCGGCGAGGGTTTTGCCCCCTGCACAGCCGAAGCTGTGCTTGCTTTGCTGGATCATTACGGCGTTGAGCTGGATGGAGCTAAGGTTGCTGTGGTCGGGCGCTCGCTGGTGATCGGGCGTCCCGTTGCTGCCATGCTTACGGCGCGCAATGCCACCGTGACGACGTGCCATACGCATACGCGCGACCTTGCTGCCGAGTGCCGTGCGGCTGATATTGTGGTTGCGGCCGTTGGGCGCGCGCACACGATTGGTGTGGACGCGGTTCGCGAGGGCCAGACAATCATCGATGTTGGCATTAATTGGGACGAGGCCGCTGGCAAGTTGGTCGGGGACGTTGATTTTGATGCTGCAGAGCCGGTTGTTGACACCATCACGCCTGTGCCGGGCGGCGTGGGAGCTGTGACCACCGCGATTCTCGCCAAACACGTGATTGAGGCGGCGGAGCGCGCATCGAAATAGGCGTTTTGGGCTGTTTGAGGGGGTTAGCTATATACCACGTGGTCAAACAATGCCAAATATGAGTACTGTTGCCAAGATAGTCACATATGTCTTACGTCTTTTTGGCTTCCTAACGGTATCCATTATCGTTAGGAAGCCTATTTTATTGAACTTATGGGGAATAACGTTGTCTTGCTTTGGTCGCGCGCGCAGACGTGGTGTAAGAGTGTCCTGAGGTCCGTCGCTGCAAGTCCCGATG